>NZ_CP024123.1:3910000-4283411 GCF_002736105.1 Solibacillus sp. R5-41 | reverse complement strand
TATAGAATTTGTGAAAAAGTTGTAGATAAGGGGTGTGGATAAAAAAAGGGGACAAAATAATTATTCACAACTTACGGGGACAATTCCCAAAGAGTTGTGGATAACTTGAGGGAGGGGGAAACTAGCTTATTTTCCTTGAGTGTAGGCAAGTGTGAAAAGAAGATTAAGTTCTCGGTGGTCGTGAACGCAATTTGAAAGGAGTTTATTAGAGGACGTTAGTTTAACTTGCTTAAACGGATGTCGTAGATTTTTTTGGGGAGGCTTTTCGAGCATGCTCCAGGAAAACCTGGACAAGAAATAGCCGAGGTGTAATTGATGTTTGTTGCATTCAGGTGAAACGGCTATTTGAGCTACAATATGCATGCTTCAATTCAACATTTGGACGCAATGAGGTATAATGATAGAAGTACTCCATGAACAAAAATAAGAAAAAATTGAATAGCCATTGACAAATGGTTGAAATTATTTATATAATGTCATGGTCTGTATGTAGAAATAGATATAGTAACATTCGAATGCAGGAGGTGTATACAAATGAAACGTACGTACCAACCTAAAAAACGTAAGCACTCTAAAGTACACGGTTTCCGCGCTCGCATGAGCACAAAAAACGGCCGTAATGTTTTAGCAGCTCGTCGTCGTAAAGGAAGAAAAGTATTATCAGCATAAGTCCACTGAGCCACATCAGTGGTCTTTTTTTCTTTTATTTCCGATTGAAGCAAAAAAGAACCAATGATTAGATGGGACAGGTGAATGGATCAATGAATAAACGCCAACGTATTAAGAAAAATGAAGATTTTCAAAAGGTGTTTAGAAAAGGTAAGTCATTTGCGAATCGCCAATTTGTTGTTTATTGCTTAAAGGGTGAACAACAAGAGGTGTTTCGCATAGGCTTATCGGTAAGTAAAAAAGTTGGGAACGCGGTTACACGTGTTCGAGTAAAACGCTATCTTCGCCAAGCTTTTCTTGAATTAAAAGATGAAGTAAGAAAAGATATGGATTATGTTATTATCGCCAGAACGCAGGCGGCCACATTAAATTTTGATGAAACAAAAAAAAGTTTAGAACATGTATTAAAGGTTGCACGGGTTCTAAAAAAATAATATTGATAGAGAGAGTTATTTTCTAGCTGGCCTATATAAGGATGTCATTTACAGTGAGTCGTGATTAGTTTCACATGAAGCATTAAAATAATGGGTCAATTAGTAGTATAAAAACGGATTCACATGGTAAAATATTGTCATAAAATTGAATAGGTTTGCTTTAGGAGGAAGAAGATTGAAGAAAAATCTTTGGTTAATGCTATCACTTGTATCAGTAGTTTTACTTCTTTCAGGTTGTAGTGAATTTGATCAGCCAATCTCAGCTAAAAGTGAAGGTTTTTGGAATGAATTTATCGTTTGGCCACTCGTATCATTCATTAAGCTTTTTGCGGACATGTTTTCGAGCTACGCACTTGGGATTATTATTGTAACAATTATTATCCGATTAGTAATTTTACCGTTAACAATTAAGCAAATTAAGAGCTCTAAAAAAATGCAGGAAATTCAGCCGAAGCTAAAAGAGTTACAAGCAAAATATAGCTCTAAAGACGCGGCTACACAACAAAAGTATCAGCAAGAAATGATGCAATTAATGCAAACTTCTGGGGTTAACCCACTTGCTGGATGTTTACCAATCTTTGTTCAAATGCCAATCTTAATTGGTTTCTATCATGCAATTAGCCGTATGAATGCAACACCAGCATTTGAATTAGGCACATTTTTAACATTGCCTTTAGCAGAACCAAGTATATTATTAGCAATTATTGCGGGTCTTATCCAATATGTTGTATTAATGACGGGTCCTGCTGTTGATAATCCACAAATGAAAATCATGATGTATATCATGCCATTAATGATTATTGGTTTCGGTATAGTTTTACCAGCAGCCTTATCATTATATTGGGTGGTCGGAAATATTGTTTCTGTATTACAAAACCTTGCAATTTACAAACCTTGGAATAAAAATAAACCGGAAGCTGCCGATACAGGAGGAGCGAAATAGTGAAACAAACTACGCAAATAGGCGCAACATTAGAAAAAGCGATCTCATTGGCGTTACAAAAGCTTGGCCATTCACGTGAACAAGTTGATGTGGAAGTTTTACAAGAAGGTAAAAAAGGATTTTTAGGTTTTGGGGCACGTCCTGCTGAAGTACGTGTCACAGTAAAAGAAATAGTTCAATTAAAAGAGAATAAAGAAATCACCGAGCAGCCAGTCATTAGTGAAAATCTACAACAAACTGCTACGGAAATTTCTGAGGAAGAGCCAAATCATATAAATGGGGCACAACCAATTCACCATGAACTGCAAGCTGAGGTTGACCCAATTGAGGAAGCGAAGAAATACTTAATAAGTATTGCAGAACCAATGGGGATTACAGATTTATCAATCGAACATACGTCGGATGGTAAAAATGTTTTGTTTAAATTATCAAGTGAAAAAGCGGCTTTATTAATTGGTAAGCGTGGTTATACATTAAATGCGCTGCAGCAAATAACACAGCTGATGTTAAACAAAACAGCTAAATCTTTTATGATTTTACAAATTGATGTGGAAGATTATCGTGAACGTCGTCAAATAGCACTGGAACAATTAGCAGAGCGAATGGCAGACAAAGCAACGCATACGCGTAAGCCTGTCACATTTGAGCCAATGGCATCATACGAACGAAAAATTATTCATAATGCGTTAGCAAATCGCCTAGATATCGAAACATATTCAGAAGGCGTTGAACCGAATCGTTATTTAGTAATTGAACCGATTAAATAAGTTGCGGTCAAATTAGCTTATTCATACAGACAATAAAAACGGCCCATTCCACTGGAAAGGCCGTTTTTATATTTCACTTTAAAAAGAGGAATCAAATGACATTACTTTAGATTTTGCTTAAAATATGTTAGTCTAAATTGTTAGAGAGTACAGTTCGGTAGCAACTTATCCACATGTGGATAATGATGAATTAGGAGGATACAAATGGAATTCGATACGATTGCTGCGATATCCACACCAATGGGAGAAGGAGCTATTGCGATTGTTCGTTTAAGTGGCGATGAAGCAGTAGAAATTGCAGATAAATTATTTAAATCACCAAACGGGAAACGTTTAACAGAAGTACCGTCACATACGATTCATTATGGGCATTTAATTGATCCAAAAACTGATGAAATAGTAGAAGAAGTAATGCTATCATTAATGCGTGGTCCAAAAACATTTACGCGTGAGGATGTCGTTGAAATTAATTGTCACGGTGGAATTGTGTCAGTAAATCGCGTATTACAATTAGTATTACGTTCAGGCGCAAGATTAGCAGAACCAGGAGAGTTTACAAAACGTGCTTTTTTAAATGGGCGAATTGACTTATCACAAGCAGAGGCTGTAATGGACTTAATTCGTGCAAAAACAGATCGTGCAATGAATGTAGCACTTGGTCAAATGGACGGGAAATTATCAAGATTGATTACCTCTTTACGTCAAGCGTTACTAGAGACATTGGCACAGGTAGAGGTTAATATAGATTATCCAGAGTATGATGATGTAGAAGAAATGACGATTCCGGTCTTGTTAGAAAAATGTAGCTGGGTCCGAGAGGAAATCATTCAATTATTACAAACTTCATCTCAGGGAAAAATATTACGTGAAGGACTTTCTACAGTTATTTTAGGACGACCAAATGTAGGTAAATCCTCACTTTTAAATAGTTTAGTACAAGAAAATAAAGCGATTGTAACGGATATTGCAGGGACAACGCGTGATATTATAGAAGAATATGTAAATGTGCGTGGTGTACCATTACGCTTAGTAGATACAGCAGGAATTCGTGAAACAGAGGATATTGTAGAACGCATTGGTGTGGAGCGTTCACGTGAAGCGTTAAAAGACGCGGATTTAATTTTACTTGTTCTTAATTATGGGGAAGAATTATCAGTTGAAGATGAGCGTTTATTCGAAACAATTCAAGCGATGGATTTTATCGTCGTGGTGAATAAAACGGATATTGAGCGTAAAATCGATTTAAACCGTGTGCATGAATTAGCTGGCAAGCATCGTGTTGTAACGACGTCATTATTAAAAGAAGAGGGCGTTATCGAGCTTGAAGAAGCCATTGCTGCTTTATTTTTTGAAGGCCAGATTGAAGCAAATGACTTAACGTATGTTTCAAATGCGCGCCATATTGCATTACTTCACCAAGCGCAAGCAACAATTGAAGATGCATTAATGGCAGCTGAATCGGGTGTACCAGTAGATATGATTCAAATTGATGTAACACGTACATGGGAAATCCTTGGCGAAATTATTGGAGATACTGTGCAAGAAAGCTTAATTAATCAGCTATTTTCGCAATTCTGTTTAGGGAAATAAATTCTATTTGAGTAAAGAAAGGAAGAACAGCATGCCAACAAAATATGAGGCAGGCACATTTGATGTGATTGTTGTCGGAGCAGGACATGCCGGCGTCGAAGCAGCTTATGCAGCAGCAAGAATGGGTGCAAAAACACTCATGTTGACAATAAATTTAGATATGATTGCATTTATGCCATGTAATCCTTCAGTAGGTGGACCAGCAAAAGGAATCGTCGTGCGTGAAATTGACGCATTAGGTGGTTTAATGGGGAAAGTCATCGACAAAACCCATATCCAAATGCGTATGTTAAATACAGGTAAAGGACCTGCTGTACGTGCATTACGTGCACAAGCAGACAAATTCCAATACCAGCATGAAATGAAACGAGTATTAGAAGAAGAGCCAAACTTACAAATTCATCAAGCGATGGTCGATGAATTAATTATTGAAGAGGGCGAAGTTAAGGGGGTTATCACACAAATCGGTGCGATTTACCGAGCGGCAGCTGTTATTATTACATCCGGTACGTTTTTACGTGGTGAAATCATAATTGGTGATTTGAAATATTCATCAGGACCGAATAATCAGCAACCATCCATTAAGTTAGCAGATAACTTAAAAGAACTTGGCTTGGATTTAATTCGCTTTAAAACAGGTACGCCGCCTCGTGTGAATAACCGTACAATTGATTATTCAAAAACGGAAATTCAACCCGGTGATGATGTACCACGAGCGTTCAGCTTTGAAACAACAGAATTTATTATGGATCAGCTCCCTTGCTGGTTAACGTATACGAGTGAACAAACACATAAAGTAATTGAAGATAATTTACATTTATCACCAATGTTTTCTGGGATGATTAAAGGAACAGGTCCACGTTATTGTCCATCTATTGAAGATAAAGTAACACGCTTTAACGATAAACCACGTCACCAAATTTTCTTGGAGCCAGAAGGACGTAATACACGTGAAGTTTATGTACAAGGGCTTTCAACAAGCTTGCCAGAACATGTCCAAAAAAAATTAATTGCTAGTGTCCCTGGCTTAGAAAATGCAGAAATGATGCGTGCTGGTTATGCGATCGAGTATGATTCAGTCGTTCCAACTCAATTATGGCCAACACTTGAAACGAAAAAAATTAGCGGTTTATATACAGCGGGTCAAATTAACGGTACGTCAGGCTATGAAGAGGCAGCGGGTCAAGGATTATTAGCAGGAATGAACGCGGCAGCCAAAATTTTAGGACGTGCAGAAATTATTTTAAGCCGTTCAGACGCTTATATGGGTGTACTCATTGATGACTTAGTAACAAAAGGGACAAATGAACCGTATCGTTTATTAACATCACGTGCGGAATATCGTTTACTTTTACGTCATGATAATGCCGATTTACGATTAACAGAAATCGGCTATAAAGCAGGTTTAATCTCAGAGGATCGCCATGCAAAATTCCAACTAAAAAAACAACGAATTGAAGGAGAAATTACTCGCCTTCGTGAAGTCATTATTAAGCCAAATGAAACGACACAAGCCGTTATTCGATCAGTTGGTGGAACGGAATTAAAAGATGGAATCCGTGGAGCGGATTTACTAAAACGTACGGAAATGCATTATGAACATATCGCGACATTAATACCATCGGATGTAGCGCTATCTGAAGATGAGCAAGAGCAAATTGAGATTCAATTAAAGTATGAAGGCTATATTCAAAAAGCCATGCAGCAAGTAGAAAAAATGAAAAAATTAGAGAATAAGAAAATTCCCGAGAATATTGATTATGATGCCATCTCAGGAATCGCAACAGAAGCGCGTATGAAATTAAAAGATGTACGTCCATTATCTATAGCGCAAGCTTCTCGTATTTCGGGTGTAAACCCAGCAGATATTTCGATTTTACTTGTGTATATTGAGCAAGGTAAAATTGCTCGCATTAATACGATGTAACTCCTTTTAGCAGAAGTTACCCACCCATAGAGGTGGTAAGATGAATGCGGTTTTTTAAATTCCTACTTTTGCGGGTGTCCAATAATTCACCGAAAGAAGATGGGCCCCGGCGGATGTCACAGAATAGGTAAGGAGGACTGCGCAATGAAGGTCAGTTAGCTGTTGTCGAATGGATACGACAACAGCTAACATCCTGTGCAAGTAAAAAGCTAATTCTGGATGTAATTATGCCGGGGCATGATTGATTTATTAGAGTGTCCTTTAAGAAAAGCAATGATTAAATTGCTTAAATGACGTAGTGAAAAGCTTACTACGTCTTCTAAAGGCACTCCTTCATAAAGGAGACTGGCTATATGAACGAAAAACAATTTATCGAGGCGTTAAGAAGCAAAGGAATTGAATTAACACAACAACAAATTGCGCAGTTCAAAACATATTTTGAACTACTTGTTGAGTGGAATGAAAAAATGAATTTAACAGCGATTACGGACTTAGAAGGTGTTTATTTAAAGCATTTTTACGATTCAATTAGTGCATCTTTCTATTTTGATTTTACAAAAGTAACAACTGTATGTGACGTTGGGGCAGGTGCAGGCTTCCCAAGTATTCCAATTAAAATTTGCTTCCCCCATCTAGAAATTACCATTGTCGATTCATTAAATAAGCGCATTACGTTTTTAAACCATCTAACAGAACAATTACAATTACAAAATATGAACTTTGTCCATGCTCGTGCAGAAGAGTTTGGTCAAAACAGTCAGTATCGTGAGCAATTTGATGTGGTGACAGCACGCGCGGTGGCACGTCTATCAGTTTTATCAGAGTTATGTATTCCACTAGCAAAAGTGGGCGGCTATTTTGTTGCATTAAAGGCAGCAGCAGGAGCAGAAGAAATGAAAGATGCAGCAAAGGCAATCTCTACATTAGGCGCGAAAGCAAAAGAAGAGTTTGCTTTCCATTTACCGGTTGAAGAAAGTGAGCGTTCACTTTATATTTTTGATAAAGTAAAGACCACGCCTAAAAAATATCCACGTAAACCGGGTGTACCAAATAAAAGCCCAATCAAATAAAGGGGAATTTCAATGCGTTAAGAGAGTCCTAATCTGTTTGTGGTTAAAATCAATAACATAAATAATGAAATGTTTTCGTCTTTTGATGCATACATATTTATTTTTATGTTGTTATTCTAAAATTACCGTTCATTGGACACTGTACTTTTGCGAGTGAATCATAAATAATATTGAATATGAGCTAGATAGTTACTTAAAGGTGGTGCCACACGGATGAAGAGTACTTTTTCACGTTTTTTCGGAGGCGGAGTGAAGCAAGAACAAGAGCCAGAAGTAAAAAGTGAAGTAGAAGTAATAGAAAATGTATCTATGGCTTCAGAAGAAGTAGTTAAAATTCCAATAGAAAAAATCATTCCAAACCGTTATCAGCCTCGTACTGTTTTTGATGATGAGAGGATTGAAGAGTTAGCAAGAACCATACACACACATGGCGTAATTCAACCGATTGTAATTCGTCCAATAAGTGATCAACCAGGGAACTATGAGATTATTGCAGGAGAACGCCGTTACCGAGCGATGAAATCTCTACAATGGACAGACGTACCAGCCATTGTACGCAATTTAAACGATAGGGAGACCGCTTCTATTGCACTTATTGAAAACCTTCAACGTGAGGAATTAACTGCAATTGAAGAAGCACTTGCCTATCAGCAATTGTTGGAGATGCATTCACTTACACAAGAAGCACTTGCACAGCGTTTAGGGAAGGGACAATCTACGGTAGCGAATAAACTACGATTGTTAAAGCTTCCTCAATTTGTTCAAGATGCGATTTTAAACCGCGAAATTTCAGAACGACATGCACGAGCGTTAATTGCGATAAAGGATGAACAATTACAGTTACAACTAATTGCTGCAACGAAGGAATTTGAATGGAATGTAAGACAGCTAGAAGACCAAATCCAAAAGCTATTGCAGCCAGAAGAGCCTGAAGTAAAAAGGGAAAAACCAAAGCGAAAAGCAATTAGTAAAGATGTGCGAATTGCATTAAATACGATTAAACAATCATTATCTATGGTTAGTAAAAGTGGTATTAATGTGAAAACAGAAGAAGAAGATACAGAAGATTATTATCAAATTACTGTAAAAATCCCAAAAAAGAAATAAACAAAAGTCTCCTATGTAATCTTATATAGGGGATTTTTTAGAATTTAAATAAATAATTTAATATAAATTGGATTAAATTACAAAATAAATTAATTTCATGCAACGTTTTAGATGATTTTTTGTTAGAATTAAAGTAGATTAAACTTAATTTCAGAAAATACCAAAAATAATGATGAGTCTCGAAGTTTTAATTAATGATTCAACCTAAAACGAAGTGATGAAAGCAGGTGCGCATTTGGGACGTATAATTGCAATTGCCAATCAAAAGGGTGGCGTAGGGAAAACGACGACATCTGTAAATTTAAGTGCATGTTTAGCTTTTTTAGGAAAGAAAGTATTATTAATTGATATCGATCCCCAAGGCAATGCTTCTAGTGGACTTGGAGTTAGAAAAGGTGACTTAGAAAGTTGTATTTACGATGTTTTAATTAATGATGAGGACATCAAGGAAGTAATTCAACAAACAAAAATTGATAATTTATATGTTGTTCCTGCAACGATTTCGTTAGCTGGTGCTGAAATTGAATTGGTGTCGACCATTTCACGTGAAGTTCGATTAAAAAAGGCGTTACAAGAAGTGAAGGAACGTTTTGATTTTATCGTTATTGATTGTCCACCATCATTAGGGTTATTGACGATTAACGCCTTGACAGCCGCGGATGCTCTAATTATTCCTGTGCAATGTGAATATTATGCGCTAGAAGGATTAAGTCAGCTATTATCAACAGTTCGCCTTGTACAAAAGCATTTAAATAAAAGTTTGATGATTGATGGCGTCCTTTTAACAATGTTAGATGCACGTACGAATCTGGGTATTCAAGTAATCGATGAAGTAAAACGTTATTTTCAAGATAAGGTCTATCATTCGATTATTCCGCGTAATGTTCGATTAAGTGAAGCGCCGAGTCATGGAAAACCGATTATTCTTTATGATGCAAAATCGCGCGGTGCAGAATTATATTTAGAGTTTGCAAGGGAAGTGATTAAAAATGGTTAAAGGTTTGGGAAAAGGAATCGATGCATTATTTCGTGAAGAGTCTGTACATATGGAAGATCAAGTACAACAAATTGCCTTGACGAAAATTTTAGAAAACCCCTTCCAACCGCGTAAAATTTTTGATGAAACAGCCATTACAGAGCTGTCTGCATCAATTATTGAACATGGGATTATTCAACCGATTATCGTAAGAAAAAAAGGTAGAAAATATGAAATCGTTGTTGGTGAACGTCGCTTTAGAGCAGCTAAGCAAGCTGGTTTAGTTGAAATACCAGCGATTGTGAAGGACTTCGATGAGCAGCAAATGATGGAAGTCGCTATTTTAGAAAACTTACAGCGTGAAGATTTAACACCCATCGAAGAAGCAGATGCTTATAATAGTTTAATTAATCAATTGAATTTTACACAGGAAGATTTGGCAAAGCGATTAGGAAAAAGCCGCCCTCATATTGCCAACTTAATTCGCTTATTACAATTACCTGAGGAAATCCGTGAACTTGTAAATAGTGGACAACTATCAATGGGGCATGGACGTGCTTTATTAGGATTAAAAAATAAACGTCGTATTCCTGAAATTGCAAAAAAGGTTATAAAGGATCAATTAAACGTTCGCCAGCTTGAAAAGTTAATTCAAATATTAAATGACGACGTTTCACGTGAAACAGAAAAAGAAAAAAAGGATGTTCATGTCCAAGCAACTGAATCCCAGCTACGGGAATATTTCGGAACACAAGTACAAATTAAAAAGGTGAAAAATAAAGGTAAGATTGAAATTGAATTTTATTCAGATGATGACTTACATCGAATCTTAGAAATTTTAAAGTTAGAAGAGCAATGAGAAATTTATCCTATAAGTTAAAAACGGCATTTTGATTCAAAATCAAAATGCCGTTTATTTAAAGGAACGAGTCCTTTTTAGGTATTCGTCCCTTTTTTGTTCCCAATAAAAAGGGGGGACATCATCTAAAGTTTAATTCGCAAGAGTGTTAAAATCAGTGATATTAAATGAATAATAGATTTTAATTTGCTTCAGCAGAAATCCTCCGCTCCTATAAGTAAGGGGATGAATGTCAGGAATGCCCTTAATTCAGTGGGGTTTCAAACCCCGGCTGAATTAAGTTAAAGCCCCTGGCGTATGTTACAGATTTTTAAAGGAGTTTTTCGAGCATGCTTGAAAAAAATCTGGACGCAATTACGCCGAGGCGTAATGGATTGTTAAATATAAATAGACTTATGCAGAAAGAGGTAAAATTATGGTGTTATTGGGATCTTTATTGAATGCTTTATTTATCATTATTGGTGCATTACTTGGTCGCATGTTTAAAAATATCCCTGAGTCAATGAAGAAAGCCGTTATGTCGATTATTGGTCTTGCGGTGGCAGTACTAGGTATTCAAATGGGATTTGAGAGCGGTAACTTTATTATTGTTATTAGTAGTTTAGTTGTTGGAACGATGATTGGCGAGTGGTTAAACCTTGATAAACAGTTTAATCGATTTGGCCAATGGGTAGAATCGATTTTTGGGAAAAAAGCAGAACAAGGATCAATTGCAGAAGGTTTTGTGACGGCAACGCTTATTTTTGCAATTGGTTCAATGGCAATTATAGGTGCGCTAGATAGTGGTCTGAGAAACGATCATAATGTTTTGATTACAAAAGGAATTATTGATGGATTTACTTCGATTATTTTAGCATCTACGTTAGGAATTGGTGTGTTGCTTTCCGCTGTTCCTGTTTTTGTTTATCAAGGGTCAATTGCCCTGTTCGCTGGTGTCATTAGTACATATATTCCTCAAGAAGCACTTGATTTATTTATTAAGGAAATGACAGCAACGGGCGGAATTATGATATTAGCCATTGGTTTGAATGTCGCTGGTTTAACGAAAATCCGCGTAGCCAATTTGCTTCCGAGCATTGGTATGGTTACGATTTTGGTTGCCGTTGTTTTTATCTTTCAATAAATGACGTTGCCAAGCAAGCATGAGTGCACGAACGATTTTATCACCCATTGAATATGTTAGATGCAACCTTGTGTTTTGTAATACAGTTGCTTCCATAAAGCCTCCGACGTTGACAATTCCTTTCACCGAAATGTTACCGACTGGGGGCAATTGCTTTTTTACGGCCTTTCCAGGATAAAGTGGCCCTTGATGAAGCAGTATGGAACCAATAGCATCCGATTCACCTAAGCAAGCATCAATAGCGATTATAAATGGATTTTGAAACTCCATGTGCAACTGTTCTTGTTTTTCGATTAAATTTAAAGCATGTAACGGCTGCTCCAATGTGCCGACAATACGGAATGGGAAAGAAAAGGCACTATTTAATTGGCTACCAATAATCGGTCCAAGTGCATCACCCGTAGATCGGTCCGTACCAATACAACAAAAAACGAGCGCTTCGTGATCAAATGGGATAAGCTTTAAGAAGGCGTCACTTAGATCCCAAACGGCACTTGTTTGTTCATAATGAACAGAATAATTTTGTGGAATAAAATCATAATTTTTCATATTGCATAAACTCACTTTCTTATTTTATAGTTGATAACTCGAGAAATCACATAATATACGATATATTTATGCAGTATATTCAATTTGAAAGACTGTTATACAAGAGGTGGAAAATTTGGAAAAAGAAATAAGTTTAGTAAAAGACGATTTAAAAGGAATAGCACGTTATACATCGGAGTTTTTGGACTATATAACGAGTCAAAAGTTTTGGGATTTAATTATTACAGCGTCATTTAAAATATTGGCGATTCTAATTATTTCTTATTTAGCTGTGTTTATTGGGAAAAAAATGATCACACGTATCTTCTTAATTCGGGTACACACTAATGAGCGCCGTCAACTGACCATTGTAAAGTTAATGCAAAGTGTATTAAGTTATTTAGTCTATTTCTCTGCCATTATGGGGATTTTATCGGTAATTAATATTGATGTTGCCGGGTTACTAGCAGGGGCTGGGATTGCGTCTGTTGCCATTGCATTTGGTGCACAAAGCTTAGTGAAAGATATCATAACGGGATTCTTTATTATTTTGGAGGAACAGTTTAGTGTAGGGGATTATGTAAGAATTAACGCTGCTGAAGGAACTGTAATGGAAATTGGCCTTCGTACAACGAAAATAAAAGGAATTACTGGGGAACAATTTATTATTCCAAATGGTACGATTAATGATGTGACGAACTTTTCGATTAATAATTCGAAAGCGATGATTGATATGCAAGTTGCATTAGAGGCGGATATTGAAAAAGTTCAAAAAGTAATTCAAACTTATTTAGATACATTGCCAAAACAATATGAGGAGCTTGTAAGTACACCATTATTTATTGGGGTGATAAATACAACAAGTACAGAGGCAATGATTCGCATATCATTAGAAACTTTGCCGTTACAGCAGTATGCAATTTCACGTATTATTCGTAAAGATGTAATCGATATTTTAACGAAAAATGGCATACCACTTGCGGTGCCAAAGATGATGTTCTACGAAAAAGGTCAAGGGGGAGAATAAGTAATGGAAGCAAAGCAATATCTATTAAATGACATTGTTGAAATGAAAAAACAACATCCTTGTGGTACAAATGAATGGAAAATTATTCGCTTAGGTGCCGATATTCGCATTAAATGTGAAGGTTGCGGACATAGTGTAATGATTCCGCGTCGGGAGTTTGACAAGAAATTAAAAAAAGTACTTCGTTCAACAAATACACAATAAATTGTAAAATAGACTTTTGTACGAGGAATCAATATAATAGACAAGGTTATGGAAATATAGAAAATTACGGACTAAACATAGAAAGGTTGTGTCATTTATGGCATTAACAGCTGGTATAGTTGGTTTACCAAACGTAGGGAAATCAACATTATTCAATGCAATTACAAAAGCGGGGGCACTTGCTGCCAACTACCCATTCGCAACAATCGATCCAAACGTTGGAGTAGTAGAAGTTCCAGATTATCGTTTACAAAAGTTAACGGAACTAGTTGTACCGAAAAAAACAGTTCCAACTTCTTTTGAATTTACAGATATCGCGGGTATCGTAAAAGGAGCTTCACAAGGAGAAGGTTTAGGGAATAAGTTTTTATCACATATTCGTGATGTAGATGCGATTTGCCAAGTTGTTCGTTGCTTTGAAGATGAAAACATTACGCATGTATCAGGAACGGTTAATCCAATCGATGATATCGAAGTAATCAACTTAGAGTTAATATTGGCTGATTTAGAATCAGTAGACAAGCGATTACAAAAAGTTGCAAAAATGGCGAAACAGAAAGATAAAGAAGCACTTATTGAAGAGCCGATTTTAACAAAAATTAAAGAAGCTTTAGAAAATGACCAACCTGCACGTGCAGTGGAACTTTCTGAAGATGAATTTAAAGTAATTAAAGGCCTACATTTATTAACGATTAAGCCAATGCTTTACGTAGCCAATGTATCAGAAGAAGAAGTAGCTGATGCGGATAACAATAAGTATGTTCAAATGGTACGTGATTTTGCAGCAAAAGAAGGCGCTCACGTCATTACGATTTGTGCAAAAGTAGAAGAAGAAATTTCTGAGTTAGAAGACGAAGAAAAAGCGATGTTTTTAGAAGAGTTAGGTATTAAAGAATCAGGATTAGACCAATTAATCCGTGCTTCTTATGACTTACTTGGCTTAGCAACTTACTTTACTGCAGGTGTACAAGAAGTGCGTGCATGGACGTTCCGTAAAGGTATGAAAGCGCCACAATGTGCGGGTGTTATCCATTCGGACTTTGAGCGCGGCTTCATCCGAGCAGAAACAGTTGCTTATGATGATTTAGTTGAGGCTGGTTCACAAGCAGTAGCAAAAGAATCAGGTAAAGTCCGTTCAGAAGGTAAAGAATACGTTGTCCAAGATGGCGATGTTCTATTATTCCGTTTCAACGTTTAAAGAGAAGGAAGAGTTGTCCAAAACGAAATTTTGGGACCAACTCTTTTTTTTGTACGGTAGAAAGGATAAAATTTTTAGTAAGTTCACAAAAAGAAAGGAAGATAGGGATGCTTAATGTGGCAATAAAAATAGATGAATTAGAAAATAATAAAACATTATCAAATGAAATTTTAACAGCCCTTTATGAGCAAAAGCTATTAAAGGTTTTTGTACCGGATATATTAGGTGGACTTGGGAAAAACTTAATAGATGGATTAAAAATTTTCCGACAGATGGGCCAATTAGATGGCAATATTGGCTGGGCGGTGACAATTGGCTCTGGCGGTAATATGTTTCTCCCATTATTTCAACATGATGTAGGCAAAATATATTTTGAACCTGAAAATGCAGTAATTTCAGGAAGCGGTAAACCGAATGGCACGGCACATAAAGTTGAAGGTGGCTATATCGTTTCAGGTAGTTGGCGTTATTGCAGCGGTGCAGATTATGGCACTACTTTTACAATGAATACGATAAATGAAGAAAACGGAGAAATCGTCACATGTAGTGTTAAACGTGGAGATGTAACGATTATACAAGATTGGCAAGCTATTGGATTAAAAGCAACCGCAAGCCATACGATTCAACTTGAAAATGTATTTGTTAAAGATACGGAAATATTTCAATTTGACCAAATTCAAAATAACTATAATCTACCTGTACATACCTTCCCATTTTTAACGTTTTCAGAAAGTTCGTTCTTTTCTTTGGTTATCGGGATGGCGCATAATGTTTTAACGAAACAGCAAAAAGCACTTAATGAGAAATTTAATGAAGAGCATAGCCGTTATCAAATCGTTTCAGAAAAAATACAACAAGCGCAAACGATTGTCGATCAAATTGAAGTAGCGTTTGATGCAGAAATAGAAACACTTTGGCAACAGCATACACAGCTACAAATAGATGAACAATTGGTAAGTGAGTTTTCGCAGTTTTGCCAAACAGCATCTAGTGAGTTACTGAGTGAGCTTCAATTACTAATGCGTTATTTTGGTATGGAGGCTGTATTAGAAACGAGCGAACTTAGCTATTCATGGCGTAACTTTTGCACAGCCAGTCAGCATGCTTTTTTAACACCATAATAAAATTTAAAAGTGATTAAAAATAAAAACAATAGTAGAAGAAAAAAAATATCACTTGAATGTCATTTTTTATTATGCTACAATTCATTGATGTGAGTAATAGAATTTACTTACTCCTTGCTCCCTATTTTTAGGAGAGCCCAAGTCCATAAGGAGGTGCAAACACAAATGAGAAAGTACGAATTAATGTACATTATCCGTCCAAACATTGAAGAAGAAGCGAAGAAAGCTTTAGTAGAGCGTTTCAACGAAATCTTAACTTCAAATGGTGCTGAAATCGTTGAAGCAAAAGATTGGGGCAAACGCCGCTTAGCTTACGAAATCAACGACTTACGCGAAGGTTTCTACCAAATCGTAAAAGTAAACGCTGATTCGGTTGCAATCAACGAATACATTCGTTTAGCTAACATTAGCGAAGACATTATCCGTCACATCGCTGTTCGTGAAGACGCAAAATAATTTTTAACTTAACTGCTGAAAAAGGAGGTTGAACTGATGATTAACCGTGTAGTATTAGTCGGAAGGCTAACAAAAGATCCTGAGCTTCGATATACACCAAGTGGCATCCCAATGGCACGTTTTACAATTGCTGTAAACCGTACGTTTTCAAGTCAATCTGGTGAAAAAGAAGCAGACTTTATTGGTTGCATTGCTTGGAGAAAACAAGCGGAGAACTTAGCAAACTTCATGAAAAAAGGGAGTTTGATTGGTGTTGAAGGGCGTATCCAAACAGGTAGCTTTGAAGGACAAGATGGGAAACGTGTTTACACAACGGATGTTGTAGCAGATTCTGTGCAGTTCTTAGAACCACGCGGAGGAGCAAATGCATCTCAAGGTATGCCAAATCAGCAGTATGGCGGACAAAATTATGGAGGCGGCCAGCCGTCTTATAATAGTCAACCAAATGCTCAATATGGCGGCGCGCAACCACAGCAGGATTCTTATGGTTCGTATCAACAACAGCCACCTCAAAATCAGCAAAATTATACACGTGTAGATGAGGATCCATTTGCTAATAGCAAAGGACCGATTGAAGTATCTGAGGACGATTTACCGTTCTAAGAATTCAAACATCTATAAATAAAACTTAAAGGAGGAATACGATAATGGCACCACGTCGCGGAGGCCGCAAACGCCGTAAAGTTTGCTACTTCACTTCTAACAACATTACGCACATCGATTACAAAGATGTAGATCTTTTAAAGAAATTCATCTCTGAGCGCGGTAAAATTTTACCACGTCGCGTAACTGGAACTTCAGCTAAATACCAACGTAAACTTACATCTGCAATTAAAGTTTCACGTATTATGGCTTTACTTCCATTCGTTGCAGAAGAAAAATAAGAATTGCTTTGGCGATATAAGCGCTAAAACATTCAAAACCGGTCAACTTTCTTGAAAAAGAGAGTTGACCGGTTTTTTGTTGGTCAAATAAAAATCCATTGCATGGAAAAATGAACGGATTATTTGAAAGAAATAAAGCTGTATAAGCAATTTATTTCGCATTCCGGTAACGCATATTTGTTTGCACATCCAAAAATGGTACAATGGAATGGTGAGAAGAGTTTTTTGAATTAGATAAAGGAAGGTTCTCCATGCAAAATAATCAGTCAAAGAAGCTAGCACAAGGAGCTATGATGATTGCGCTATTTGCCGTTTTAATGGCAATTGTTTTTTATGTGCCGTTAGCGAATGTTGTTGCAATGCTTATTGCCCCATTACCAATCATTTGGTATAGCGCGACATATGATAGAAAATCATCATTATTAGTTACGTTCATTGCAGTTATTATTACATTTTTTGTTGGTGGGTTAATCATTTTACCATCATCATTAATCTTTGCTGCTGCCGGAATGGCAATAGGTGATGCCATTTATAATAAAAAAAGCAAAGTCTTTATGTTTATCTCCACAAGTATTGTAGTATTAATTACATTTGCCAATCTATATTTGATTTCCTTACGTTTATTTGAATTTGATTTTATTAATGATTCACTTGCCCTATTACGTAAGAGTTACGAGGAATCAATTGAATTTGCCGAGAGTATGACTGGACAGACACCGATTTCAAAAGAAGGCTTAGCAGATATGTTTAGCATGCTGGAAATGACAATTCCAGCTTCGATTACGTTAGCGGTGTTTACATTTGCACTCATTTTTATTTCAGTCAATTTACCAATTGTTAAACGCTTTAAAGTAGATGTACCGAAATTCTCAAGCTTTAGTCATTTACGATTACCACGAGCTGTTTTATGGTATTACTTAATTACACTAACAGTTAATTTATTTATTCAACCAGAGCTTGGAACACCATTATATGTAGTCATGATCAATGTATCACTCATTTTATGGGTATTACTTACGTTACAAGGGATTTCAGTTATTCATTTTACAATCGATACATTTGGTTTACCGAAAATGTTAAAGGTACTTAGCACGATTGTAGCTATACCGCTGTATTCATTTGTCATCTTACTTGGGATTATTGATTTAGGATTTAATATTCGAGAGTATATTCAGGCAAAGAAACAAAAATGAGGAGCTGATTTAAATGGGGATTATTCGTAAAAGACCAATTCGATACCCACTTTTAGCACTATCCGCACTCGGTATAGTTACAGCTATCCTTATAATAAGTTGGAATTTATGGATTGGTATTGCGTATATTTTAATTTTTATTTTATTTATTGTATATGCTTGGAAAGTGGAAGCTATTACGCATATGGAAACAGAAAAACATATTGAATCCCTTTCCTTCCGAATGAAAAAGGTTGGCGAAGAAGCCTTTTTAGAAATGCCGATTGGGATATTATTAATTAACGATCAATATGCCATTGAATGGGCGAATCCATTCATGTTGAAAGTGCTAGATACGGAGTCGTTAATTGGTCATGATTTATTTGCGTTATCAGAAGGTTTGTATACGTTAATCAATCAAGAGCAAAAGAGTGAAATGACCATTACGATCCTCGACCGGAAATATCGTGTGTTTTATAAGAAGGAAGAAAAGTTGCTTTACTTCTTTGATGTGACGGAGCAAGTAGAAATGGAAACGCAATATTTTGCTGATCAAACGATATTAGCTATTTTATTCATTGATAATTATGATGAAATTACATCAGGTATGGATGACCAATCACGAAGTTTAACGAATACGATGGTTACTTCTATTATTAATGAATGGTCTGCGCATTATGGAATTTATGCAAAACGTATTGCATCGGATCGTTTCATCGCAGTTTTAAATGAATCCATCTTAAGCGAATTAGAGCAAAAGCGTTTTTCGATTTTGGATGTTATGCGTGAAAAAACAATGCAAAAAAACCTGAGCTTAACATTGAGTATTGGCATTGGTGCTGGCTCGGCTTCTTTAGTGGAACTCGGACAGCTTGCACAATCCAGTCTTGACTTAGTTTTAGGGCGTGGTGGTGACCAAGTAGCGATTAAGCAACCAAATGGGAAATTACGCTTCTACGGGGGGAAAACGAATCCAGTAGAAAAGCGCACAAGGGTACGTGCGCGTGTCATTTCACATGCTTTACGTGATTTAATTCAAGATAGTGATAGGGTCTTTGTTATGGGACATAAACATCCAGATATGGATTCCATCGGTGCCTGTGTAGGCGTCCGAAAAATGGCGGCGATGAATGGAATTGATGGGTATGTTGTCGTGAATTTTGATGAAGTGCGTGGTAGTGTCGGGCGCTTGATGGATGAAATCGAGGGAAAAACGGACTTTTATGACTGTTTTATTACACCGGAAGAGGCACTATCTAAAATTACGTCCAAATCGCTTGTCGTTGTTGTTGATACGCATAAACCAAGTATGACAGTGGATCAGCGATTACTTAGTAAAACGGACAAAGTCGTTGTCATTGATCATCATCGTCGAGGCGAGGAATTCATTGAAAACCCGACGCTTGTCTATATGGAGCCATATGCATCTTCTACTGCAGAGCTCGTAACAGAATTATTAGAATACCAACCGCAATTAGAAAAATTAGTGATGCTAGAAGCAACGGCATTATTATCGGGGATTATTGTCGATACGAAAAGCTTCACTTTACGAACGGGTGCACGCACATTTGAAGCAGCTTCTTATTTACGGACACTTGGAGCAGATACAATCTTAATTCAACGCCTTTTAAAGGAAGATGTGGATACGTATGTAGCACGATCGAAAATCATTCAAACCGTTCAATTCCCTCACAAAGGGGTTGCGATTGCGAATGGTGAGGATAATAAAACATATGATTCGGTATTAATCGCGCAGACCGCAGATATTTTACTGACAATGAAGGATGTTTCGGCATCGTTTGTTATTGCACATCGTAGTGATGGCCTCATTGGGATAAGTGCTCGTTCGCTTGGGGAAGTCAATGTACAGCTAATTATGGAGAAGCTGGGCGGTGGCGGACATTTAACGAATGCGGCAACACAAATGGAAGCAAACTCAATTGGTGAAGTGAAAAATTATTTAATTAAAGCAATTAATGAAGTAGTCGAAGGGAGTAATGAACAATGAAAGTCGTATTTTTAAAAGATGTAAAAGGTAGAGGTAAAAAAGGTGAAATTAAAGACGTAGCAGAAGGGTATGCGCGCAACTTTTTAATTAAAAATGGTCATGCAAAAGAGGCAAATAATCAAGCTATGAGTGAATTACAAGGCCAAAAACGTTTAGAAGAGAAAAATGCAGCAGCTGAATTACAAGCAGCAAAGGATTTAAAAGAACAGTTAGAAGCAATTACAGTAGAGATTAAAGCTAAATCTGGAGAGGGCGGCCGTTTATTCGGTTCTGTATCAACAAAACAAGTAGCAGATGCACTACAAAAGAAACATGGCTTTAAAATCGATAAACGTAAAATGGAGTGCAATGATGGTATTCGTTCATTAGGTTTTGCAAATATCCCAGTAAAATTACACCTAGATGTAAAGGCTACTCTAAAAGTACATGTAATTGAAGAATAAGGAGCGACAACTATGAACGAATCCATGATGGACCGCGTTCCGCCGCACAATCATGAAGCCGAGCAATCGGTTATTGGTGCGATATTCCTTGAACCACAGGCACTTATCACAGCATCCGAAATAGTTATGGCAGATGATTTTTATCATATCGCACATCAAAAGATTTTCCAGACGATGCTAACGTTAAGCGACAAGGGAAAAGCGATAGATGTTGTTACTGTAACAGAAGAGCTTTCAGCGAAAAAGGAACTTGAAGATGTAGGTGGACTTAGCTATTTAACCGAGCTTGCAAGTGCAGTTCCAACAGCTGCGAACATTGCACATTATGCAAAAATTGTTGAAGAGAAGGCGTTATTACGTCGCTTGATTCGTGTTGCAACTAAAATTGCAGAAGATGGTTATACGCGAGAAGATGAAGTAGAAATCCTTTTAGCTGAAGCTGAGAAGAAAATGCTAGAAGTATCAAATCGCAAAAATGCTGGAGACTTTAAGCATGTTAAAGATGTATTAGTTCAAACATTTGATAATATTGAGCAGCTCCAATCACGTGAAGGAGATGTAACGGGTATTCCGACCGGTTTCCGTGATTTAGACCGTATGACAGCTGGTTTCCAACGTAATGATTTAATTATTGTTGCAGCTCGTCCGTCGGTTGGTAAAACTGCCTTTGCTTTAAATGTAGCGCAAAGTGTTGCTGTAAAGGCACGTGAAAATGTAGCGATATTCTCACTTGAGATGGGAGCAGATCAGCTTGTTATGCGTATGCTTTGTGCAGAAGGGAATATTGATGCACAACGCTTACGTACTGGAGCTCTAGAACCTGAAGATTGGCGTAAGCTAACAATGGCGATGGGAAGTCTTTCAAACTCGGGCATTTTTATTGATGATAGCCCAGGTGTACGAATGACAGATATTCGAGCAAAATGTAGACGCCTAGCGAAAGAAAATGGACTCGGCATGATTTTAATCGATTATTTACAGCTCATTTTAGGTAGCGGGAAACCTGGTGAAAACCGTCAACAGGAAGTATCGGAAATTTCACGTTCCTTAAAAGGATTAGCGCGTGAGTTGAAGGTTCCAGTTATTGCACTATCACAGCTATCCCGTGGTGTAGAGCAACGTCAAGATAAACGACCGATGATGAGTGACCTTCGTGAATCGGGTTCAATTGAGCAAGATGCCGATATTGTTGCCTTTTTATATCGTGATGATTACTATGACAAAGAAACTGAGAGTAAAGATATTATCGAAATTATTATAGCTAAGCAGCGTAATGGCCCGACCGGTACGGTAAGTCTTGCATTCCGCAAAGAATATAATAAATTCTTAAATCTAGAATTTACACCACCACCAAGGGAAGAATAGCTATTTAATTAAATAAAAAGCGGCAAACCATCACTTTGACTCTGATTAAAGTGATGGTTTTTTGTGAGGGAAAGTCCAGCATAGATGCCAAAATAACTACATTTATTAGGGAGTAATCAATGATTGTTTGTATTATAATATTAGGTAAATTAACAAAAATATAGCAAAAAAGATAATATAATCCTTATTATTTGAATATAAAGATAGAAAAAGGTCTATTACTATAAGGGTATATGTGAAAAATATTCAAAAAATAATACAGTTTCATTACAAAAAGGCTATAGCAGTTCATTTGAAATAAGAAATATGTTACATTAACGAAGTGTGATTTTAACAATATACATTTAAACAAATGATATTTTGGAAGGGGCTTTACCATGATTTCGAAAAGAGATAAATTTGACTTTAAAAAATCAAGTCTAAATCTATTGAAGCGTCGTAGTGTAAAATTTAAAACAGCCACGATTTTTGCACTATTTCTATCAACAGCGACACTTAATATAGGTTTTGCTAATGATACAGATAAAGAAAAATTTGAAAAGATTTTCCACGTTTATGTGGCGGATTCATATATGGGGGCAGTTGCCGATGAAGCAGCTGTACAGCAAATAATTGAACAAAAAGAAAAGGAAGCAAGCGTTCAATTTAAGGGATTAAACATCGATGCGAGTTCAAGCGTTTCATTAATACCTGAACAAGTATTTAAAGTAGAGGCCGATGAGCAAGCGACATTAGCAAAACTACAAGATAGTATTACAGTTCAAGCTCAAGCTTATTCCGTACAAGTAGATGGCAAGGATGTAGCTTACTTAAAGGATGAAAATGACTTTAAAGCGGCAATTAACGGATTGAAGCTTCAATATGTTACACCAACAGAACTAAATGAATTGGAAGCTAGACCAACTACGGCTTCTTTACCCCCATTGAAGGATGATGAAACGCGAATTGTTGATTTAACATTATCGTCGGAAGTAAAAGGTAAACAAGTTGAAGTAGCACCGGCAGAAATTTTAACGGTTGATGAAGCAATTCAAGTATTACAAACAGGTTCAGTTGAAAAAGAATTATATGCGATTCAATCAGGTGATGTACTAGGTTCAATTGCCAGTATGCATAACTTAACAACAGACCAATTATTACAATTAAACCCATCAATTACAGAGGATTCCGTTTTGCAAATCGGACATCAACTAAATGTTACGGTGGAAAAACCATATGTATCAGTGAAAGCAGTTTATGAGAAAAAGCAAGTAGAAACAGTTGATTTCACGAAAGTTGTGAAAGAAGACGATACAATGTTAAAAGGTAAAAGCGTAGTAAAACAAGAGGGTGCTACAGGTAAAAAAGAAGTATCGTATGTAATTTCTGAAGAAAATGGTGTTCGTACAGAGCGTGTGCAAACGAATGAAAATACATTAGTTGATCCAGAAGACCGCGTTGTTGTCATTGGTACAAAAGTAGTGCCATCTGTTGGGACGGGCACATTTGCTTGGCCTGCAAACGGGGGACGTATTTCAAGCCAAATGGGTACTCGATGGGGACGTTATCATTACGGGATTGATATTGCACGTCCATCAGATTACACAATCAAAGCATCGGATAACGGGATTGTCAAAACAGCTGGTCGACATGCAACATACGGAAACTATGTAGTAATTAACCATAATAATGGATACGAAACATTATATGCTCATTTATCAAAAATTGGCGTATCGGTTGGACAAGTTGTTGAAAAAGGTTCTTCACTTGGTGTGATGGGATCAACAGGTCGTTCAACAGGGACACATTTACATTTTGAAGTTCACAAAAATGGTTCGGAAGTAGATCCATTAGCGTATTTAAATTAACCTTTTGAGGGACAGCCCATTATGGGGCTGTTCTTTTTTAGTGGATCAGAAAAAGAAAGTTGATATAGGAAATCACTATTGCCTCGCACAATGATTGTACGATGTTGTAAGTTATATTTCGATAATAGTTCATCTTTTATTTCCCGGAAAATACCTATTGAAAACATCTCAATAATGCACCGAAGTGAAAAGCATGTTAGAGTAAAGTAAGTGATATAAAAATAAACCGTTGATTATATAGAATTATAAATTAGTAGGGAATGGGGCAAGCTGTATGAATAAAACGATTTTAGTTGTAGATGATGAAAAACCAATTGCAGATATTTTGCAATTTAACTTAATTAAAGAAGGCTATCGTGTCATTTGCGCATATGATGGGGACGAGGCATTACAAAAAGTAGAAGAAGAACAACCTGATTTAATGCTACTTGATATTATGCTTCCTAAACGTGATGGGATGGAAGTATGCCGTGAAATACGCAAAAAATATGATTTTCCGATTATTATGTTAACAGCAAAAGGTTCAGAGATTGATAAAGTACTCGGCTTAGAAATGGGCGCGGACGATTATGTCACAAAACCATTTAGTACACGTGAATTAATTGCACGTGTAAAGGCTAATATGCGTCGTTTAAATGTTCCTGTACAAGTTGAGGAAGCCCAAGTAGAAACGAATGATATTGTTGTTGGTTCTTTAACTATTCAGCCAGATGCTTATTTAGTATTAAAGCGGGAAGATGCCATCGAGCTAACACATCGGGAGTTTGAGTTGTTACATTATTTAGCAAAACATATCGGTCAGGTCATGACGCGTGAGCATTTACTGCAAACGGTATGGGGCTATGATTATTTTGGCGATGTTCGTACGGTAGACGTAACGATTCGTCGTTTGCGTGAAAAGATTGAAGATAACCCAAGTCATCCATTATGGATTGTAACAAGACGAGGAGTTGGCTATTACTTACGAAATCCTGAACAGGAGTAGACTATATGCAAAAAGTGAGTTTTTTAAAGTCTATACATGTTAAGCTTGTGCTGATCTATGTATTGTTAATTGTCATTGCTCTACAAATTATTGGGATTTATTTCTCCAAAGAGCTTGAGGATAGTTTAAAAAATAATTTCCAAGATTCTATTTTGCGAAGAATGGAACTCGTTCAATATAGTATACGCGAAGAGATGCTAAAAGAACGTATTGAAACAGCATCTACACCTACGTCTGAATCGGGCATAGGTGCAATTTTGCGTGAATTTTCAACCGATGATATTAATGAAATTCGCGTAATTGATAGTCGAAATCGTATTTTAGCAACTTCCGAGGATAATCAGTCCATGGTCGGACAGCGTGCAAATGATGATATTGTCCGAAAAGCGATGTCAGCTGAAACATTACAAGAAAATATTTCCCTTGATAAACAAACAATGCAGCGCGTCTGGGTTTTAGCAGCGCCTATTACCGATACAGTTGGACCAAATGGTGAAGTATTAGGTGTCATTTACATTGAATCCGATATTGAAAAAGTGTTTGATCAAATGAATGAAATTAATCGTATTTTTGCTGCTGGTATTGCAGTGTCGCTTGTGATTACGATTATATTAGGTATTTTAGTAGCGCGTACAATTACACGGCCAATTTCCGATATGCGTAAACAAGCTCAGGCGATGTCAAAAGGAAACTTCTCTCGGAAAGTACGTGTTTATGGTACAGATGAGATTGGTCAATTAGCTATTGCCTTTAACCATTTAACAAACCGTTTACAAGAGTCACAATCTACAACCGAAGCAGAACGTCGGAAACTTGCAAGTGTGCTTAGTAATATGACGGATGGTGTTATTGCGACCGATCGCAAAGGAAAGATTATTTTAATAAATGAACCAGCCCTTAGCTTATTGCATGATACGCGTGAGTCCACGTTGAATCGTCCCATTGCATCCGTTTTAGGTTTAGATCAGGAATATAGTTTTGAAGATTTAATTCATATGAAGGAATCGGTGAGTTTAGATTTCAGTACAAGTGATGCACCGTATATCTTGCGTGCTAATTTTTCAGTCATTCAAAAAGAAACGGGCTTTGTAAATGGTCTCATTACCGTTCTTCATGATATTACAGAACAGGAAAAGATTGACATGGAACGCAGAGAATTCGTGGCAAACGTTTCTCATGAGTTACGAACACCATTAACGACAATGCGCAGTTATTTAGAGGCACTTGCAGATGGTGCTTGGCGAGATGAAATGATAGCACCAACCTTTTTAAATGTGACACAAACAGAAACTGAACGAATGATTCGTTTAGTGAATGACTTGTTACAATTATCGAAAATGGATAGCCAAGAATATGAATTAAGTTTCGAATTTGTTGAGTTTAATAAATTTTTTACACATATTATTGATCGATTTGAAATGTCTAAATCAAAAAATGTAGAATTTCTCCGTCTCTTACCAGAAACAAGCTATTTTGTGGATATTGATAGGGATAAATTAACACAAGTAATGGACAATATCATTTCGAATTCATTGAAGTATTCTCCTGATGGTGGAAATATTCGATTTGGTTTTACTGTTCATGAAAATATGTTGCGCGTCATGATCTCCGATGATGGGATGGGCATTCCAAAAGAAAATGTCGGGCGAATATTTGACCGATTTTACCGAGTCGATCGTGCCCGTGCCCGTTCGATGGGCGGCACTGGCTTAGGTCTTGCTATTGCAAGGGAAATGATTGAAGCACATGGCGGGAAGATTTGGGCGGAAAGTGAGGAAGAGGTAGGGACAACTATTTTCTTCACATTACCTTTTGAACTTGACGGAGCGGGGGATTGGGAATGAAATATATCGAACAAATTAAATCCTACCTATTAACTTTTCTTGTCTTACTCAGTATTGTTTTGACATTAATGATTTGGAATTATAAGCCGGAGTATGCGTTCATTGAAGAAGCGCAAGTGGATGAGACTATGATTGGTAATACTAAGCAATTACAGGATGTATTGAAACCATACCGCATACTGTTTCGACAGGACGATCAATTTTATGGCACTGTTTCAAATGATGTCATTCAGGATGTTTATAATAAATTATCAACTTGGGATGCACATGAAATTGATTTGATTAATAGCAATTTATCTGATGCGAAAATGAATGAAATGTTGCGTTGGAATAATCGTTTAACACTATTCTTTAATGATGAAGTGCCATTGCAAGTATTTAGTGGTATTTTATCTTTTAATGAAAAGGAACTACCTGATGCGAGTTTTACCCGGTTAATATTGGATTGGACCGATGTTTCATCTAACAATCAATTACAGCTGTTATTTTTAAATACCGAAAAACGAATTTTATTTCGCTCAACTATAGAATTACCTAATTCGATCCAATTTATGGAGGAGATTGTTGACCCAATAAAAGAGTACCAAGCTTATTTTGAGGTGGAACGTGATTCATCGCTATCATTGTATGTCGTACAGGAAGCGATGGAATCTATCCAATATACGTACTTTATGGACAAAACCTCACCGGATATATTTAAAAATATACTCTTTGGGGACCCAGGCATTGTTCAGCGCAATATCGAAAGTACACAGGCAGAAAAATATACAGATGGAACATCTTTAATGACCGTTGATACACAAAATCATATTTTGAATTATGTATACCCACCGGCCGAAAGTATTGCACCAATTCCATCTGCTCGGCTGTTGTTTGATAGCTTTGATTTTATTAATGATCATGGAGGATTTACAGCCGATTTCCGTTTTTCTTCAATGAATGTAGGCAAGCATGTGATTGAATATCAGTTATTTGTACAAGACTACCCGATTTATAGTTCTACGACGACATCTAGAATTATTACAACATGGGGCGAGAATCGAATTTTCCGCTATCGTAGACCTTATTATTCAATTGATCCAAGCAATGATATTAAAACCTTTCGAACAATGAAGCAGCTCGCATCTGGAGAAGAAGTTATTGAATACCTTAAAAACAAGGAAGTCCAACCGTTTGATGAAATAGATGAAATTATTATTGGGTATCATTTAATGCAGGATACAAAGCAAGGCCTATTTTTACTTGAACCAAGCTGGTTTATTATTTCAAATAATGTGTGGACACGTATTTCACCCGAGCAATTAGGGGGGGCAAACGATGGATTGGAATAGGTCAAAAACTATTTTTATTGGCGTGTTTTTAATACTCAATATCTTTCTGTATTTCCAATACCTAGATAGTTATAATGGAGAGCAGCAGCTGGAAGTATTGGGGAAAACGACGGAAATTGAGTCGCGTTTAAAAGAGGATAATATTACGTATAGTAACCTCCCGACTAATATAGAAGTCACATCGTATTATTCAGGGGCAATCAAAAACTTCAAACCATCTGAAGTTCCTTATTTTGCAAATCAACGTACAGAAATTATCGATGATAATAAACTCGTTGTGACAATGGAGAAACCCGTTAAGCTAAAGGAAACAACTACGAAGGATAGCTATACAGAATTTTTGCATAGCTATGTCCATGAGGGTACTTCATATATTTTATGGAAAGTGGATGAGGAAAAGCGACAAGCGACGTTTTTCCAAAAGATTAATAATCGCACACTTTACTATAATGTACGAGGTTATGTCCAAATTTATTGGGATGAAGAGGGGCGTGTTTTCGCATATGAGCAAACGATCCTTGAAAACCATGAAAAATTAGAAAATAAAAAATCAATTTTACCACCAATCCAAGTGCTTCAAATATTATGGGGGAAAAATTTATTAAAACCAGATTCTCAAGTGACTAGTATGAATCTTGGCTATTCAACGCTTGTTCAAATTACACAAACACAAGTATTCGCCCCGACATGGGAAGTGCGCGTGTTAACATCCGATAAAACGGAAGAAATTCATTTCGTAAATGCGGTGGACGGGAAAATCGTGGATATTCAAAATGATTTAACAGAGATTGATGCAGTTGAGGAAGCAGAAGAGTAAGGAGTTTTAAGAATGCGATTTAGTGTTTTAGCAAGTGGTAGTTCAGGTAATGCCATCTATGTGGAAAATGATGAACACTCTTTTTTAGTAGACGTAGGTTTAAGTGGGAAGAAAATGGAGCAATTGTTCTCTAAAGTTGATCGCGATATGAAAAATTTAACTGGCATTTTAGTAACGCATGAGCATAGTGATCATATTAAAGGACTAGGTGTCGTCGCTCGAAAACATAAGATTCCCATTTTCGCCAATGCACTAACATGGAATGCAATGGATGGACTAATAGGAAATATTCCAACTGAATTGCGCTTTCATTTTGATATGGAAACGGTGAAAACTTTTGGTGGTCTTGATATTCAATCATTTGCGGTTTCACATGATGCGGCCGATCCTATGTTTTATACATTTAATCAAGATGGGCGGAAACTCGTTGTCATTACGGATACAGGCTATGTCAGCGACCGCATGAAAGGCCATATTGCGGCTGCGGATTCCTATGTATTTGAAAGCAATCATGATGTCAGTATGCTACAAATGGGGAAATACCCGTGGAGCATTAAGCGCCGTATTTTATCTGATGTGGGACATGTTTCGAATGAAGATGCAGCTGTGGCAATGAGTGAAGTTGTAGCGGAAAAGCCAACACAAATTTATTTAGCCCATTTAAGCAAAGATAACAATATGAAAGATTTAGCACGTATGAGTGTTACCCAAACATTGCAGTCATGTGGCGTGATTACAGGGGAATATGTAAATCTGCACGATACGGATGCGGAAGAACCAACAATGCTTATACCAGTTTAACTTGCTTCAGCATTAATCCTCCACGTCTATAAGTGGAGGATTAATGCCAAATATGCCCTTATTTCAGTGTGGGTTCAAACGACGGCTGAATCAAGTTAAAGCCCCCGGCGGATGTCATAGATTTTTAGAGGAGTTTTTCGAGCAAGCTCGAGAAAAATCTGGACGCAACTATACCTCGGCATAATTAATAATCAAGAAAAGAACTTTGCGAAAATTTGTGCAAAGTTCTTTTTTTTTGGGCAAGCTATTACTTTCCCAAAAAAAATACTGTGGAAAAAGAAAATTTTAGTTCTTTTTTAAGTAGGATTTAAGTAATTTTCATCTAATTTTAATGTTTTATGTGTATTCTAACAGTAGGCAAAACAATGGAAGGATGATTGAGATGAGTAATTTTCCAGAGGACGAACAAAAATTAGAAATAAACGATAGAGCAGTGGAATTAGAAGAGCGTTTAAAACGGGAAGAAATCGAAAGACAGCAACGTATACAAAGGAAAAATAATAAAAGTGGCAGTAAAGTCGGCTACTTTGTTTCAGGATTGAGCGGTATTGTCGTGGGAGCCTTGTTATTATGGCTACTACTCCCTTCACTTGCAAGTCAATTACCTGGTACGAATCAAGCTTTAACAAATTCATCTGAAAAAAATCAAACGACAATTGAACAAACAGCAACAGAAGTAAAGTCAGATGTCGTAACAGCGGTTGAAAAGGCTTCGAGTGCTGTTGTAGGTATTACGAATATTCAAGAGGTTATGCCAGACTTTTGGAATAGAAGCGCGACTACAACACAAGAAGTTGGTAGTGGATCAGGTGTTATTTATAAAGTGGCAGGTGACAGAGCGTATATCGTCACGAATCATCACGTCGTACAAGGTGCGAAACAGTTAGAAGTGACATTAGAGGACGGTTCAAAAGTAGAGGCACAAAATGTTGGCAGCGACATGTGGACGGACTTAGCAATCATTTCAATTCCAAGCGAGGGCATTAAAACAGTGGCGTCATTTGGTGATTCTGATTTACTAAAACAAGGTGAAACAGTTATCGCCATCGGAAATCCACTTGGTTTAGATTTCTATGGCTCCGTGACAACAGGTGTTGTATCGGGTAAAGATCGTTCTGTGCCAGTTGATTTAAATGAAGACGGTGTAGAAGATTGGTCAACGGATGTTTTACAAACAGACGCAGCAATCAATTCAGGAAACTCAGGCGGTGCATTAATTAATATTGCCGGTCAATTAGTTGGAATTAACTCCATGAAAATCGCCGCATCTTCGGTAGAAGGTTTAGGCTTTGCAATTCCAATTAATTCAGCGATTCCAGTAATTGAGGAGCTTGAAAAAACAGGTGAAGTAAAACGCCCAACAATCGGCATTTCATTAGTCGATTTAACGGAAGTGCCGGCTTATTATCAGCAACAAACTTTACAATTGCCAGCTGAAGTAACAAATGGTGTTGTCATTACTCAAGTTGCTCCAGGCTCAGCAGCAGAAAAAGCGGGCTTAAAACAATATGATGTCATTATAGATATGGATGGCGAGAAAATTGATGGATCCATTGCACTTCGAAAACATTTGTATAATCAAAAAGAAATTGGCGATACATTAAATGTTAAAGTATATCGTCAAGGCAAAATAGTAGAGGCAAAATTATTATTAACAGATAGTGCACAATTATAAGTTGTGGATAACTAAAAAGGATAATATTTGTGAGTAGCGGGTACAAAGGGAAATAGCTTTCCTTTGCTACTCGTTTTTTCTTTGTTACAATAGATTGTGGATAACATTATGTGAAATGTGTATAAGTTTGTGGAAATTTCAGAATAGAAAGAAGGCATAAAATTGAAAAAATATAGTTGCGAAACCCATATAGATCACGCTTTAGATATGCACGTGGCAGAAACTGGCGAGTTCCCAATGATGGATTTATTGAAGGAAGGGGAAAAGTTATCAACAGTTTGTTCTTATTGCGAAGAGCAGGCAACATATATTGTATCAAGTAAATAACTTTACACAATATATGGGGAACCCCTGTGAATATGTGGATAACTTTTGTGGATAACTTGTTTGTAAATGGAATGTAAAGGTGGATAAGTTGTGAATATTACGATTGTCTCGGTTGGAAAACTGAAAGAAAAGTATTTAAAAATGGGCATTGATGAATATGTTAAACGCTTAGGTAGCTATGCAAAGGTGGAACTTGTCGAAGTGGCGGATGAAAAAGCACCTGAGCAATTAAGTGATGCCGAAATGGAACTCGTGAAAAAGAAAGAAAGCGAGCGCATCTTAGCTAAAATAAGTGACGGCACTTACGTAATTGCCCTGGCACTAGACGGTAAAATGAAAACAAGCGAGCAAATGGCAGCAGACCTCGACGCCCTAATGACTTACGGAAAAAGTAAAGTCGCCTTTGTAATTGGTGGATCCCTAGGCTTACATGATGATGTACTAAAGCGCGCGGATGAAAAGCTATGCTTTGGAAAAATGACATTGCCACACCAGCTAATGAAGCTTGTTTTGGTTGAGCAAATCTATCGAAGTTTTAGGATAATTAAGGGAGAACCGTATCATAAGTAAGTGAGTTTTTTTAAGGCAGCATCAATTTTTATATTGGTGCTGCTTTTTTGGAGGGAAATAAATGAGTATGATTTTATGTTTAGGTACAAATATTGAGATGCCGATTAATGATGAAGATAACATTGAGAAATCTTTATTTGTATTAGACAGTTGTAGAGAAGAAGGTTTAACAATTCAAAGAAATGTTTTTTCAACACCATTTGCGTATGAAATTGACTTCAATTATGGTTACGAAAGCATTTGGGCAATGACAAAATATAATGAACAATATTCGCCGCATAATTTTATAAAAGCTAAAGCTACATTTAATGCTTTTTGTGAGGAACTGAAAAAGATTATTCCAAAGGAAGACTTTTGTGAATTTTATTATTGCTGGATTGGTGAAGAAATAGATTCTATAGAAGGTAGGTTAGAACTTAATTTAAACAAAGTAGTTGAACAGTCGGTTTATATAGATGAGAAATTTTATATCAAATTCATCAATGAAGAGCCTAATTTTATTTCAACAAAAAACCGCACTTACAATAGTTACGGAGAACCGTATCATAAGTAAGTGCGGTTTTAAAAAAGATCATTTAGGACGTTGAATTTGAAACGTCTTAGGTGGTTTTAATTTAATGAGTAAGGAAATATAAATTTTCGCAGTAGGCAACATTGAAAATGCTATTATTTACGTTTATAGCAAAGTGCTTTTGATCATGATTTTAATTGATAGCCCAATAAAAATTTCATGGAAACAAAAAAGGCAACATCTCACAAGGAGATGTTGCGGTAGAATTCTTTGTTCCTGAAGAACTCTAATGGGTTTGGCACCCAACAATGGTAATTTCCTCAATCTGAAATTACCATTGTTCAGTGTCAATAATTGTTGAACATTACTTGATTATTATAGCATAGAAACCTGTAATATAATAATTAAGTATGTATTCTGTGTATACATTCGATTTATAGTTGTATAAAAATCGCACTTAAGCCTATTACGGAGAACCATATCATAAGTAAGTGCGGTTTTTCACGCCCCATAAGGATTCTAAAATAAAAATAGCATCATTCGATAATAATCTGAATGATGCTATTTAAAATCATATATTTGATTGTTGAACATCCGAAGCTGTCGTTTTATATTCTCCTCTTACATTCGTTTTTCTTGTTAAAGAAAAGACTGCACATGCTAAGGCAATGAGAACAAGGCAACCCCCATACCAAGCTGCATGTGAGATAGTATTTGTTTGATTTAAAACAATACCCCCAAATCCAGATCCCATGGAAATACCGATTTGTAATGCTGAATTGTTAAAGCTTTGCTGAATATCCGATGTAGCAGAATCTGTTTGAATTAGATAGCTTTGTTGTGGTGGAGATAGACTCCAGCTTAATGCTCCCCAAATCATCATTACCGGTATAAATACAATGAGTGAGAAGGTAGTGAATGGCAGTAAGAACAGCACAATAGCAAATGAGATTATGACAATAAGGATACTTTTAGGTGCGCCAATCCTATCTGAAAGTGTTCCCCCAAATGCTCCCCCGCTTACCGCTCCAATACCAAATAAAAGATAACAAAGGCTAATCCAATAAGAATTCAGATGAAGTTCCGTTTCCAAAAATGGAGTGAAATACGCATAGATCGTATAATGTCCTGCCAGCATAAACATGGTAGCAAGATGTGCACTCCCGATTTTTAAGCTGGCAACGGCCTTTAATTGTTGTGAAAGTGGAATTGTCACTTCACCAGGAATTCGCTCCAAAAAGATGGAAATCAGGATAAAGGAGCCTACTGATAGAATTGCAATTCCAAGAAAAATTACCCGCCAACCAAAAATATCGGAAATGAGAATACCTAGTGGCACACCCATGACAAGCGATGAACTAATTCCCATGTAAATTAGTCCTAGAGACTTTGCTCGATGGTCTGGTGAAACAACTTTTGCTGCTATTGTTAAGGATAGCACTACGATAAGTGCTGTACTCATAGCACTTAAAACCCGGGCAATCATCATAAAGGTAAAATTTGGACTAAAATAAGTTATGATATTACTGATGAAAAAAATAAACAAGGAAATAAGGTATAACTTTTTTCGTTCAATTTTGCTCGTTAAAACTAATAACACTGGACCGGAAATCGCAAAAATAAGTGCGAAGACTGTAATCAGCTGTCCAGCAGAGCTTAATGAGATATTCATATCTGTTGCGATAATTGGAAGTATACCGCCAACGATCAATTCTACCAAACCAACGGCAACTGTTGATAATGCTAGTATAAAAACTTTGAAATTCATATTCTGCTATACATCCTCTCTGATGAAAAAATTAGAAAATAAAAAAATCCTGATTACAAAAAATGAATAGTTCATTTTCTGTAATCAGGATTTTAAGGTTCCTGGTAGAGACCCTCAAGCCGTATTCTTGAGGTTATACAGTAATATTCGTGTGTAATAAGCGAGCACGTTGAATAGTTTACTAGCTTTCATTTGAATTATCAAGTGTTTAACTTTAGTTTTGATAATACCAATTGGCAAAATATTAACCCCATTTAGATATATTTGGTCAAATGCCTGTTCAATCATTTGCTAATCTCACTATTAATCAGGGTGAGGGTAGTTGTAGAATGAATATATCTAGAGAGAGGTTTTCCACTGCTTATTGGTCCGACTTCTTTGTATTTTCCAGGTGGTTGATTATCCATACTGTGCTTTTTTAATCCTTCATAATATGTCATCTTTTTTTAATATGGTGATATTATTTGGGATAATTCAGGTGGGTATTGTGTTTGTATCTAAAGTACAATACTTTATAAAGATTTAGATGCTCACAAGTATCAAAAAATATAAAAATATCAAACCTCTTGAAAATGGCAATCCACGTTTATTTATACTAATCGCAGAGACAAGAAAATAGAATTAAGCTCTTAAAAGGATATTGTAAGAAGGAAAAATGTAGGAGGAATACTATGAGTAAAAAAGATGAAGAATTAACACAATTCAGGAGTGTTTTGAAGGAACTAAAGAAAGGCGAAGAAGAAAGTGCTGCTACTGCTGTTGTAGGACGGAGTAGAGGAACCGCCAATATCTCTGGAGCATTATTTAAGCTCATTTTTAAATTATGGGGAGTAAAGATATTTTTATTTACATTGCTTCTCATAGCCATCATATCTGGAGTTGTTTGGTTTCTCTCCGGTAGTACCCTTAAAAAGGAAAGTACAACATTTGTAGAACAGGTCCAAGATTTAGCAACGCTTGCAACAGCTGAAGCCCATATAAAAGTAATCATTGAGGAAGAGGATAATAAATTGTTCGGAAATGATATTTCGGTTAATTTGCCGGGTACAAAGAGAGAGATATTATTAATTGTTCCTGCTACAGTTATTGCAGGAGTTGATCTTAAAGGGATAACTTCAGATGATATAAAAATCAATGATAAGGAAAAGGAGCTAGGAATCGTCCTACCACGAGCAACGCTTATACAGGACCCAACAATTCAGATGGATAGTGTCAAAACTTTCTCAGACGAAGGGCTATTCCGTGGGGAAGTGCAATGGAAAGAAGGATTTGATCTAGCGGCAGAAGCACAGGAGAAGGTTAAAGATGAGGCCATTGAAATAGGCTTATTAGAATCAGCGGAAAAAAGTGCGGAGAAAGTTCTTAAAGGTTTTTTTAGCAACCTTGGTTATACTGTGAAAATAACATTTAGATAGATTGAAAAACTATAAGCTTCAAATAATGAAATATCTAAAAAGTACATAAAATGGAATATTATGAGGACTTTGTAGAGCTTGTAGCAAACGAAGCAGACGCATCATTGGATTTGTAATTAAGTACGATGTAAAAAATGCATCTATACTAGTTACGGAGAACCGTATCATAAGTAAGTGCGATTTATGAAACCACCAGAGTGCTGTTGAGACAGTATTTTGGTGGTTTTTATTTATCCAAATTTAATAAATGGTGATAATCAATGAAAGCAAAGTATACTTCATCATCAATACATGAGATAAATTTGAGCAATAAATAAAGTGCTAAGCATTTTGAATATAAAAATTTGAACGCAACGTTATGTCTGATTACTATGATTAATGTACTTATTATATTTTAGAAAATAATCTTCTTTACCATCCTTTAAGGCACATGAATTATTTGCCCATTCTAAATTTCGGGGCATTTAAAAATGTAAGGTGTGGAGATTTGGTTAATTAACAAGCCCAGTAAAAAAGGAATAACTGATACGAACGATTACATAGACAAAGCGCATAGTATATTGAATAACAATTACACGAAAGGCGGAATCCGTTGTATCATCCACAAATTTGGTTTCACCCATTCTCCGTTTCACGTGAAATAACCGTGACAGGGAATGGAGAAATTGATGCACAGCCCGATTATGTCCAAATTCAGATTGAAGTGCGCACAGAAGGAAAAGATGTCAGTCTAGCTCAGCAAGAAAATGCCATCATCATGAATCGCGTTATTGAGTCAATTGTGGCGTTAAATATTCCAAGAGAGGCAATCCAAACAACTGTTTATACGATTTCCCCAAACTACGATTATATTGAGGGAAGACAGATATTTAGGGGCTTTGAGGTACAAAATGCGATTACTGTTAAAATAACGGATATTAGTCAAGCTGGTATGGTTATTGATACAGCTATACAAAATGGGGCAAATCATGTTTCAGCTATTCAGTTTAAAATAGAAAATTCGGATGCCTACTATCAAAAGGCCCTTAATTTAGCACTTGTTAATGCAATAGCGAAAGCCAAATCCATGGCTGAAACGATGTATGTACCCTTACAACCTATACCAGTCGAAATTATTGAAGAGAGCCATAATGTCACACCAGTTCCGTATAAGTCGGTTCAATTGAGTAATCAGGAATTTATGACGCCTATTGAGCAGGGGAGAATTCCTATTACTGCCTCTGTTCGAGTGAAATTTCGATTTTAATGGTGCACATTCTAAACTACCCCCCCTCTGTCCATGATTTGGTAGAGGGGAGTTTGTTAATAATTATTTTCCGTATAAATGAATGAAGCTTTTATCATCCATAATTATAAGCGAGCGGAGTGGCAGGGCATTAACTTGTGTTACGGAGAAAGGTACCATAAGAAGGGACTGTTTATGCGAATAACCATTTAGAACGTTGATTTGACAGCATTTTAAATGTTTTTTCATTATGAGACAAAAAAGAAAAAATCTGAGAATCAATAGACATTTTGAAAAAAGAGAGAAGATTACAAACCTATTGGAAGGCATAAAAAAATAAGCAAAAAAGAACCAAATGTGGTTCTTTTTTGCTTATTATAAGGATTCAAATTACCTTTTTGTACATATATAGAAATCCTAAGGATAGGCTGGTCATAGATATGTTAGTTTAATATTGTTACCTTTAATTGTTTTACCCCAAAATTGATTGCATCCTGTTGAGAAGGAATAAAGACATCGATTCGATTCCCTTTAATTGCTCCGCCAGTATCCCCTGCGATCGCTTCACCATAGCCTTCTACATAAACTTTACTGCCAAGTGGAATAACAGTTGGGTCAACTGAGATGACCTTTGCATTTGGGTTTGCTTTCAGGTTTATTCCAGTAGAGGTAATACCAGAACATCCCTCACATGAAGCCGTATAGGCTGAAGCTTTCACTATAATTTCCTTTGAAGCTGATTACTTGTTGATGGAGCAGTTGCTTCAGGTGTACTATCCATCGAAGCTGAATTACTTGTTGATGGAGCAGTTGCTTCAGGTGTACTATCCATCGAAGCTGAATTACTTGTTGATGGAGCAGTTACTTCAGGTGTACTATCCATCGAAGCTGAATTACTTGTTGATGGAGCAGTTGCTTCAGGTGTACTATCCATCGAAGCTGAATTACTTGTTGATGGAGTAGTTGCTTTAGGTGTACTATCCATCGAAGCTGAATTACTTGTTGATGGAGTAGTTGCTTTAGGTGTACTATCCATTGAAGCTGAATTACTTGTTGATGGAGTAGTTGCTGAAGTTGTAGTTTCCTTTGATTTATGTGCTGCAGGCATCATTGGTTTTTCAGTTACAACCGTATTACTAGTTTTCAAACCATCCCAGATGAATAGATTTAAACCTGGATGAATGAGATCAGTATGTAATTGGTTCCATTCTTTAATTTGCGAAACTGTTACTTGATGATCTAGGGCTATGTCCCATAATGTATCACCTTGCTTAACGGTATATTGTTTTTGCTGTGCAATGGTTAGGACATCCCCAGGGTGAATAAGGTCGGTAGTAAGATGATTCAACGTTTGGATATTTTCTACAGATGTATTATTTGCGCGAGATAGATCCCAAAGGGTATCTCCTTTTTGTACAGTAATCGTTGCAGCTTGAACATTAGCACTTAAAGTTACCGAGAGCATTGCAACGGGAACAATTGATATAATTTTTTTAAGCATTCATTTATCCTCCATATTCTTGGTTGCTAATTTAAAATAATCGTAACATAGATTTTTCTGAGAAAAAGAACAAGTAGGTGTTAATTCGTTTACGACTATGGCATTTATATTGCAATAATATTTCTAGAGCCGCTTTTAAAGAAGAAATCCAGTTTATTCCGTTTTAAGCACATCTTCTATTTATTTTAGTAAAATTTTATAATAGGAAGCTGTTGTTTGTAATGGTGGTAAATCGGTACCAAAATACATTTGTCTTAGGTGTGACTAATTCACTTAACTATGCGATCAGGCAAGCATTTCAGGAGGATTATAACTGTGTCCTTAACCGCGCTAGCTCACAAAAAGGAAAACTAATAAAATGGACCAGAAAAAAGACGACTAAGTTAAAGTGAAATCTTTAGTCCAGACTTCAAAATGAAAACCTCATTTAGATCCATCACGGTGAACCGTATCATAAGTAAGTGCGGTTTTTTAGAAGAGGCTGGGACAAAACCTTAAATTTTAAGAAAGAGGAGCAAAGGCCACGCCTCGGAAAGCGTCCGTCGTAGCGGACTTCAACTCTTACAGCAAAAAAGTGTTAGATCGACATCAGTCAATCTAACACTTTTTCTCTTTTGTCCCAGCCTCGTTGCAAGTGAACGGAACGGGCGCAACAAGCGGCGTCGTGAAGAACGTAGCGCTGACAGTAGGAGCGAACTGGTCGTTTCCGTAATTTCGAGTGTAGATAAAGTGGATACAGTGCTAACCGGGGATACGGTAAAAGTGGTGAAAATTAAGCGGGCAATCTAGACTCCCTAACGGCAACTACAAACTTCCTGCTACGGAAGTATTGTTCGATTAATTATCCAAACAGCTTGGAGCGTGATGGAAAGTATTACACTGTCGTCAATAGCATGACGAACAGCGCGTACTCGCTAATTTGGCACCCGGTGACACTCGCGGACGTGGATGGACATTGGTCTAACGACTTGGCGTAACGGTTCGTGGTCAATGGCATCAATGCAATGGAATGCTGGTTAGCAGCTATATCTGGAAATATTTGCCTATTTTAAGCTTCGAAAATAGAGTTAAAGATGCTTCTAGGTATTCATTGGTAAAATGTGTGAGATTGACTATCATTCTCAATGATGATAAGATTTTTTTGTTTATAAGGGAAGAGAATGAAGTAACCGAAGAATGCGGAATAAGATTATGTGCCCCTTTTATGATCGGATTTATCGGATTGGCCATGGGGTTGCGATCGTATGGGGATTATTTTTGCAGAACAAAAAAACTATTAGGAGTAGTGACAAACATGATTAAATCAAAATTTTTAATGGGTAGTACAGTAGGTATTATGGCATTAGGTTTAGTTGGCTGCCAAGCCTCTGATAACAGCCAAAAGGAAAAGGAAAGTGCAAAAGTTGTTAGTGAACCTGTAACTATCGTTGATGGTAGAGATAAAGAAGTTGTTCTTGAGAATGGATATGCTGAAAACTTCGTGCTATTTCCAGCCGAGGGATCTGAAATGCTTTCTATTACACAATCCGCTAAACCATACTTAGGCATGGTAAAAAATGATCAAGAGAATAATATTAAAGGCGATGTCGTTGCAAAAAAATATCCGAAAATTCTAGATGTGAATTCTGACATCATGCATGGTGATTGGTCAAAGCCAAATGTTGAAAGTATTTTAAATTTGGCCCCTGATGTTGTTTATCAATGGAATTTTGGAGAAGAAGGAATTAAACCTCTAGAAGATGCTGGCATTGATGTTGTAGCTGTAAACTGGGGTACGTATGCTGACGATATTGAAAGATATACGTTATACGGTGAAGCTCTAGGAAAGCAAGATCGAGTAGATGAGGTATTTGCACACCATGAGAAATCTAAACAAGCCGTTCTTAAAGTAACTGAAAGCCTAACAGAAGATGAGCAACAAAATCATGTATTTATAGGCAATGTAGCTGAAAATAAAATTACAACATGGGGAACAGAACTCCCTCACACTGCAGTACATAAGGTAGATAACCTTACCTATACAGTTGGAAAATTTGATACACCAGATGCTGAAATCAATGTAGAAACCTTACTAGAATGGGATCCTGATATGATCGTTATTGGCGATTTCCTAAAAGATATCACTCCCGAATATTTCTATAACCATCCTGTTCTTAAAAACCTGACAGCTGTTAAAGAAAAAAGAGTGTACAAAGCCCCTACAGCATCTCAACTAGATAATCCAGGAATTACTTGGTATTTCTATGCTTTCTTAGCGACTCCAGAGAAGTTCAAGGATTTTAGTATGCGCGAACAGGTTCGTGAAGATTATAAATTGTTGTACAATATCGATGTAACTGAGGAAGAAATTGATCAAATTCTAAATGTTGAAGCGAACAAAAATAGCAAATACTTCGACATGTTTATGCAATAAGGAGATGTTTTGATGGCAACAGCAAGACAGAGGAAGCTTAGGACCTTTTACGTATTATCCTCTCTTTCCTTAATTATTTTAATGGTGGCAGCGATTTGTATCGGAAGATACACAATCGCCCCGCTAGATGTTTTCCATTCAATCTTTAACCCAGATTCAATTTCAGACCCGAAGCTTTCAGTAGTCGTACACGAAATTAGAATACCCCGCGTACTGTTAGCGGTGGTTGTAGGGGCTGGTATTGCTGTTGCTGGGGCTGCTTTGCAGGCTACATTTGGTAATCCGCTCGTAAGTGAGCATATTTTGGGCGTATCATCGGGAGCAAGCTTCGGTGCAGCTATTGGCATAATAACAATTGGAACAACGCTTGGCACGCAGTTTTTGGCCATACTCTTTGCGTTTGCAGGGATGTACCTCACATATAGCATCGCAAAAAGACGTGGGCGTCTCACTGTGCTTATGCTCGTTCTTTCAGGAATTATTACTAGCGCATTATTCGACTCTGGCGTCTCCATACTAAAGTTTATGGCCGATTCCAAAAATGAACTTCCTGCTATCACCTTTTGGCTTATGGGCTCACTTGCTGGACCTTCGAAGGAAACCATTATTAGAACAATGCCTAGTATTTTGATTTCTTTATTTGTCCTCTATAAATACAGATGGCATCTAAATCTTCTTTCACTAGATGAAGATGAAGCGATTTCGTTGGGCGTAAATGTAAAAAAAATGCGTGTTATTATCATATTCTTCACAACAGTCATTGTGGCGTCAATTGTATCTATTGCTGGCATTATTAGTTTTGTTGGGCTAATTGTACCGCATTTTACACGGATGATCGTCGGAACAGACAATAAACATTTAGTGCCAGCAGCTATGATTATGGGCGCTATATTTATGCTAATTACAGATACACTCGCAAGATCCCTAACAGCAGCAGAAATTCCATTATCTATTATAAGCTCGCTTCTCGGTGTACCATTCTTTATTTATCTTCTTAGAAGAACAGGAGGTGTGTGGGATGATTAGAGTTGAAAATCTTAACTTTCAATATCCCAACTCAGAAAGACAGATATTTAAAGATTTATCCTTTAACGTAAAAAAGGGTGAAACATTAGCCATCTTAGGAGCAAATGGGATTGGTAAGACAACCTTTGTAAAATGCTTATTAGGATTTTTAGAATACAAATCAGGAAATATTTTAATAAATGATAAATCTGTTAAACAAATGTCTGCAAGTGAGTATTGGAAACTAGTAGCCTATGTGCCACAATCTAAAAAATCGGCGTTTGGATTTACTGGGCTTGAAATGACTGTTATGGGTTTATCTCCTCATGTGAGAATGGGCAGGCTTCCTAAAAAAGAGGATTACGAGAGAGCCTATGAACAATTAAGAAGGCTAGGTATTGAGCATCTAAGTGAACAAAATTGTAATAAGATGAGTGGCGGTGAGCTACAAATGGTTTTAATTGCAAGAGCCCTTATCAAGAATCCTAAAATACTCATAATGGACGAACCAGAATCCCATCTTGACTTGAGAAACCAACTAAAAATATTGAATATTGTCGAAGAGTTAAATCAGCAAGGGGAATATTCTATTATTATAAATACACATTTCCCACATCATGCCTTTCGTATAGCAAACTCGACTTTGCTTTTAGGTAAAGATGGGTATATTTTCGATGAAACTGAAAAAGTAGTGAATACCGATAATTTACGAAATTATTTTGGTATTAATTCTGAAATATTATCGTATGAACAAGCAGAGAAATCCTATTCAACAATATTGCCAATAGATTTGCATAAATTTTAACGATGAAAAGGTGTAAAAATGAAAAAAATCGCTTATGTTACAACAGGAACAAGTGCGCAGTTAATCAGCTATTGGGATTACGCTCATTACATGGATCAATTAATTTATGCTGATGACCTTCCTAATTTTAATCTAGCAGAATTCGATGCAGTTATTGTTTCTTGTCATTGTCATAGTGACCGCATACTGCCACACAAAAAACAACTTAACGAATATGTTAGAAATGGTGGCTTTCTTTTAATTTTTGCACTTAACAATGTTGATAAGCTTTTAGATGTTGTAGATATAGAGTGGGTCGATTCAAAAATCAAGGATTGGTTATGGTGGACTAAGCCAGATGGTAAAATAGAGCTATATGTTCCGGATAATATAAATCATTCCTTTTTTGAATATGTAAAGCCTGAGAATTTACGTTGGCACTGGCATGGATCATTCAAAGGAAATCATAACGGTACTACATTGCTCGCGATAGAAGATACTGATGAGTCTGTTATCGTTGATTTTGACGATTTAGAAGGTGGTGGTAGAGTGTTTATCACAACACTAGACCCTCATAGTCATAATGGTCAACGATTTATGCCAGCAGCTATGAAACTACTTCAAGAATTTTACCCATGGATTCATAATGAGCTTGGTATTGATAGGAATAAGATTAATCCGTTTAAAGTGGCTTATTTGCAAACAACATCGTTTGACTCTGAGAATACGCCTTCATATTTAGCGAAGACCTTTGAAGGCACAGGCGGACAAATCGAATACTATGGCGTTCGTCCTATTCCGGATGAGGTTTGGGACTGTGATATCATCTATTACCCTGGTCTGGGTGACAATATCTATATGCAGCGATACTCGGATAGAATGATGGAATATATCAAGAATGGTGGACAATTTATATTAAATATAGAAGTAGCTATATGCTGGCTGCCATTTTTAAAGCCATTCCAAACGGTGCCTCCAACTCCTTATACGAATCTCAAGGTAAGAATAGAAAATGATCCATTTGAATTTTTTAAGAATATGCCAGATGACTTTGATGGGTGGAGCGGCATAATAGGGCAGTATTCAAGAGGATTTACGCGATTACCTGAAAATGCTATAGGTCTCACATCCATAGGGGCTGACAATGCAAATTACTCAGCAGATTATTTATGGCAATATCCTACGTTAGATGGAAGTGGCGGAAAGGTATTCGTGCATAACGGTGATAATATGGTGCGATATCCTGATCACGGCGAGCATAAAGAATGCCTTGTTCGTGATATTTGTGTAGGTCTTATGAAATATCGCAAAGCAGTTGTGCCTTTTGCTGGGGTGCAAGTTAAAGAATGAAACTATTAGGAGACAAAGATGAAAAAAATAGCTTATGTTACAACAGGAACAAGTGCACAGCTAATCAGCTATTGGGATTTTGCTCATCACATGGATCAATTCATATATGTGGAGGACCTGTCTAACTATAACTTGGATGAATTTGGTGCAGTCATTATTTCTTGTCATAGTCACAGTGACCGCATTCTGCTTCATAAAAAACAGCTTAATGATTATGTTAGAAATGGCGGATTTCTACTCATCTTTGCACTTGATAAAGCGGATCAGCTATTAGACGTTGTAGATATAGAGTGGGTTGATTGTAACACTAAGGATTGGTTATGGTGGACGAAACCAGAGCGTAAAATAGAACTATATGTTCCCGATCATGAAAGCCACTCCTTTTTTGAATATGGGAAGCCTGAGCATTTACATTGGCACTGGCATGGTGCATACAAGGGAAATCATAACGGGACTACATTGCTTGCGATAGAAGATACTCATGATTCCGTTGTCATTGATTTTAATGATTTAGAAGGCGGGGGTAGAGTTTTTATCACAACACTTGATCCTCATAGTCATAACGGTCAACGATTTATGCCAACAACAACTAAATTCCTTCACGGGTTTTATCCATGGCTTAATAACGATCTTGGAATTGATCGAAATCAGATACAACCGTTTAAAGTGGCTTATTTACAAACAACCGGGATAGATTCTGTGGATACACCCTCGTATTTAGCAAAAACATTTGAAGGTACAAGCGGACAAATCGAATACTATGGTATTCGTCCTATTCCAGATGAAGCTTGGGACTGTGATATCATCTATATCCCTGGTCATTGCGATCAAATATATTTGCAACAATATTCGGATAGAATAATGGATTATGTTAAAAATGGCGGACAACTCATATTAAATATAGAGGTTGCTGTTTGCGTGCTTCCAATTTTAAAACCATCCCAAACGGTACCACCTGCTCCCTTTACGAATCTCAAGATAAGAGTAGAGAATGATCCATTTGAATTTTTCAAGAATATGCCAGAAGATTTTGATGGCTGGGAAGGGATACTCGGGACGTATGCAAGAGGATTTACTTCATTGCCTGAACATGCTATAGGTCTCACATCCATAGGGGCTGAACATGCAAAATATTGGGCCGATTATATATGGCAGTATCCTACAATAGATGGAAGTGGCGGGAAGGTACTTGTGCATAATGGTGGCGATTTGATACGATATCCTGATCACGGCGAGCATAAAGAATGCCTACTTCGCGATATTTGTGTTGGTCTTATGAAATACCGCAGAGCCGTAGTGCCTTTTGCTGGGGTACAAGCACCTTAGTGAAATGTTCCCAGAAATGTGTCCTTATATTTCAGAGACGATCGCTTCCCTAAATTCAACAGGGGATCGGTCGTTTATCTTTTTATGTGAAGTGAAAGAGTTATATTATCGTACTATAAGTAATCATTGAGGTGTCTGTTGGAATGTCTTCAGAGAAATTTTTCAAGCATCCTTTGGGAGTTATGTTCGCTGCAACATTAGCGTCATTACTGTGGGGGAGCGCTTTTCCATATATTAAACTTAGCTATGACGAACTGGAGATTGGCAAAGAAAATTGGTCCGAGCAGCTTTTGTTTGCAGGCTACCGCTTCGTCCTTGCCGCGCTGCTCATCCTATTGTTCATGAAATTAATACGTAGGAAGGTTGGATATCAGCGAGGGACGTTGCTCAAGGTCAGCAAAATTGGGCTTTTTCAAACCTTTCTTCAGTATGCCTTTTTTTATTACGGCATGAGTATGATCACAGGTATCCAAGGTGCGATTATCGCGGGGACGACCTCGTTTTTTCAGATATTGATTGCACATTTTATGTATAGAAACGACCGTGTTAATTTGAGAAAGATCATTGGTATTGCACTAGGCTTCGGGGGAGTAATTTTGGCTAACGTGACGAAAGGAGAGATGTCCCTTCATATGGGTGTTGGGGAAATCTGCTTGCTGCTTGGCTTGTTTTTCGGCGCGTTTGGTAATGTTCTTTCCAAAAACGAAGCGAAGGAGTTGGATGTCCTATACATGACGAGCTGGCAGATGTTGCTTGGCGGAAGCGCCTTGTTAGCTGTCGGTGCGTCTTTTGCAGGGCCTTTTCCGTTTGCGTTCACTTGGAATGCGATGCTGATGCTGTTCTATTTGGCGTTTCTGTCTGCCACAGGCTTTGTACTTTGGAATAATATTATGAAATACAACAAGGTCGGAAGCGTTTCGATGTATTTGTTCTTGACGCCGGTGTTTGGTGTGGTATTGTCAGCGTTGATGTTAGGTGAAGTTGTGCATCTAATGGTACTTGCAGCGCTGGGCTTGGTTGTATCGGGCATTGTGATCGTCAACCAACAGAAAAAGAACGCGACACATCCTTCAAGGAAATGGTTTAGTAGGCGTGCTGGATATCGACAGTCCCGTGATGAATCGATTTGATGCGATAGATCAGCAGGGGTGTGTGAGTTACTCCATCACAGCCGAACTTCTGTCACAGGGTCGACTAATAGTTCTCTCAAAAAATTTGCCTTATAGATGATACGTTGAACCTTATCATAAGTAGGTGCGATTATTGTAAGAGAGTAATTCATTTATATTGGGATTTGACATCTATCCCCATGTAGTGTATTGTCTTTTTAGATAAAATACCTGGAAATTCTCAGGAGAGGTTCATAGCTGATACCCTCTATAAAAAACTATGGATACATGACAAATACGCCATGTCCATAATTGGACATGGCTTTTTTTGATTCAATCCTGTAAGTTGTATAGAAAATGACAGCGCCTCTCCTTGAAAAGATTCGGTATTACTTTTCAAGGAGGTTTTTTTTATGACTGGCCGCAAGCCTACTGAAGGATTAAATGATTTAACACTATTAGGGAATCAGAATACACAATATGCAACTGACTATGCACCTGAGGTATTAGAGTCAGTAGAAAGTTTGCATTCGAATCGTGATTATTTCGTGAAATTTAATTGTCCGGAGTTTACGAGTTTATGCCCAATTACAGGACAACCGGATTTTGCAACAATTTATATTTCATACATTCCAGAGAAAAAGTTAGTTGAAAGTAAATCATTAAAGCTTTACTTATTTAGCTTTAGAAACCATGGTGATTTCCACGAAGATTGCGTGAATATTATTATGAATGATTTAATCAAGCTACTAGATCCAAGATATATTGAGGTTTGGGGAAAATTCACGCCACGTGGTGGTATCTCGATTGATCCATGGTGCAACTATGGAAGACCAGAAACAAAATACGAAGAAATCGCAAATTACCGTTTAATGAATCATGATTTGAATCCAGAAAAGATTGATAATCGATAAAAGGTATTTGCCCGTTAATGCGAGATGAATTGAATAGATCCTTGTTGGCAAGGAAGAGGTTATTAGCGACCCTCTTAAAAAAACTAAGATGAAAACAGCACCTCTCTTAGCGTGCTGTTTTTTCTTGATTAAGGAGATTTTAATATGATTCAGGATAAAGCACTTGTTGTATTTAGTGGAGGACAAGATAGTACTACTTGTTTATTTTGGGCAATTGAACATTTTGCGCAAGTTGAGGTCGTGACTTTTGATTATGGTCAAAGGCATCGTCTTGAAATTGAATGTGCTAAAGAAATCGCAAATGAAATAGGTATCAATCATCATATTCTTGATATGTCCCTGCTGAATCAACTTACTTCGAATGCTTTAACACGTGAAGAAATAAAGATTGAAGAAAATAGTGATGGGCTACCTTCGACTTTTGTTCCTGGGCGTAATCTACTTTTTCTTTCATTTGCTGGTGTTTTAGCAAGTCAAATAGGAGCAAAGCATATAGTGACAGGCGTTTGTGAAACCGATTTTAGCGGCTATCCCGATTGTCGTGACATTTTTATCAAATCATTGAATGTAACATTAAATTTATCAATGGACCGTACCTTTGTCATTCATACACCATTGATGTGGATTAACAAAGCACAAACATGGGAGTTAGCAGATCAACTTGGCGTATTAGAGTTTGTGAGAGAAAGAACACTAACTTGCTATAACGGTATAATTGCAAATGGTTGTGGTGAATGTCCGGCTTGTAAGTTACGAAAAAAAGGGCTTGAGGATTATATAAACGCTAAAAGTAAATTTCACGATGAGAATATATAAGTGTTGCTAAGCTTTTACAGAGCTAGTGGTATTTAAAGGAGGAAAATTATGAGAGTATTATTCTATTTATTGTCGATTGTAATTGCAAACGTGGTAACAGCAAGATTTGCACCGTTAGAGTTTGGAATGTTTATCGTTCCTATGGGGACACTTTTTGTTGGAGCAACCTTCATTTTTCGAGATCTTGTGCAAAATAAGTATGGTCGAGCAAAAACATATATTTTTATTTTCTTAGCGTTACTCTTATCTGGAGTAGTTTCGTTTTCACTTGGGGATACTTTGATGATTGTTGCAGCATCTGCAATATCGTTTGTCATTGCTGAAACAGCTGATACGGAAATCTATACACGCTTGAAGCTACCAATGGTTTGGAGAGTTTTCTACAGCGGAATTGTTGGCGGTCTTCTTGATTCTGTTATTTTTGTCATCGTTGGATTAAGCCCACTTGGAGCAGGATTTATACCGTGGGAAGCTGTACCGGCCGCTATTGTAGGCCAAGTAGTTGTGAAGACAGTCATTCAATTGCTAGGTGCTTTAATTTTAAAACAAGGATTGGCAATAAAAGAGAAGCGTCTAACGGGAGTATAAGTAAGAAGCTTTGCCATCTAGATATGGTACATTTCCCTAGTTACACTAAATGCTAGAGAAAAATAATGGCTATATTAAAACGAATCGCACTTAGTGTTGTTACGGTGAACCGTACCATAAGTAGATGGAGTTCCCTTAAATATATGTGAAATAATAATTACAAATTGGTTTGTCCTTGAATTAAGTTTTTACTGACATCAAAAAAGCCAGATTATTAACCTACTTTGTTTTAACCCTTTAAACCTGGTTCAACCTACATCTTAATAAGTGAACACATCAAATAAAAATGTATACTAAAAATCCTAGTAAGTATAGAATGGGACAGTTAGCATTTGGTGTAGGAAGGGTGATAAATATGTTAAAAGCATATGCTTGGCTAACTGTTTGTGTAATGGTATGGGGAAGCAATTTTGTATTTGGGAAGATGTTAGTTCAAGACTTTTCTCCAACACTATTAACAATGCTTAGACTTTTGTTTATTGTACTATTTTTACTTGGCATAGCTGTATACAAAAAACATTTTAAACGATTGAAAAAATCGGATTTACTCATAGTTTTCTTACTAGGGGTTATTGGTGTTTTTATTAACCAGTGGTCTTTTTTTGTCGGTTTACAAACTGCTGATCCAACGACGTCTGCATTAATTTTAGCAACTACTCCTATTTTAACGGGTGTATTAGCTGCCATCTTTTTAAAAGAAACATTAACAATCCGTATGTTGATGGGGTCTATTGTAGCGGTTTTTGGTATTTATTTTGTTGTTGCAAAAGGGGATATATCTTCTTTGCATATTGATAAAGGTCTATTTTGGATTGTTCTAACGATGATAACTTTCGCCATTATGATTATTATGACGAGACTACTTTCTCATAGAATCGATCCACTGACCATTACTTTATATTCTAATGTTGTAGGTTTAATTGTGTCGATTCCTTTTGTATTTACACTAGACAAGCCTTTACAAATAAGCACGAAGATGTCAGATTGGTTATTTCTAATTGGAACGGCTGTTGTTGTTCATGGTATCGCAACATTAATTTGGAATCAAAACATTAGACATGTGGATGCTTCAAAGGCTTCTATATTATCGAATTTAGAGCCTTTTGTCGCCATGGTAATGGGATTGATCTTGCTATTCAAACCAATAACCGGAGCAGAAATCTTAGGCTCACTATGTATTGTCGGAGGAGTAGTGCTATCTACGTATCAACGAAAAAAGTTAAATAGCCAGTCCAATTAACAAGACCTACATTATAAATAATTTTAAAATATCCCGAATATGGGAAGAACTTTGATATCAGTTTAGATTATTAATGAACCACATTTAGATAAACCACGGAGAACGTGATCACAAGTAAGTGAGGTTAACTGACTCTAAATAGATAGCCATCGTTCGCAAAACTTGTTGTTGCGAATCCAATCGATACTAGTAAAAGAAAAAATAAACTAACAAGGTTTTTTTTAAAAGGTTTACATATAAACGTTTTATGCTATATTATAATAATAATTTTCAGAAAATAAAAGAAACTTATCATAAATATATACAATTTAGTTTTATTAGGTGAAGAAGGCTAAGCTCTAAGTGAGATGAACCGAAGTGCGGATAAATATGTTAATATAATAATTAGCGTGTTATAATAATTTTTGTTGTAATTTTTTAATGCTTTGTTTAAACGGTAGTTGGATAGTCTTCATTAGCATATTAAGTTATAAAACTATCTAGTTATAATGTGAATGCAGAGAAGAAAATAGCAAAAATCAGAGATATCTTGTTTTGTGGATGTTTTAAAAGAGGGTACTTGTATTGAAACTGGTTAGTTTTAAAAAGGTACTCTATTTTTATTTTCAATTTTGTATTCCTATGGGGTGAACAGGGGATACTCTTAAATAAAGGAAGTGAATCTATGGATTGGTTTGGCAGTATATTGGCAGAAGTAAACACATTGTTATATTCATATGTATTAATTATATTGTTAGTGGGAACGGGTGTATTTTTTACCTTTAAAACAAAGTTTATGCAATTTAGATTAATCCCAGAAATGTTTAAACTAATTACAGAAGCAGCGCCAAAAGATAAGTCAGGTAAAAAAGGTATATCTTCCTTTCAGGCATTTACAATATCTGCTGCTTCTCGTATTGGAACGGGTAATATAGCGGGTGTTGCGACGGCAATTGCTCTTGGTGGTCCTGGTGCGATATTTTGGATGTGGATGATTGCGCTAATTGGAGCGGCATCTGCACTAATTGAAAGTACATTAGCACAAGTTTATAAAGTGAAAGACAAAAGTACTGGATTGTTCCGTGGTGGCCCTGCCTATTATATGGAACAGGGATTAAATAAACGGTGGATGGGTATTCTTTTTGCCGTAGTTATTACAATTACTTACGGTTTTATTTTTAATGCAGTACAGGCAAATACGATTTCCATTGCTTTTGAAGATAGCTTTGGTACTAATCGAGTTGTTGTAGGTTTAATAATGGCTGCCTTAACAGGAATTATTGTCTTTGGTGGATTAAAGAGAATTGTAAGTTTTACTCAAGTAGTTGTTCCAGTTATGGCAATTTTGTATATTGGACTTGCGCTTATTGTTGTAATCTTAAATATTTCTGAACTTCCGAATGTATTTCTTCTAATTATTAAATCTGCTTTTGGATTGGAAGAAGCCTTTGCGGGAATGTTAGGGGCAGCAATAATGAATGGGATTAAACGTGGTTTATTCTCCAATGAAGCAGGGATAGGTTCTGCACCTAATGCTGCAGCAACAGCGGCTGTTTCTCACCCAGTAAAGCAAGGCTTGATTCAAGCACTAGGTGTATTTATTGATACATTAGTAGTTTGTACAGCAACTGCTGCTATTGTATTATTAGGTGATGCATATCTTCAATCTGACGCAACTTCTGTCAATTTAACTCAAGCCTCTTTAGTTGGAAATTTAGGTGACTGGGCAGGGATTTTCTTAGCAGTAATTGTATTTATGTTTGCTTTTAGTACGGTTATCGGTAATTACTATTATGGTGAATCGAATATTAGTTTTATTAAAGAGTCAAAGATGGGCTTATTAGTATTCCGTATATTTGTCGTACTTTTTGTTATGTTTGGTTCAATTGCAAAGGTACAAGTTGTATGGGATTTAGCGGATTTATTTATGGGTATTATGGCAATCATAAATTTAATTGCTATTCTGCAACTGTGGAAAGTGGCCAAACCAGTTATTAACGATTACTTAATCCAACGTAAGCAAGGCAAAGATCCAGTTTTCTATAAGAAAAACGTACCTAATATTGGCGAAGTTGAATGTTGGGGAGAAGATGAAGAATTAGAAAAAAACCGTTAAATTAAAGAGAGTGCCCAAGCTTTTGGGGCACTCTCTTTTTAGTATACCAAGCATATTTATTTCATCACTTATAGAGGTGGGGTTTTCCGTTGAATGAAGATAAACGATAACTTCCTATATAAAGGACACAACACACTGCTATGAATAGGAGGTGTGTTATGTCTGTTTATGGTTTTGTTTGATTTGGGTCTATTTTGCAATTTCCTTTACAACTTCGATTGTAAATTCTGCACCGTAATGACCGGCCTTCTCTAAGTCTTCAATATTGTCATCTGTTACTTCAGAGTTAGAAATTGTTCGTAATGAAAGGAATGGAACATCTAGTAAATGAGTAACTTGAGCAACAGCAAATGCTTCCATTTCTTCACCGCTAGTTCCAAAGTTCTCGTGGAACCAATTGATGCGATCAATTTCTCGATTCCACCAGTCACCACTTCCGATAACTCCCTCTACAACTTGCCCATGTTTATATTTATCAGCTACATTTTTCGCGGCTTCAACAAGCTCAGGATCACTTGGTAATGATGAATAGTTTTGTGTCTCTCCATTTTTATCCTTAAGCTCTGTTGCCATATGAATCCAGTTTTCTGGTTTCATCCCTTGCCCATCTTCCACACGATCAGAGCGGAAGCTTCCGATATTAATTACTTCTGTAGCAATTACTGTATCGAATACGTGAATATCTGGATCATGTCCTCCAGCTGTTCCTTGATTGATTACTACTTTAGGATTATATTTTTCAATTAATAAAGTTGTTGATGCCGCTGCATTAACCATTCCCACTTCTGTTTGGGATACTACAACCGGAATACCTTCAATTTCCCCTATATAAAAGGAGAAATTACCGTGTTTCTCCTCTTTATAATCGCCCATTGCCTTTAAAAACTCTGAAACTTCAACATCCATTGCTCCTTGAACTGCAATTGGTTGTTCCTTTGTCTGTTGCTTGTCTAATTCAGTTGACTTTCCTTCATTGGATGAACATCCCGCTAACAATAAAAGTAAGATAGCAATGTTCGTAAATAACTTAAAATTCCTGTTCATTATTTCGTTTTCCTCCGAGACATATAGTCAAACACGAATATTAAAAGTGTTTGGCAGTTTAATAGTTTGCATTTAGGAGTATACTATATTAGAAAAACTTTAACAAGGGAGAATAACGAATTTAGCTTATTGAAGTGAATTAACAAAGGAATTATTGCTTCGGAAGAATGATTAGGAGCGGTTAAAAAATTACTAATGTCGCTAAGAGGCATTGGAGCATGGTCAACAGATTAAGTTATAATGAAATGCCTCCATTATACTTTTTCCTTACCAATTATTGATGTCGGTCTACATAATGCATTAAAGAATGTATTAGCGCTTGGGCATAAATCGACTCTAGAGGAAATTGAAGAATTAGCTTCGAATTGGAACGGTTGGAAGGCAAATGCTACATATTAATTGTGTAGTTCGTTATATGAGGACAATTCCGAATATACACATAAGAGAATCTTGCGACGATTAAATATTCATCTCCCACTGAAGGCTAACAAGTCTTTTCTGTGGGATTTCTTTTTTCTCTTGCATCTAACGTAACGTAAGATTTTATAATGGAGCAAAGGGAGTGGATTTTATGTTTTCGATTGGGCAATTTGCGAAGAAAACAGGATTAACAGTTCGAGCTTTACGATTTTACTCAGATAAAGGGTTGCTTGAACCATGCTACATATCAGAAGCAGGGCATCGTTATTATAATGACGAAAGTATTGTAAAGGTGCAAAAAATAATGACATTAAAATATTTGGATTACTCACTTGAAGATATAGAGGTGTTATTTTCAAAAGGAGAAATAGGGTTAATTGAATCGTTGAAGTTTCAGCGCAACCAGTTAGAGAAAAAAAGAAAGCAACTTGATAATGTCATTGTTAATTTAGATCAGGCCATTGCAATTGGAGAGCGCAGTGAGACGATTGAACCCACGTTATTTTTGTCGGTCATTCATAATTTGCTGAAGGAAGATGAACAGAAGGAATATTTGAATCAGTATTTGCCGAAAGCGCTTGTTAATAAACTTTATAATTATTTTGGAATGAATTTAATTGAGATGAACCATCAATATATTTTGCTTACACATCAACTTAAGAAAGCTTTCGTGGAACCAATTCCAGATAAGTATTTACAGTCTTTAATTGAACAGTATGTCATGCTCATCCCGCAAGAACTCGCTAAGGAAATAGCAGAAGCACTAATGGAATATGAGCTGCTAGAGATGGATGAGTGGTTATTTCCATCACCATTTACCCAAGATGAAGAGGCATGGTTCCTAGAGCAAGCAATGCGTTTAGGATTATATGGAGGTTACGATGATGAATAGCTCTTTTAAGGGAATTTGGCGGCTTGTGCAAAATAGTAAGCTTTCGAAAAGACTTATGATAGGGACGTTGCTACTAAGTATTTTTGAAACATTAATTGGGCTAGGTGTCCCGCTTATTACAATGCGTATGATTAATGATTTTTCAACGATAGGTTTTTCACTGCAAGCCATCTTGCTGGTTGGATTATTTCTTATTTTTCAAGCGGTACTGGGTGGCGTTACATTTTATATGATGCGTAAGTTAGGAGAGCGCATTGTAGCTAATTTACGTAGTACAGTGTGGGGGCATGTGCTACGTTTAAAGGTGCCTTATTTTGATGAGCATGAATCTGGGGAGACAATGAGCCGTATTACACAGGATACGAATGTAATTAAAGCACTCATTACAGATCATTTTATCAGCTTTGTATCAGGCTTATTTGCGATTGTCGGTGCGGTTGTCATTTTAATATGGATTGATTGGAAGATGACGTTACTAATGTTGGTGGCAGTGCCATTAGCAATTGGCGTCTCACTGCCACTCGGTCAACGCATGCATAAAATTGCAAAGGTAAATCAAGATGAGCTGGCAAAGTTTAGCGGACATTTAGGGCGTGTACTGACGAATATTCGTCTTGTTAAAACGGCGCAAACAGAAAGCTTTGAGCAACAAAATGGAGAACAAAAGATACAAAAATTATATTTATTTGGTCTGAAGGAAGCGCGTATTTTGGCAGTGTTATCACCAATAATGACGCTGATAATGATGATTGTGTTGATATTGTTATTTGGTTATGGTGGTGCAAAAGTAGCGACAGGTGCCATTTCAGCTGGAGAACTTGTCGCAATCATGATATACCTCGTGCAGATTATTATTCCGTTTACACAAATGGCGACATTTTTTACAGCCTTACAAAAGGCAATGGGCGCAACCGAGCGCGTGCAGGAAATTTTACAGCAACCGATTGAAGCAGGTGGTAATGCGGTCATAACAAAAAACAGTGCATCAATTGTGTTTGACCGAGTTGCTTTCGGTTACAATGATAAACCGCTTCTTGAGGAAGTATCGTTTGAAATCCCAATGGGCAAAACAACCGCTTTTGTAAGTGCGAGTGGTGGTGGGAAAACGACAATGTTTTCATTAATAGAGCGCTTTTACGATACGACAAGTGGAGAAATTCGTTTTGGGCAACAATCAATTGATCAAATGGATTTGGCAAAATGGCGCGGTTTGTTTGGATATGTAACACAGGAATCTCCTTTGATGAATGGGACGATTCGTGACAATGTAACGTATGGCAGTGGGCAAGTTTCAGAGGGAGAGATTGAGTCGGCGCTAAAAAACGCAAATGCATGGGAATTTGTGAAACAGTTGGAAAATGGATTGGCAACAGAGGTTGGTGAAGGTGGCATTAAGTTATCTGGTGGGCAGCGTCAGCGTATTGCCATTGCCCGCGCGTTGTTAAGGGATCCGGCCATTTTACTATTAGATGAAGCAACATCTAATTTAGATAATGATGCAGAACGAGAAGTACAAAAGGCACTAGAACAAGTGATGCAAGGGCGTACAACCGTAATTATTGCCCACCGATTGTCTACGATTATACATGCCGATCAAATTTTAGTGTTTGAAGACGGACGAGTGACCGGTGCTGGCACACATAGTGAATTGCTTCAAAAGCATGCCTATTATCAGCAATTGATTCAACTGATGATTCATTAATCGTTAATTAAATTATTTATTGTAAAACATTACTTTAAAGGTGTGATACGAATGGAACAAGAGTTTCCATTGCTTGAAACAGAGCGGTTAGTTTTAAGAGAAATAACAATAGAAGACGCGTCAAGTATTTTAAATTATTTATCGGATAAAGAAGTGATGAAATACTATGGATTAGAACCATTTCAATCTGTGAACGATGCGTTAGATGAAATATCATGGTACCAATCTATATTTAGTAATAAAACAGGAGTTCGTTGGGGAATAACAGTAAAGGATCAGCAGGAATTGGTAGGAAGCTGTGGCTTTTTAAACGTGGATGCGCAACATGCGAGAGCCGATATTGGTTTTGAACTAAATCAATCTTTTTGGGGACGGGGCATTGCAAGTGAAACACTTAAACCAATCATTACATACGGGTTTAAACAATTAAAGCTACAAAGAATACAAGCGCTAATCGAGCCTGCCAATATCGCATCTCAAAAATTAGTGGAAAGGCATGGATTTGTAAGAGAAGGTTTGTTAAGAAGTTATGAATATACTTGCGGGAAGTTTGATGATCTGTATATGTATTCTTTGCTAAAGCAAGATTTTGAAGCAATAACTAATAAATAAAATTTCTAATTCATATAAATGCTGCTCGAAAACTAATTTTGATTTAAGGTTTTCGGGCCTTTTTTAATGCATCTCATATTATATGAATACTCATTGTGTACCCGTATTGAGTAAGATATCTGCCGGGGGCTTAACTTCTCAACAAAGGTCATGTGAATATGACTGAAAAATCTGACCCTTCTATTTCTGTGTTAATTGGCTATTTTAAAAGGGTTAAATAAAGATATACTGAAGCTATACTAACCACAAGGAGATGTTGAGAAATGGATATTTTATTAGGGTCAGATGTAGTAAGTAAAGGAATGTCACTTATACAAAATGGTGGGGTCATTATGGATGTAATGAACGCAGAGCAAGCAAAAATTGCTGAAGCAGCAGGGGCAGTCGCTGTTATGGCATTGGAACGTGTGCCTTCTGATATTCGTGCGGCTGGTGGGGTAGCTCGTATGGCAGATCCACGAATTATGGAAGAAGTGATGAGCGCGGTTTCTATTCCGGTCATGGCAAAAGCTCGTATCGGTCATATCATTGAAGCACGTATGTTGGAGGCAATGGGGATAGATTTCATAGATGAAAGTGAAGTGTTAACACCTGCTGATGAGGAGTACCATTTATTAAAAAATAAATATAACGTACCATTTGTTTGTGGCTGTCGTGATTTAGGAGAGGCTGCGCGCCGAATTGGTGAAGGTGCAGCCATGCTAAGAACAAAAGGTGAGCCAGGTACAGGAAATATCGTCGAAGCAGTACGCCATATGCGAAAAGTAAATGCACAAGTACGTGCCGTTGTTGCGATGAATGATGATGAACTCATGACAGAGGCAAAAAATTTAGGAGCACCGTATGAAGTATTACTTGCAATTAAACAAGCAGGTCGTCTACCGGTTTCTAACTTTGCAGCTGGTGGCGTATCAACACCTGCAGATGCAGCATTGATGATGGAGTTAGGAGCAGATGGTGTATTTGTTGGTTCGGGTATTTTTAAGGCAGAAAACCCAGAAAAGTTTGCTACTGCAATCGTTCAAGCGACAACAAATTATCAAGATTATGAGCTGATTAATAGTGTTTCAAGAGGAATTGGATCCCCGATGAAAGGAATTGACATTCGCGGTTTAGCGCAACATGAACGAATGCAGGACCGCGGCTGGTAATAAAAAAGACAAGTTTATATTAAAAAAACTAATTAAAAGTGTAAATCAAAGCCGCCCGTTAGCTTTGGTTTACACTATTTTTGTGGAACAAAACAGACAGCTATTTTACCTACCCCATGTCAGTAATTATAAGTACGTTCAGTTGAATCAATTTCGCTTTTCCCTGTAAAACATGCCATAATAGATAGATTATGAAACAGTGAGGATGACTCGATGGAACAGATACGTGAATTATATGTAAAACCAAAATTTATTAAGCAGATGACGAATGGTTATCCGCTTATTTTAAAAGAAGCGATCGACATGCCAGAGGTGGCTATTGCAGAAGGAACTATAGTGCAATTACTCGACGCACAAGGCGGTTATATTGCGACAGGCTATTATGGTGAGCAAAATAAAGGCATTGGCTGGGTGCTATCACGCAAACAAAAAGAAGTGATTGATGTGCGCTTCTTTACGAAAAAGATTCGTGAAGCTGCTGAAAAGCGTGCAGACTTTTTTGCATCAGAAGACACGACTGCTTTCCGTGTATTTAACGGAGAAGGTGATGGTGTTGGTGGTTTAACAATAGATTTCTTCAATGGCTTCTATATGGCGAGTTGGTATAGTGAAGGAATTTATGCTTTCCGTGATGTTGTGTATGAGGCATTAAATAGTGCACTAAACACGCGCGGTATTTATGAAAAATTACGCTTCAATACAAACGGTCAATATGTAGATCAAGATGATTATGTGTCAGGTGAAAAAGGGGACTTCCCGTTAATCGTTCTAGAAAACGGCATGAACTTTGCGGTTGATTTAAACGATGGAGCGATGACGGGTATTTTCCTTGATCAACGTAATGTTCGTAAAGCACTACGCGATCAGTACGCAATGGACAAAACCGTGTTAAACACTTTCTCTTACACAGGTGCATTTTCAGTAGCAGCAGCGCTTGGTGGCGCATCGGGTACGACAAGTGTTGATTTAGCGAAGCGTAGCTTGTCAAAAACTATTGAACAATTTTCAGTGAATGAGATTGACTATGAATCACAAGATATTAAAGTCATGAATGTATTCGATTACTTTAGTTATGCAAAGCGTCATGATTTGAAGTTTGATGTCGTTGTGCTAGATCCACCGAGTTTTGCACGTACAAAGAAAATGACATTTAGTACAGCAAAGGATTATCCGAAGTTATTAACAGATGCACTTGCGATTACGAATGATCATGGTATCATTATCGCTTCAACGAATAATGCAAGCTTTGACATGAAAAAGTTTAAAACATTTATTGAACAAGCATTTAAAGACGCAAATACACAATACAAAATCGTAGAACAACATCAGTTACCAGAGGATTTTGTAGTACCACATAACTTCCCGGAATTTAACTATTTAAAAGTAGTGATAATTCAAGTCATAAACTAAAAGGACGAAATTGATGAAATATAATAAAACAATTATGTTAAAGCTAATTAATGAACACCGTGAGTTACATGATGAGTTAAAAAAACTAAAAGCCGAAATGGGATTAGAGAAAAATTTTGCAATAAAGGCATTGTACCATTCATTTGTTGCAAGCGATGGCCCGTATATTAAGGACTACCAAGACTTAGAACGTCTTTATAAATAAAATAACTATGCTTGGCCGATTCAGGAAATTGTGAATCGGCTTTTTTAATTTACAAAATTGCATGGCTCGTCTATCTACTATCCTTTTTCCATTGAAAGTAACCAAAGAAAATCATCCTCAACAAGAAATTGAAGGTCAAAGCCTAGGTGAATTAGTTTCTCCGCTTTTTGTTGTTTAGCGCTAATACCACGACGTTTATTTCCTATAATAACGAAATCTGTTTCTGTTGTAACAGCACCTTGTAAAAATCCTCCACAAAGGCGCACCCTTTTCGCAGCTTCTGAACGAGTCATTGTAGAGAGGGCCCCTGTAAAAACCAATTGCTTATTATAAAAGGGATGCCTTAAGGATTCATATGACTCCTTAAGATAGATGACTTCTGAGTTGTTGTTATTTTTATGCATACGGAATCTCCCTTATTTTCATTAACATTAAAGGTATTCCCATTATTACATTTTCAACTGACCATTGACAAAAGCATCGTATTGAAAGACTGACTTTGGTAAAATGTACATAATAAAAATAAATAGAATAATCAAAACAATATTTTGAGCAATGACTGGGGTGCGTACATATGAATAAACGAAAACGAGCATTATGGGGATTTATTATCGGTGATGCGTATGGTGTGCCGATGGAATTTATGGAACGAGATTCTTTTGAAATTCATGACATGATTGGCTATGGTTGCTGGGATGTACCGGCTGGAACATGGTCGGATGACAGTGCGATGACGCTTATTACGATGCAACATCTAATTGAAGATACATCCATTGCTGATTTAAAGCGCGCCTTTTGTAATTGGGTTTATCGTGGGCATTGGTCATACAATGATGAGCCCGCATTTGATGTTGGGATGACCATTGCAGAAGTCATTAATCGTTGGGAAACAAAGGGTCCTTTTGAAGCAGCAAAAGCGGATGAACAAAGCAATGGCAATGGTGCCCTTATGCGAATTCTCCCAGTTGCCTTTTATAGCTATGGTCGTGCAATAGAGGACCGTTATGTGAATGATTATGCGACGTTAACGCATGGACATATTCGCTCGACACTTTGTTGCTTTCATTATACATATATGGTGCATGCGTTAATGGATGATTTATCATTGGAGGCTAGCTTAGCACGTGCAAATGAACAATTACTTAGTAAATTGAATGATTATCCAGAGGAAAAGGTCCATTTTGAACGCATATTAAATATTACTACGTTATCACGAGAGGATATTCAAAGTAATGGATATGTCATTCATACACTTGAGGCGGTTTATTGGAGTTTGTTAAATAGTAAAAGCTACTATGATGCCATTTTCCAAGCAGTGCATTTAGGGAATGATACGGACACGATTGCTGCGATTACAGGTGGTCTAGCGGGTATTTATTATGAGGAGCTGAATATTCCAAACGACTGGATGGCACTCATTCCAAAGCAAGAAGAAATCGATCATCTCATTAATCGTTTTGTGAAGGTAATCTTTTAAATTCCTTCAGTAAAAGACTCTACTCTATATGTATTGAGATGAATGGAAATTAGAATAATCTGAATATTTATGTGTGTACATTTGTAAATATATAAATAGTAAATCAATAACGGCGATTTCTTTAAATTGAAGGAGGTGTATTTTATGAAGCAACTTTATATAAAACAAAAGGTATTCAGCCTTGGTGGTAAGTTTACGGTAAAGGATCAGCAGGAAAATGATCGATATTATGTAGAAGGCAGCTTTATGCAAATTCCAAAGACGTTTTCAATTTTAAATACTACTAGAGATGAAGTCGGACTCATTACGAAAAAAATATTTAGCTTATTACCGAAGTTTTTTGTGGAGGTAAATGGCCGAGAAATACTGACAATCCAAAAGGAACTTTCATTTTTTAAAGCACGTTATACGATTGACGCAGTAGGAATTGAAATAAATGGGAACTGGTGGGACATGAATTTCGAAGTGCTGCAGCATGGTAATGTGATCGGAAAGGTAAGCAAGGAATGGTTCACTTGGGGCGATAGCTATAAAGTGGACATATTAAATGATGAGATGGAAACAATAATTATTGCAATTGTTGTAGCCATTGATTGTGTAAAAGCAGACCAAGCAGCATCTTCTTCGGCTGCCTCGACGTAAAAACGGTTCTACTTTTAAATCTGTACGGGTGAAATCAATTGCCTGTACAGTTTTTTTGATGATAAAAAATACTTTTCACCACAACAATTATCAAAACACGGAAGCAAAGGTTCTCTATAATTTGATTGAGAGGTGAGGCAAATGAATAACTATGTACAGCAGATGGTTGACTGGATTGAGGAGAATTTAACAGGCGAATTTTCATTAGATAAATTGGCAAATGATTTAGGGTATTCTCCTTATTATTGCTCCTTTCGATTTCACCAAGCAACAGGAATAAGTATGAGACGCTATGTCCTTCTTAGAAGATTGTATTTATCAACAGCTGATTTAAGAAATAATCGCAAAGTTATTGATATTGCGTTTGATTACGGTTATTCCTCACAAGAAGCGTATAGTAGGGCCTTTAAAACTGTATTTGGGATAACGCCACGAGAATTCCAAATTAAGCGTTTACCTGTTCAATCATTTGAGAGGCTTTCAATTTATCAAAGTGGGGATGGAGATAAAATGGTTTTGAATCGAGAGCGAGAATTAAAAAAATTAAAAAATTTAAATCGTGAATTATTTGATAGAAACGTGTTAAATATTTTAAACGGCCAAATGATGTATGAAGAATTTAAAGAAAAAAAGCTGATGGGTGACTCAGATTGTGTGCCTTTTAATGAAGCAATGTGTGTTCATGTGACGACAAGACAAATATTTGATGAAGAATTTATTCGCATGAGGGCAGCTTGCCATCAAAGTTCTGTTGAAGAATACCAGAAAACAGTGATCCATTCAGTAAAACCGTTGCTTGAAAACGAGTATAAATATATTGTTTTATGGTTTGGTGAGGATGTATTTTGCCAGATGAATCTTCTTACATTGCTTGCCTACTTGGAGCAAAAAGGCTATAAAGGGCGCGTATTTTTCAATCAATTCCGTGATGATGAATTTAAGGTGAATCAAATGGAACTCGAATTAGGAAATTATACAATGATCTATGAGGATGTTTTAGTACATCATAAAAAAACATCCGTCGAGGTGTTACCAGTATTGTATCAAGCTATTCATTGGTTTTTAGAAATGCAAATGGAAAATAATGAGGTCATAAAATATATTAGAAATAATCAGCACGTACCGACACCGGAACTAGTGAAGCAATTATTCACTCTATTCCCGACATTAGGGTATGGCGACACACAATACATGGAGCACATTAATAAAGTGAAATTAAAATGATTAAATAAAATAGGAACTATTACTATCCAGTATTTTACTTCTATCAAAAAAATGATTTGAAGATATTCTTCCGATACAAAAAATGCTCACAATTGTTAGAGATTTCTTGAAATTAGTAACCTTTTCAATAGCTTAGTACTAAGCCAACTCGAATATATTTTAATCTTTTCACAATTGTGTTACACTACAATGAGTTAAAAAATGATACAGAAAGAAAAATAGGCGCAACCATTTATATAGTCGAACATTTAAGTGAGCGCTTACATTATTTCTGCAAATCGTAATATATATATAAGGGAAGGTAAATATGAGTAACAAGCATATTAAATCAGACGTTATCTTAATTGGTGCCGGTATTATGAGTGCGACTTTAGGTACAATGCTTAAAGAATTAGCACCCGATTGGAAAATCACAGTATTTGAGCAGTTAGGTAAAGCAGGCGAGGAAAGCTCTCACGAATTAAACAATGCAGGTACAGGTCATGCTGCATTATGTGAGCTTAACTATACAAGTGAAAAGTCAGATGGCTCTATTGATATTACAAAAGCAATTGCAGTAAATGAACAATTCCAAGATTCACTACAATTTTGGTCCCATCTTGTGAAAAACAAACAAATTAAAAATCCTCAAGATTTTATTATGCCAATACCTCATATGAGTATGGTTCAAGGTGAGAAAAATGTTGAGTATTTAAAAAAGCGTCATGAAACAATGATTGGAAATCCACTATTCAAAGGAATGGAATTTTCAGAGGATCCTGCGACATTAAAACAATGGATTCCATTAATTATGAACGGCCGTAAATCAAGTGAACCGATTGCTGCTACAAAAATCGATTCAGGTACGGATGTAAATTTCGGTTCATTAACACGTATGTTAATCACGAATTTACAAAACCAAGATGTAAATGTGAATTATAACCATAGCGTTAAAGGTTTAAAACGCATGCCTGATGGTACTTGGGAAGTGAAAGTACATGACAAAGAAACCCACAAAATGGAGTATCATTCAGCTAAGTTTGTATTCTTAGGTGCTGGTGGTGGTAGCTTAGAGTTACTACAAAAAACAGGTATCCCTGAAAGTAAGCACATCGGTGGATTCCCTATTAGTGGTCTATTCTTAGTATGTAACAATCAAGAAATCGTCGAACAACATCATGCAAAAGTGTACGGTAAAGCGGCAGTTGGTGCACCACCAATGTCAGTACCTCACTTGGATACACGTTATATCGATGGTAAAAAATCATTATTATTCGGTCCATTTGCTGGATTCTCACCTAAATTCTTAAAAACGGGCTCAAACATGGACTTAATCGCAACTGTAAAACCGCATAACTTAGTTACATTATTAGCTTGTGGTGCGAAAAACATGGACTTAACAAGTTATTTAATCGGTCAAGTATTATTATCAAAAGAAAAACGTGTTGAAGAATTACGTAATTTCGTTCCAGGAGCGAAAAGTGAAGATTGGGAAGTTATTGTAGCTGGTCAACGCGTACAAGTAATTAAAGATACAGCCGCAGGTAAAGGTACATTACAATTCGGTACAGAAGTTGTAAGTGCACACGATGGTTCAATTGCCGCATTACTTGGTGCATCTCCAGGTGCTTCAACAGCAGTTTCGGTTATGATAAAGGTAATCAAACAATGTTTCCCAGAGGAAGTTAAAAATTGGGAACCAAAGATTAAAGAAATGATTCCTTCATATGGCAAGAAACTTGGCGAAAATCCAGAGCTTATTGAACAAATTCATGCTTCAACTGCTGAAACATTAGGCTTACACAAAAACTAATTCATAGTAAAATAAAGGGAACCTTTAATCAAATAATGATAAAAGGTTCTCTTTTTTGTATAAACGAAGAAAACTGCCGTATTATTTGGTACGAGACATGCCATTCTATTGCATAATCTGTATATTAATGAACAGAAATTTAGCAGAATAATCTTATTTAAAACCGAGGGGAATATATGTATCGATTAGATGTTTCATCACCACTAGGAATGGTTGAAATTACGAGCACAGAGAACGCAATTACAGCGGTGTTATTTGTTGATCGAGAAGAAACAATCCATGAGCAAACAAGCGAAACACCGACTGTATTGAAAGATTGCTATGAACAACTAATACAATATTTTAACGGCGAGCGTACGAAATTTACCGTTCCATATGAAATGTATGGCACAGACTTTCAGAAAAGTGTTTGGACTGCTTTAACGACGGTACCTTTTGCCAAAACCGAATCTTATAAAGATATTGCAATTAAAGTAGGCAATGAAAAGGCTGTACGTGCAGTAGGAACAACGAATGGAAAAAATCCAATAAGTATTATTGTGCCATGCCATCGAATTATTGGAGCAAATGGCAAACTAACGGGTTATGCTGGCGGTCTATGGCGTAAAGAATGGCTGCTTATGCATGAGCAAAAAATGGCAAAAGAATAGGAATGATTAAATGAATGAGCAGCAGTATGAAAAGTTACTAAATATTAATACATCGGGCAATCAGTATGGTTTTCCAAAGTTAGCCCAGTACCATCGCTATGAGCCGACCCCATACAGCGGATTAGAACAATTATTTGAGCACTACATATTACCTGAAAATGCATGTTTAGTAGATATCGGATGCGGGAAAGGCCGTGTGCCGATTTATATCCACCATCAATTTCAAATACCAGTAGTAGGAATTGAGATGGACCAAAAGTTTTTTGTAGAGGCTGAGCATAACCGCGAGCAATATTTAAAGAAGTTCAAAAGAAAAGGTGAGTCCATTCAATTTATTAATAAGCTAGCAGAAACCTATAAAATAGCAGACAAGGACAATGTATTTTTCTTTTTTAATCCATTTTCTATTCATGTTTTTCGACAGGTGATGAACCATATCTTTGATTCAATTGAACGAAAAAAGCGTGTAGTAGATGTTATTTTATATTATCCCGCGCCAGAGTACATGCTTTATTTACAGCAGGAATTAGCATTAAATTTTCTTATAGAAATCAAATTGATGAATGAAAAAAATGAGAATGAACGGATTGTCGTATTTCGAATGCCCTAAATGAAATTGATGCCTTGTATTGGAAAAACTACAAAAGTAGTAAGAATAAATTGAAATTAATTAGAAAATACTAAATTTACAGAAAAATCACACTAGACTAAAAATAAAGTTTCCCTTACAATACAGAAGTTAGAATAATTCAGTGTCAAAGGTCATACCTTTTTTATTCTGAAAATTTAAAAAATAGATTGTGAAGGTACTAGATGTTCGGTATAATTATCTGAAATATCTAACAACTAAAGTGTTTAGGGGGAATAACAATGACACACAAAAACAAAATGAAAAAGTATGGCTCTCTTTTTATGGCAACAGCTTTACTGACAGGTGCTTTAGCAGGATGTAATACGGACGGTGATACAAGCTCTTCGGGTGGAAGTGGTAATTCCGCATCAGATGTAATTAAAATTGGTGCTAACTTAGAATTATCAGGGGGTGTAGCATCCTATGGTTCTTCAATTGGTGATGGTGCAAAACTTGCCATTGAAGAAATTAATGCAGCTGGCGGTATTGACGGTAAAAAGCTTGAATTAATTACAGTTGATAATAAATCGGAAAACTCTGAAGCAACGACAGCCGCAATTCGTTTAGCTGAAAAAGAAAAAGTAGTAGCAATGCTTGCACCAGCTACTTCTGGTAACTCCGTAGCGACAGTTGAAATTGCAAATAAATATAAAGTGCCAATGGTAACAGGATCAGGTACTTCACCAAATGTAACGGTAAATGAAAATGGGACAGTAAATGAATATGCGTTCCGTACATGCTTTATCGATCCATTCCAAGGAACAGTGGCAGCTAATTTCGCAACGAAAGATTTAGGTGCTAAAAATGTTGCAATTTTTGCTGACAATGCATCAGATTATGCAAAAGGCTTAGCTGCTTCATTTAAAGAAACGGTGGTAGCAAATGGCGGTACGGTCGTTGCTGAAGAAGCATATGTAGCAAAAGACGTTGATTTCAAATCGACATTAACAAATATTAAAGGGAAAAACCCTGACTTCATCTTTATCCCAGGTTATTACGAAGAGGTAGGCTTAATTGTTAAGCAAGCCCGTGATCTTGGCATTGATGTCCCGTTAATGGGGGCAGATGGTTGGGATTCTCCAACGTTAGTTGATTTAGCGGGTGCTGAAGCCTTAAATAACACGTATATTACAAATCACTATTCTTCTGAGGACCCTGATGCGAACATTCAAAAATTCGTTGAAGCATTTAAAGGAGAATATAATGAAGCACCAAACGCATTCCACGCATTAGGCTATGATTCAATTTATTTCATTGTTGATGCGATTAAACGTGTAGATGGTGACATTACGAGTGAAGCGATTCAAAAACAACTTGCTGCAACAAAAGACTTAAGTTTAATTACAGGTACCTTCACAGTAGATGAATTCCATAACCCAGTAAAATCTGCAACGGTTTTGGAATTCGTAAATGGTAAACAACAGTTCAACTCTAAAGTTAATCCTTAAGTTCTTAACAAGTAGGGGGGCGAACTAGCCCTCCTTTTTTTAGTGGATTAGAACGGTTCAGTTTTCTTATAGTGTCATATTTCATCATACACAAAAAGGAGTGAAATTTATGGAATGGATCCAACAGCTTGTCAATGGTATTTCACTCGGTAGTATCTATGCGCTTATTGCACTGGGCTATACGATGGTATACGGGATAATTAAATTAATCAACTTCGCACACGGTGACGTATTTATGCTCGGTGCCTTTATTGGCTTTTATGCGATCGCACGTTGGGAAATGAACGTCTTTCTAGCTTTGATTTTAGCTATGATTTTATGCGCAGTTATTGGAGTTATTATTGAGCGTGTTGCTTATAAGCGTTTAAGAAATGCAACGCGCATAGCGGCTTTAATTACAGCAATCGGGGTTTCATTACTAATTGAATATACGGTTATCTTCTTCCGAGGAGCGTCACCATCCGCTTATCCAACAATCTTTGAAACGAGTAATTTTGAAATTTTAGGTGTAAAAATTAGTACGCAATCTATTTTAATTTTATCCGTTTCTATTTTCTTAATGATTTTATTACAATTTATCGTTCATAAAACAAAAATCGGGAAAGCCATGCGTGCAGTATCTCATGATGCAGACGCAGCGCGATTAATGGGTATTAACGTTGATAATACCATTTCGGCAACATTTGCAATTGGTTCAGCATTAGCAGGTGCAGCAGGCGTAATTTTCGGTATTTATTATACGCGTATTGACCCGTTGATGGGGGTTTTACCAGGGATTAAAGCGTTCATTGCAGCCGTACTTGGTGGAATTGGAATTATTCCAGGTGCGATGGTCGGCGGTTTAGTACTAGGTGTGGTAGAAACAATCGTATCCGCATTAGGCTACTCTTTATGGCGCGATGCAGCGGCATTTGTTATTTTAATACTTATTTTAATTATACGACCATCGGGTATTTTCGGTAAAAATGCTCGAGAGAAAGTGTAGGTGGATAGCGTATGAAAAAGTCAAAAGTTTTTTGGAGTTATCTCGCACTAGCGCTAGTAATCTATGCAGTCGTTCAATTTTTAATTAGTGGGAATATGGTTAGTTATGCTAGCCAAAACATGTTAATTACGATGTGTATTAATATTATGCTAGCAGTTAGTTTACATGTTGTTATCGGAATAACAGGTCAATTCTCAATTGGTCATGCAGGTTTTTTAGCTGTAGGTGCTTATATTTCCGCAATTTGTACAATGAAATTCGGGATGCCGTTCGTTACAGCGATTTTAATAGGAGCTGTTGTTTCAGCACTTGCGGGTCTTTTAGTAGGAATTCCGTCCTTACGTTTAAAGGGGGACTATTTAGCAATTGCAACTTTAGGATTTGCAGAAATCATTCGTATTGTGTTTGTCAATATTGATTATGTTGGTGGCGCAGCGGGAATGCAAGTGACGCATCAATCCACTTGGACATATGCATTCTTTGGTGTATTTATTACGATATTAGTCATTTCTAATTTTACAAAATCACGCCATGGACGTGCATGTATAGCCGTTCGTGAAGATGAAATAGCGGCCGATGCGATGGGAATTAATACAACTTACTATAAAGTTATTGCCTTTACGATTGGATCTTTCTTTGCAGGAGTTGCAGGTGCAATCTATGCGCATAACTTCTATATTATCCAACCAACTGCTTTTGGCTTTTTAAAATCATTTGATATTTTAATTTTCGTTGTACTAGGTGGATTAGGTAGTTTATCCGGTTCAGTAATAGCGGCGATTTTCTTAACGGCAATCTCTACTTACTTACAAGGCTTCCCAGAGACGCGTATGATTATTTATTCTTTAGTCTTAATTTTAGTCATGCTTTACCGTCCAACCGGGTTGATGGGAACGAAAGAGATTACACACCTCTTTAAGTTTGGGAAAAAGGGAGGGACACGTATATGAGTGCACTTCTTAAAGTTGAAAATCTAGGCATCCAATTTGGCGGACTAAAGGCTGTACAAAATGTGAACTTGTACATGAATCAAGGAGAGCTAATTGGTTTGATCGGTCCGAACGGTGCTGGTAAAACGACAACATTTAATATGCTAACGGGTGTCTATGCTCCGACAGAAGGATCAGTTCTATTTAATGGGAAATCGATTGGTGGATTAGACCCTTATAAAGTAACAAGACAAGGAATTAGCCGTACATTCCAAAATATTCGACTGTTTAAAGAGTTGTCTGTGTTAGATAACGTAAAAGTAGCGAACCACGGACTCGCAAAACATAATGTATTATCGAGTATTTTTCGCCTGCCAAATCATTTTTCAGGCGAGGCCAAAATGGAAGAGGAATCATTAGCATTTTTAAAAATATTTGGTCTAGATAGTTTCCGTGACGAACTTGCCAAAAACTTGCCGTATGGGATGCAACGTCGTTTAGAAATTGCACGTGCGCTTGCAGCAGGGCCAAAGCTGCTGTTACTAGATGAGCCAGCAGCAGGAATGAATCCTCAGGAAACACATGATTTAATGGAATTAATCTCCTTTGTTCGTAAGGAATTTAACTTAACGATTTTACTGATAGAACATGATATGAACTTAGTTATGGGAATTTGTGAGCGAATCTATGTGTTGGATCATGGGCAATTAATTGCGGATGGAACACCAGCAGAAATTCGTTCAAACCCAAAGGTAATTGAAGCGTATCTTGGTGAGGAGGTTGCAGAATAATATGCTAAAAGTGAATGACATCGACGTGTATTACGGCAATATTCAAGCGTTAAAAGGAATCTCCCTCGAAGTAAATGAAGGTGAAATTGTAACGTTAATTGGTGCGAATGGTGCAGGAAAAAGTACATTACTCAAAACAATTTCTGGACTATTAAAGCCAAAGCGTGGGTCGATTGAATATTTAGGTTCAGCAATTGATGGCAAGGCGGCACAATCTATTGTAAAAGCAGGAATCTCACATGTACCAGAAGGTCGCCGAGTATTTGCAAATATGACGGTAGAGGAAAACTTGGAGCTTGGTGCTTATTTACGAAATGATCGTGACGGGATTAAAAAAGATATGGCGCATGTTTACGAGTTATTCCCGCGTTTACTGGAACGTCGTAAGCAGCAATCCGGTACGTTATCTGGTGGCGAGCAGCAAATGTTGGCGATGGGACGCGCACTAATGGCTAAACCGAAACTAATCATTATGGATGAGCCGTCAATGGGGCTTGCACCGCTTATGGTGAAAAATATCTTTAACATTATTGAAATGGTGAACAAGGAAGGAACAACTGTGCTATTAGTTGAGCAAAATGCGAATATGGCCTTATCAGTTGCGCATCGTGCCTATGTATTAGAAACAGGGAAAATCGTCCTTTCAGGAACAGCAAAAGAGCTACAGGAAAGTGATGAAGTAAAAGCAGCTTATTTAGGTGGTTTATAAAAATGAATTACCCCTCGGCGTAATTGCGTCCAGATTTTTTCGAGTTTGCTCGAAAACTCCTCTAAAAAACTGTGATATCCGCCGGGGGCTTTAACTTGATTCAGTTCTGGTTTGAACCCCCACTGAATTAAGGGTATACTTGGCATCCATCTGCCATTTATAGAAGTGGAGGACTTTTGCTGAAAAAGTTAAACTGTGGCTGTCCCTAAAGTAAAAAAGCCAAAACGTAGATTTAAAATCGCGTTTTGGCTTTTTTAATTCGAGTAATATTGTTGTAAAACGGGCTTATTAGAACTAGCAAAATTTTTATTGTTTTGGTGTATAGTTTAGCAGTGTAAATAGTTCATCTTTTTCTGTATTAGTTAAATCGCGCCACTGGCCAACTTTTAAATTGCCTATACGAATGTTCATGATGCGTATACGTTGCAGTCGTTTTACAGAATAGCCAAGCGCAGAACACATACGTCGAATTTGACGGTTTAACCCTTGCTCTAAAATGATTTTGAAAACATGGGACGAGATTTTTTCTACACGACATGGCAAAGTTTTCGTATCTAAAATTTCAACACCTGAGCGCATCTCTTGAAGGAAATCTTCTGAAATGGGCTGATCCACTTGGACGACATATTCTTTTTCATGATGGTTTTCAGCACGAAGAATTTCGTTGACGATATCCCCATCATTAGTCAGTAATAATAACCCTTCTGAATCTTTATCCAAACGGCCAATATGGAAAATACGCAATGGATGATTCACGAAGTCGACAACATTTCCTTGGATATGTTTTTCTGTTGTACTCGTTATGCCGACTGGTTTATTCAGCACAATATATACGAGTTGCTCCTCTTTTTTGACCGGTTTCCCGTCAACGTAAACATCATCGCCATCTGTAACCTGACTTCCGATTGTTGCAAGTTCACCATTAATTGAAATACGTCCTTCTTCAATCCACTTATCTGCACCACGACGAGACACGATACCTGTTTCTGCTAAAAATTTATTGATTCGCATAATTTTCACCTACTATTAGAATACATTCAGTATACAATAAATGACGCATAAATTCGCCTCGGTGTAATTGATAAAAACAATTTTCGGAAAAGTGAAGCTTAAAATTGAAATCTTTCTACTTTTCTGACAATATAGTAATTGAAGATACTTTTACATAGAGTCTTCTTTTCAGCGTAAATGGCACTCTACTAGAAGGTATTGCTCAAAATATTATGGCAAAGGGGAGAATTTTCAATGACAGAGGTTAATGTAATGACAAACGTTTATGCAAATCCAAATACGGAAGGTGCGCTCGTACATTTTAAGGAACGCTATGACAATTTTATTGGTGGAGAATGGGTTGCACCGACAAATGGTGAGTATTTTGACAACGTTACACCAGTAACTGGTAAAGTATTCACAAAAGTTGCTCGTTCAACAGAAGCGGATATTGAATTAGCTTTAGATGCAGCTCATGCAGCAAAAGATGCTTGGGGAATTACATCGGCTACTGAGCGAAGTAATATTTTGTTAAAAATTGCGGATCGTATCGAACAAAATTTAGAAATGCTAGCCGTTGCGGAAACTTGGGACAATGGTAAAGCAATCCGTGAAACATTAAATGCCGATTTGCCACTTGCGATTGATCACTTCCGTTATTTTGCTGGAGTATTAAGAGCGCAAGAAGGCTCACTTAGCCAGATAGATGACAATACGGTTGCCTATCATTTCCATGAGCCAATTGGTGTAGTCGGACAGATTATCCCTTGGAACTTCCCGTTGTTGATGGCAGTATGGAAGCTAGCACCAGCACTAGCTGCTGGAAACTGCGTTGTTCTTAAACCGGCTGAGCAAACACCGACTTCTATTTTAGTATTAGCGGAGTTAATTGGAGATTTATTACCTCCTGGAGTGTTAAATATTGTAAATGGTTTCGGCTTAGAGGCTGGAAAACCGTTAGCATCAAGCCCGCGTATCGGTAAAATTGCCTTTACTGGTGAAACGACGACGGGACGCTTAATTATGCAATACGCATCACAAAATTTAATTCCTGCGACATTAGAGCTTGGTGGGAAATCCCCGAATATATTCTTTGAAGACATTATGGATGCAGACGATGCATTTTTAGATAAGGCAGTAGAAGGCTTTGTATTATTTGCACTTAATCAGGGAGAAGTATGTACATGTCCATCTCGTGCACTTATTCAAGAGTCGATTTATGAGAAATTTATGGAACGTGTATTAAAGCGTGTAGAAGCGATTCAAACAGGAAACCCACTGGATCCAAACACTATGATGGGCGCTCAAGCATCTTCTGAACAGATGGAAAAAATCCAATCTTATTTACAAATTGGAAAAGAAGAAGGCGCAGAATGTTTAATCGGTGGTGAAAGAAATGACCTAGGTGGCGATTATGCAGAAGGCTACTATATTAAGCCAACTGTGTTTAAAGGTAATAATAAAATGCGTATTTTCCAAGAGGAGATTTTCGGTCCCGTTGTAGCGGTAACGACATTTAAAACGAAGGAAGAAGCGTTAGAAATTGCGAATGATACATTGTATGGTCTAGGCTCAGGTGTTTGGACGCGAGATATGAATACTGCATACCGCTTCGGACGTGGAATTCAAGCTGGACGCGTATGGACAAACTGTTATCACGCATATCCTGCACATGCAGCATTTGGCGGCTATAAAATGTCGGGTGTTGGGCGTGAGAATCATAAGATGATGCTTGGTCATTACCAACAAACGAAAAACTTACTTGTGAGTTATGATGAAAACCGCTTAGGCTTCTTCTAAGAGAGGAGGTGCAAAAATTGGTTGAACGTGTTGTGGCAACCGATGCAGCATTAGCGTTAATTGGCAAGTTGAAAGAGCGCCATGGTCCGGTTATGTTTCATCAATCAGGTGGATGCTGTGATGGTTCCTCGCCGATGTGTTACCCTGATGGTGATTTAATCGTTGGCAATCAGGATATTTTATTAGGCTATATTGGGGAGAGTCCGTTTTATATGCACAAAAATCAATATGATTATTGGAAACATACACAAATTATTATTGATGTCGTGGATGGGCGCGGTGGCATGTTTTCCCTTGAAGGAGTGGAAGGGAAACGCTTCTTATCTCGCTCTCGTGCATTTAATAAAATGGAACTCGAACAACTGAAACAGTAATAGTAGGCACGAAAAAGTAGGGGATCATACTTTTTCGTGTCTTTTTGATGTGAAGAAAGGTCATTCACTTTAGAAAAATAAGCGTATAATACTTTTAAGGGCGTGAGAGAATGCAAAAGGAAGCTTTCAGGTATTAGTGTGGTCTATGAAATCTATACCAAATATGTTAATTCTGTTTTCACGTGAAACAATTTTATATAAGAGATGAATGATACTTTACTGGATATTTAGGACACCGGTTGTAAGGTAGTTTAAAATCCGCAATTATCTAACAGCCTATAAAAGTGGGGAACTTCCGCTAAATAGAAGCTAAAGAGGGAATAGCGGCATTAAAGGAGCAATTGAAATGAAAGAAACAAAATTATGGATTAATGGAGTTTGGGAACATACAAAAGAATACTATAACTTAACCGCACCTTATACAGGCGAGGTCATAGCAAAGGTGGCAAAAGCAAAGCCGGCAGATGTAGAGCGTGCGATTGTGGGTGCTCATAACGTATTTCAGACATTCAAAAATGTCCCTGCCTATGAGCGTGCTGAAATTTTATATAAAGTTGTTGCGATTATGAGAGAGAGAAAACAAGAACTTGCTGAAATTTTAGCAATGGAAGCAGCCAAACCGATAGCGGCAGGCTTAGTAGAAATCGATCGAACAATTGCAACGTATCAGTTCGCCGCTGAATCCGCTAAACAATTGACAGGGGAGACGGTACCGATGGATGCAGCCCCAGGTGTGACGGATCGAATCGGTTATACAAAGCGTATCCCTCTAGGTGTAGTTACAGCGATTACGCCGTTTAACTTTCCATTTAACTTGATCGCACATAAATTAGGTCCTGCCTTTGCAGTAGGCAACACGGTAGTTTTAAAACCCGCTACACAAACGCCATTAAGCTCAATTGTAATGGCGGGAATTTTTAAGGAAGCAGGCTTACCAGATGGCGCACTACAAATTGTTACAGGAAGTGGAAGCGAATTAAGTGATCGATTGGTAACGCATCCTCTCGTTAAAAAAGTAACGTTTACAGGAAGTGGCACAGTCGGGTTAAAACTGAAAGAAAAGGTTGGCTTGCGCAAAATTACGCTGGAGCTTGGTTCAAATGCGGGGCTAATTGTAGAGCCTTCGACACCGCTTGAAAAAATAATAAAACGCTGCGTGAGTGGTGCATTTGGATTTGCTGGACAAGTTTGTATTTCATTGCAACGTATTTATGTGCACCAATCCATTTATGAAAAGTTTACGAAGCTATTTGTAGAAGAGACGAAAAGGCTTGTCGTAGGTGATCCACTTCAAGAAAATACAGATGTTAGTGCAATGATTCATCCAGGTGAAGTTACACGCATAAAAAATTGGATTGAGCAGGCAGTTAGTGAGGGAGCGGTTGTTGAGACAGGCGCGGAGTTTACAGCGCGTACATGTACGCCAACTGTTATGACGAATGTACAGCCTCATATGAAAATTGTATGTGATGAAACATTTGCACCGATTGTTTCGATCGTCCCCTATGAAACGTTAGATGAAGCAATTGCATATATCAATGAATCGAAGTTAGGATTAAATGCCGCAATTTATACAAATGTGTTAACTGACGCAATGAGAGCCACAGATTTGTTGGAAGCGGGTACGGTCATTATTAATGATATTCCGACTTTCCGTGTAGACAATATGCCGTATGGTGGCGTAAAAATGAGTGGCTATGGTAGAGAAGGTATTAAATATGCAATTGAAGAAATGACAGACTTAAAATTCATTACAATGAAATTAAACTTTTAAGTGAACGGCTACGATCCAACGAAAGAAAGTAGTAACATGAAACGTATTAAGGAAAGGATGTTTTACGATGAATACCGTATTACCAATGAGTTACTCCCGCACAATTCAAACGCGATTAGTATTACCACCCGATACAAATCATCATAATTCAATTTTTGGGGGGAAAGTATTAGCTTATATTGATGAAATCGCGGCAATTGCAGCGATGAAACACGCACAAGGGGAAGTTGTGACAGCATCCTTTGACTCGGTTGATTTTGTTTCGGCTGCATATGCAGGAGATATGATTGAGTTGGAGGCGATTGTAACAGGCACTGGGCGTACATCGATGGAAGTGTATGTCCGAGTTGTTACTCGAAATATTAAAAATGGTTCTAAAAAACTAACGACAGAATCCTTTGTAACGATGGTAGCAATTGATGAACAAGGTAAACCGAGAGAAATCCCAGCAGTAGAACCGAACACCGATTTTGAAAAACATTTATTTGATACTGGACCCATTCGTCAAGAACATCGGAAAGCAAAACGCGCACTATCTAAAAAAAGAAGAGGCTAATTTTACGGCAAGTATTAATTATATACGACAAAAATTCACCATTTCGTAAAGTAACGAAGTGGTGAATTTTTGTTTTCGTGCAACTTATGTCAATCGTGTAATTCATGAACAATGCGCAACAAAGAATCAGATGAAGTGGATACAAGTGTAGCTGTTTGTGTTAAGCCTGTAATAACAGTAGAAATCGATTGGATATCCTCTGTCGTATCTTCATATTTTGATTTAATTCCTGACACCGCTTCGGTAATGGATGTAAAGGAGTCCGCTAAACTTTTTTGTGTTTCGACACTCATTTTTATTTGCTCATCAACACTCGTAACAGAAGTGGACATTTGTTCAATATTTACTTCGGTTTCTTGAATGAGATGAGAAACATTTTGCACGGCATTTTTCGTTTCTTCCGCAAGTTTTCGTACTTCATCCGCGACAACTGCAAAACCTTTCCCGTGCTCGCCTGCCCTTGCTGCTTCAATCGAGGCATTTAAAGCAAGTAAGTTCGTTTGATCGGCAATGCCTGTAACGAGACCAACAATTTCAGAAATTTTTTGAGAAGAACGGCGTAAATTCACCATGGAAGTCTCTAAAATATCTACACCATCTAATACCGTTACCATCAGAGCTGTTTGGGTAGCGAGATGGGTTGTACCAATAGTGGATTTATCCTCAGTTTCTGCTACTAAATTCAGCCCTTCTTTTGTAGCAAGTGTGATGTCTTCTGTTTGCCCTGCAATTTCTTGAAGCGACGCATTTGTTTCATCACTGATGCTATTTAATTCTGTTGCGGTGCGTTGAATACGATCAATTAACTTTTGTTTAATTATCTCATCTTCATTGCGAATACGTTGTTCTTCAAGCTCGTACGCCTCAATAACGAGCTGTTGCTCAAAGTTAATTAATTTTGAAAATGCATTTATCGCACGTCCCATATCATGTGAAGGCATATCTATCGTTTGGATAAAATCAATAAATGTCGTCATCAACGATTGGAATGAGGCAATATACCATTTTGATTTTAATCCGATTCGTACATGAACATGTGCAATAACTTTGCGTTCTTCGATGTAAGCAGAGTCAATTCGACATTTAAAGATATCTTCTAAATGTTTATTTAATGTTACTTTTAAACGCTCGATTTGCGTGGTGTTTTTAATGATTTTTACTAAATCAGGGCTCAAACTAATAGCCCCATAAAATTGTTCAATCATGACAGGAATGATGTCATGTATATAGGGCTGAAGCTGTTTAATGATTGCTAAATCCTCACGTGTCAATTTCAATAGTTGTAGCTGCTTATTTAACTCAGGGTATTTGGAAATGTCTAAATAAACTTCATTAGAATATTTCGCAGGATCAAAAAATGTTTGATTTGAAGCTTTAGATGATTTAGAGAACCAATTAACCATTGTTTTCCTCGTTTCATAATTTTCTCGGTTATAAACATAATACGCCTTTTTAGTAAGATAATCAGTATTATTTTACTATATGTTGCGAAAAATAGTGACATTTGTATTTTAATTTTAAACAATGTAAAATATAGGGTGGAAAAACAACTTATATTTACAAGTAAAGGACGTTGTATGATGAAGTTTCATAAAGGTCGTTTAAAATTTGTATTACCCTTATCTATTGGCGTTGCTATTGCCTCGTATATTATGTTGGTGAATAATTATCAAGAAGTTTCAGAACAAAATCGGTTGTTTATTGCTATTGGTGCAGCCATTTTAACGGCAGTCATCTCGTATTTCCTGTTTCCTCAAGAAGGGGATAATCCAGATGATCGAGGTCCCTATTAACGATGCAATACATAAAAAATCTCGATGATCATAGTCGAGATTTTTTATTTTTGTTCAGCTTATATTTATGAATCTTTTTGAAGTTCCACACGTAAATTAGGTATTACTTCTATTAGTAGGGGTCATACTGCCCGTTACTGCGGGATTAATTAATTTAAATCAAAGTGAGGTTGAATACAAATGGAATCTAAATGGTCAAAAGTAATTATTCATGCAAGCGCATTTTTTGCTCCCTTTTTAGTCCCGATTCTATTTTTCATAATAAGTACTGAAGAAGATGTGAAACGAATTTCGATGCAAGCGTTATTATTCCAAGTTATTTTTGGTATTTTTATCGCCATTGCGGGAGTACTTTCATTTATATTAATTGGGTTACCATTCTTATTAATATTCTTGGCAATTTTCTGGATTGCACCAGTTATTGGCATTTTTAAGGCATTATCCGGTTCAGATTGGAATTACCCAATTGTAGGTCGTTGGGTTTAGCAATTAACTTTCCCACAAAGCGCAAAACCACTATTTCAACTTTTGTTGGAATGGTGGTTTTTTATTTGGAACAGACAAAGGTTGTTCGAACCAAATATTAAATGTATAAATTTTCAAGAAAATCCCCATAAGTAAATAGAGAAATTAACTTGTTTCAGCAGAAAGTTCTTATTTCTATAAGTGGGGGATGAATGCCAAGTATGACCTAAATTCATTGAGGGTTCAAACCCAGGCTGAATCAAGTTAATGCCCCGGCGGTGTCACAGATTTTAAGGGGAGTTTTTCAAGCGAGCTCGAAAAACATCTGGACGCAATTACGCCGAGGCGTAATTGATCTTCGTGAGCAGGGTTTATAATTTGCATTTAGTTTTTTGCCTATTGTATATTTAAGTCAAAGATAGTCAAAGTCAGTTGGTAGTGAGGTGAAAGACAGCATGAGTAATATATCTGACATTATTGAAGGGTATTTAAAAGAGGTTATTGAATTAAAAGGACAAGGACATATTGAAATTAAACGGAGTGAACTTGCCGATAAGTTTCAATGTGTACCTTCACAAATCAACTACGTCATTAATACACGATTTACTGCTGAACACGGTTACCTTGTAGAAAGTAAGCGTGGAGGTGGGGGTTATATTCGAATTTTGCGCGTAACAATCCACTCAAAAAAAGATTTATTAGATGAAATGGACACACAAATTGGTGAGGGCATAGCGCAAACAAATGCAAATCGCATAATTTACAGAATGCTTGAAGAAGCGATTATTTCCGAGCGCGAGGCAACGATTATGAGAGCGGCAATGGATCGTGAGACATTACAATTACCATTGCCAGTACGTGATCAACTAAGGGCACATATTATGCGTGCGATGTTAAAAGTAATTTCGTTTGAGAAGTGAGGGGGCTGTTAAATGATATGTGGACATTGCAAGCAAAGACCTGCTAATGTGACCGTTACACAAATTCAAAATGAACAAAAAGTTGAACGGCATTATTGCGAAATATGTGCTGCACAATTTCACCCGTTTCAATTTGAAGCAAGTAATGAGCCTGTTTCAATTCATCAATTTATTTCCAATTGGTTGAATTTCTTACCAGCTTCGACTACGAAAGAAATTAAACAAGCAACAGAGAAAAAAACAACGAATTGTCCCACATGTGGTTTGACGTATCGACAATTTTTAAAACAAGGTAAGTTTGGTTGTGAAAATTGTTATGAAACGTTTAGTGGGCAATTGCCACAGTTACTTGAACGTATTCAAGCTGGTACAAAGCATGTTGGTTTTAAAGAGCAAACGATTTCTATAGAAAAAATAAAGTACCAAATAGAGACGCTACGTGAACAATTGCAACGGGCTATTTTAGCGGAACATTTTGAAGATGCAGCAAAATTTCGAGATGAAATTCGCTTGCTTGAAAGTAAAGTTAATTTGGGAGGTGAGGAGCAATCATGAATATCGAGCATTTTTTAACGAATGCCAATCCAAGCTGGATGCGAAATGAGGATGATTCGGATATCGTCATAAGTACACGCATTCGACTTGCTCGAAATATTGCCAGGACACGATTTCCGAATAGCTTTACTGAAGAGGAAGCACAAGGAATAGAAGATGAATTGATGAATGCTTTATTTTCACATGAAAAGAACCCGTATCATTTTTCTCATTTTCCTATAAAAGATTTACCACAATTACAGCGTCAAATTTTGGTTGAAAAACATTTAATTAGCCCCAATTTAGCGAACCGTAAAAAAATTGGTTCTGTTTTTTTAACAGAAGATGAGTCATTCAGTATTATGGTGAATGAAGAAGACCATATCCGAATACAATGTTTAGCCTGCGGAATGCACATTGAAGATGCATTTGAGAAAGCGCGCAAAATAGACCGTTATTTAAGTCAGCATATTACTTATGCATATCAAGAGCGATTTGGTTATTTAACGAGCTGTCCAACAAATGTCGGTACAGGTTTGCGAGCATCGGTCATGTTACATTTACCAGCCCTAACCTTTACGAAACAAATGAATGCATTAATTCAAATGATGACAAGATTAGGAATGGTTGTAAGGGGTATATATGGAGAAGGTAGTGAAAATTTAGGTAGTGTTTACCAAATTTCAAACCAAATAACTCTAGGGAAATCTGAATTGGACATTTTGCAGGAGTTACGTGATGTTGTCGAACAAGTGATTAAAAAAGAGCAAAGTGCTCGAAAGGCATTACTTATTCGCGCACCATCGACTTTGGAAGATCGTTTGAGTCGGTCACTCGGTACTTTAAAATATGCGAAAATTCTATCGAGTGAGGAAGCGGCAAGTTGCTTATCTAATATTCGTCTCGGTGTAAGTTTAGGGTTATTAGAGCCGATTTCTCAAAGTCGACTGAATGAATGTATGTTATTAATCCAGCCGGGATTTATCCAGCAATATGTCGGAACAACGTTGCAGCCAGCTGAACGCGATATGTATCGTGCAAAGCTGTTACAAGATAAACTACGACAACAAGATGAAAGTTTTAATAATGGGGAAAAAGGGGAGGATTCTATATGATGTTTAATCGATTTACACAACGCGCACAAAAGGTGTTACAACTTGCTCAAGAAGAGGCAATTCGCTGGAAGCATAAAGAAATTGGAACAGAGCATATTTTACTTGGCCTTATTCGTGAAGGTGGTGGAATTGCCGCAAAAGCATTAGAGGCAATTAATATTAGTCCAAAAATGATTGAATCGGGTATTGAAGAGCTTGTAGGAAAAGGAACAGAAGAGGTTGGTCCGATTGTCCATTACACACCGCGTGCAAAAAAGGTGATTGAATTATCTTTAGATGAATCACGTAAACTCGGTCATGCGTATGTCGGAACAGAGCATATCTTATTAGCGTTAATTCGTGAAGGGGAAGGCGTTGCAGCGCGTGTATTAGCTAATACAGGCGTAAGTATTAATAAGGCTCGTCAGCAAGTATTATTACTTTTAGGGAATAATGACACAACTAATGGTAGCGGGACACCAATGAACCAAACCGTTAATACGCCAACATTAGATAGTTTAGCACGTGACTTAACAGTGATAGCGCGTGAAGGTTCACTTGACCCTGTCATTGGTCGTTCAAAGGAAATTACGCGTGTCATTGAAGTATTATCTCGTCGTACAAAAAATAATCCGGTATTAATCGGTGAGCCTGGCGTTGGTAAAACAGCCATTGCAGAAGGGTTAGCACAGCAAATTGTGAATAATGAAGTGCCTGAAATTTTACGTGACAAACGCGTAATGACTTTAGATATGGGGACAGTCGTAGCAGGAACGAAATACCGTGGTGAGTTCGAGGATCGTTTAAAAAAGGTAATGGATGAAATACGCCAAGCGGGGAACATTATTTTATTCATCGACGAACTGCATACTTTAATTGGCGCTGGTGGTGCAGAAGGTGCGATTGACGCATCAAATATTTTAAAGCCATCTTTGGCACGCGGAGAATTGCAATGTATTGGTGCGACGACATTGGATGAGTACCGTAAATATATTGAAAAAGATGCAGCACTTGAACGCCGCTTCCAGCCAATTCAAGTAGATGAGCCGACTGTTGATGAAACGATTCTAATTATTAAAGGGCTACGTGATCGTTATGAAGCGCATCACCGTGTAAAAATTACTGATGAAGCAGTGGAAGCGGCAGCGAAATTATCAGACCGTTACATTTCAGATCGTTTCCTACCAGACAAAGCCATTGATTTAATTGATGAAGCTGGTTCAAAAGTACGTTTGCGTTCTTATACGGTTCCGCCAAATTTAAAAGAGTTAGAAGATAGTTTAGAAAGCATAAAATCTGAGAAAAATGCCGCTGTATCTAGCCAAGAATTTGAAAAGGCCGCAGCGCTTCGTGACTCAGAACAAAAGGAAAAAACAAAATTAGAGCAAATGAAAAAAGAGTGGAAAGAGAAGCAAGGAAAAGAGGAATCTACAGTAAATGTGGATGATATCGCGCAAGTAGTTGCGATGTGGACCGGAATTCCTGTTTCAAAAATTGCTCAGGAAGAATCCGCAAAACTATTAAATCTTGAAGAAGAATTACACAAACGTGTAGTTGGTCAAAGCGAGGCGGTAGAAGCGATTTCTCGTGCAATTCGCCGTGCTCGAGCAGGCTTAAAGGATCCGAAACGTCCGATTGGCTCATTTGTATTCCTTGGTCCAACGGGTGTAGGTAAAACAGAGCTAGCACGAGCTTTAGCAGAGGTCATGTTTGGTGATGAGGATTCGATGATTCGTGTCGATATGTCTGAGTATATGGAAAAGCATTCGACGTCTCGTTTAGTTGGTTCACCTCCAGGCTATGTAGGGTTTGACGATGGGGGACAATTAACAGAAAAAGTTCGTCGTAAACCATATTCTGTTGTGCTTTTAGATGAAATTGAAAAGGCGCACCCAGATGTGTTCAATATTTTATTGCAAGTGCTTGAAGATGGGCGATTAACAGATTCGAAGGGCCGAACAGTAGATTTCCGTAATACGGTTGTAATTATGACATCGAACGTTGGAGCAGATGCCCTTAAATATCAAAAATATGTTGGTTTTAATGTTGGGGATACGACAACGAAGAATAAAGATATGAAAGGGACGATGCTAGAGGAATTGAAAAAGGCATTCCGTCCAGAGTTCTTAAACCGTATTGATGAAATGATTGTGTTCCATTCATTAGAAAAAGAACACTTAAAGGAAATCGTTACTCTTATGGCGCAGTCTTTAATAAATCGATTAAAAGAGCAGGATATCGAGTTAGAGTTAACGGATGCAGCACTTCAAAAAATTGTGGAAGAAGGCTATGATCCACAATATGGTGCCCGCCCATTACGTCGTGCAATACAAAAACACGTAGAGGACCGCTTATCAGAAGAGCTATTAAAAGGTGAAATTGATAAGACTCAAAAAGTTGTGTTAGATTTCGTAAATGAAGAATTTATGGTGCACAGCCAAAATAGTGTGCCTACTAACTAATTTTACGGCAAAGCCTAAGTTACCAACGTTGTGTTGGCTCAAAGTCCCTAGCGGATGTTACAGATTTTTAGCGGGGTAGGTTTTTTACTACCTCGTTTTTCTATTCAAATAGGAATTTTAGCGAAAAGAATAGGCGCTATGAATAGTTTCATGTACAATGTAAGAACAAACATTCGGAGGATTTAGTACATGGCAAAGAAAAAATCAAAGTTTTTATGTAATAGCTGTGGTTATGAGGCAGCTAAATGGATGGGGCGATGTCCTGGTTGTGGTGAATGGAATACGATGAATGAAGAAGTTGAAGTCATTTCAAAGGGCCCACGTGGGGCTTTTCAGCATTCCTCAACGACGACAAAAGCAATTCCTATTATTAATGTAGATACACCTGAGGAAACCCGTATTGTCACACAAATGAATGAATTTAATCGTGTGCTAGGGGGAGGCATTGTACCAGGTTCATTAGTGTTAATTGGAGGAGATCCTGGAATTGGGAAATCTACTTTACTACTCCAGGTTTCTGCACTGCTTTCTAATCAAGGAAAGCGCGTATTATATATTTCTGGTGAGGAATCCGTTCGCCAGACAAAGCTACGTGCAGAGCGTCTAGGCGTCAAATCTCCAGAGCTGTACATTTATTCGGAAACCAACTTAGAATTTTTAAATCAAACAATAGAAGAGGTTCAGCCGAAGTTTGTAATTGTAGACTCCATTCAAACAGTGCACCATCCTGAAGTGACAAGTGCACCAGGTAGTGTTTCGCAAGTGAGAGAATGTACGGCGGAATTGATGCGTATTGCAAAAACAAAAAATATCGCCATTTTCTTAGTAGGGCATGTGACGAAAGAAGGTCAAATTGCAGGACCACGTATTTTGGAGCACATGGTTGATACAGTGCTTTATTTCGAAGGAGAGCGCCATCACAATCATCGTATTTTACGAAGTCAGAAAAACCGTTTCGGATCAACAAATGAAATTGCAATTTTTGAAATGTTACATGGTGGACTGAAGGAAGTATTAAACCCTTCTGAGCTATTTTTACAAGAGCGTTCACAAGGGGCACCGGGTTCAACAATTGTGGCTTCGATGGAAGGGACACGTCCGATCCTTGTTGAAATTCAATCACTTGTGACACCAACGAGCTTTAATTATCCGAAGCGCATGGCAACGGGGGTAGACCAAAACCGTGTACAATTACTGATGGCTGTGTTAGAAAAACGAATGGGTATGATGCTACAAGCGCAAGATGCTTATATTAAAGTAGCCGGCGGAGTGAAATTAGATGAACCTGCGATAGATTTGGCGGTTTTAACAAGCGTTGTTTCTAGCTTTAAAGATCAGGCAGTCCGTCCAACTGATTGTTTTATAGGGGAAGTTGGCTTAACCGGTGAGGTACGTCGTGTTTCACGTATTGAGCAACGCGTACAAGAAGCTGCTAAATTGGGTTTTAAGCGTGCGATTATTCCAGCTTCAAATATTGGTGGTTGGGAGTTCCCAGAAGGAATTCAAGTCGTTGGTGTCGAAACGATAAGTGATTCCTTAAAATCATCGTTTCGTGATTTATAAAGAATACAGCATAAAAAGGGAAGTTCACCAAAATGGCGACTTCCCTTTCTATTACGCTTTTACTGATGAAGTTTTCTTTACAAATGCATCTCTTGTGAAAATACCAAATGGCTTGCCAATCGGTAAAAACGTAAAACCGAAATGCTTGTTTAAAACATTAGCACCCGCACCATACAATGATAAAAGGGCAATCGTTAGCTCCGAATAAGCAGCGAGTAAGTGCATACCGTGTTCCATAATACCAAATGAGCTTAAAGTTAAACCAATGAATAAGAAATCAATCATAACAAAAATGGCAAATAAAACTTTATTCGTTTCGGCTGCTCCAATTGTCATGAAAAGGGTAAAGATTAAGTAACCTAAATAAACAACACCTAGCTGACGAGTATCAGCAGATACTTGTAATGCTTCACCGAATACGCCAGCTTGGATAAACCAGCTTGTACCAACACCCATCCAGAATAAGCCGTAAGCACCGAATGCCGTTGTACCAAATGTATTATTATGTTTTGCATCTAACACAGATGCATAAAATTGAGCGATTCCGCCTAAGAAAATTGCCCAAGGAAGTACTAAACCTACGCCTTCTGTCCATCCAATTTTTTGAGTGGACGCAACAAACGTCACAATGGCTAATCCAAATAAACCAATGGCTGATGGATCCGCAGTCGAAATTTTTATTTCTTTTGTTGTATTCATAACGTTTTCTCCTTATCCAGGGTGCATTTCTTTATGTATATATTCGGATAATATACTAAAATAATGTAATTAACTATATAATGATAAAATTTTGAAGAAAGAATGTCATTAAAGAATGAATACAATACAAATTTAACAATAAAATTATGTTAAAAAGCCCATTTTTATGTAAAAATATAATAGGGTAACTTATTTTTAACAAAGTGATTAAAAATATTGATTTCTGTTGTAGTACAAATTCGGGACTTGTTCGTCGCATCAAACGAATGATATATGTATAATTATTTTTAGGAGGTGAATAGCGTGTTAAAGCGAATTATTCAAGTAGCATTTTTATTTATCGGGGGAGCATTAGGTCTTATTTTCTTACCGCCATTATACGAGTTTATGAATTTATCATCTAATCCATGGCTTAATAATCCATATATCTCGGTTGCGATAGGTGCTACGATGTTATTTGTATTATCTTTTGTATTATCTGATTATTTTGTGAGACTTATTACATGGTCTGAGGAAACTTTGTTTAAATTGCCTGCTGCTGATTTATTATTTGGTACGTTTGGTTTGATCGTCGGATTAAGCGTAGCAACATTAGTTGGAGTAGCGATTAATCAAATGAATATCCTTGCGGTGACGGCAGTCATTCCAGCGATTTTATCAATTATTTTATCAATTATTTTAGGATATTTAGGGTTCCGATTAGGTTTTAGTAAGCGAGAAGAGCTCCTGCAAATGTTTTCGGGAAATGCTTCATCAAAAAAGAAGTCAGCTGAAGCACCACCAGTCAAATCGCGAGAGCTTTATAAATTACTTGATACAAGTGTCATCATAGATGGCCGGATTGCAGATATTTCTACAACTGGATTTGTTGAAGGAACGCTTGTTGTTCCACAGTTTGTATTAACCGAATTACAGCATATCGCGGATTCTTCGGACACATTAAAGCGTACGCGTGGTCGCCGAGGTCTAGATATTTTAAAGCGTCTACAAGATGAACGCGCTTCGAAAGTATTAATTACGGAAATTGATTTTGAAGATGTAGCGGAAGTCGATCTAAAATTAGTGCGTTTAGCGAAAAAAATGGATGCGCAAATTTTAACGAATGATTTCAATTTAAATAAAGTTTGTGAATTACACAGAGTTCAAGTGTTGAATATTAATGATTTAGCAAATGCAGTGAAGCCAGTTGTGATACCTGGTGAAGATATGCAAGTTGTCGTGATTAAAGATGGGAAAGAGCATAATCAAGGCGTTGCCTATTTAGATGACGGGACAATGATTGTAGTAGAAGGTGGTCGCAGTTATATTGGACAGGCGATTACGGTAACGGTAACGAGCGTACTCCAAACGTCGGCAGGCCGTATGATATTTGCGAAGCCAAAAGAAGATTAGGGAAGTGAAGATTTTGCGTTATGAAGTCGTTTTGCCAGCAGCTGGTAGCGGGAAACGCATGGGAGCTGGGCAAAATAAATTATTTATACCACTAGCAGGAAAGCCCATTTTGGTGCATACATTATCGGTGTTCGAGCAAGATGAAAATTGCACAGGAATTTGGCTTGCAGTTAAAGATGAGGAACGCGCATATATTCAAACATTGCTTAAGCAATACCAAATTTCCAAAGTAAAGGGCTTACCAACAGGTGGTGTGGAACGACAGCACTCGGTTCATTCTTGCATTAAAGAGATGACAGCCGTGGAAGTTGTGCTTGTCCATGATGCGGCACGCCCATTCATTACGACATCAACAATTACGAAGCTTGCGCAGGTTGCGTTCGAAAAAGGTGCGGCCATTGCGGGAGTGCGTGCAAAAGATACAATGAAAATTGTAAAAAAGGGCCTCATTAAAGAGACTGTAGACCGTGAATCGTTATGGATGATTCAAACGCCTCAAGCATTCCGTTTTGATTTAATAGTAAAAGCACAGGATGTCGCAGAAAAAGTAGGTTTTCTAGGGACGGATGAGGCGATGCTCGTTGAACGCTTAGGAAATGAAATTCATATTGTAGAAAGCGATTATGAAAATGTCAAAATGACAACGAAGGAAGATTTAATTTTTGGTGAAGCCATTTTAAATCATCGTCAAATGTAAATAACTAAAAGCACCACGAAAGGATTAAAACTTTCAGGGTGCTTTTTTAAATCTTTATTTCGAAAATGTTATTAGAAACTCTAAATGGGCGTAAGCTATTTTGTGAGGGATGGAAATGACTTGAAGGGTTATTATTCGTTAAAAGGAATTAAGAAGAAATGCAGAAAAATTAGTGCTTTTATCGGAAGTTGATTATACTAAGGCTATAGAGAAAATTAGAAAGAAGGTGAAGGCTAGTTTATCATTACTCGATAGGCTAGCGTGGAATATGTTTCGAATTGGACAAGGTTTTGATGTACACGAGTTTGCGGAAGGGCGTCCTTTAATTATTGGGGGTATTACAATCCCGCATGAGCGCGGACTTTTAGGACATTCAGATGCAGATGTACTATTACATACAGTGACAGATGCAGCACTTGGAGCAATTGGAGAAGGGGATATTGGACGTCACTTCCCAGATACAGATCCAGAGTGGAAAGATGCAGATTCAGCTAAATTACTGGCGTTTATTTGGAAAATGGTAGAGGAACGTGGCTATAAATTAGGTAATGTCGACTGTACAATTATGGCGCAGCGTCCAAAGATGGCACCTTATATTATACCGATGCAAAATCGCATTGCTGAATTATTAAATGCAGAGCCATCTCAAGTTAATGTGAAGGCTACAACAACAGAAAAATTAGGCTTTGTTGGTCGTGAAGAGGGAATTGCCGCGATGGTGACAATTTTATTAATCAAGGCATAAAATACGAGCGAGTGCCAAATTTCGGCGTAAGCAACTTTTATTTAACATTTGCAAGTGGTAAAATGAATAATGATAAAGATTGACATAAATTTTTTAAGCAATTTTAGGAGGCACAATCATGACTAAAACAGTTCGCGTTCGTTATGCACCATCGCCAACAGGATTTTTACACATTGGTGGGGCACGTACGGCGCTATTTAACTATTTATATGCAAAACATCATAACGGTACTTTCGTAGTACGTATTGAAGATACAGACATTGAGCGTAATGTAGAAGGCGGCGAAGCATCTCAACTTGATAACTTACGCTGGTTAGGTATTACACCGGATGAGTCAATCGATATTGGGGGACCTTATGCGCCATATCGTCAAATGGAACGTTTAGATATTTACAAAGAGCATGCCGAAAAAATGCTTGCTGCAGGTCAAGCGTACAAATGTTTCTGTTCTTCAGAAGAATTAGAAGCTTCACGTGAAATTCAAAAAGCAAATGGTGTAGCGGCACCTACGTATGATGGTAAATGTCGCCACTTATCAGCTGAAGAAGTAGCACAAAAAGAAGCAGAGGGCATTTCACATACAATTCGTATGCGCATCCCAGCAAATGTTACGTATAAGTTCACAGACTTAGTTCGAGGTGAAGTATCATTCGAATCTAAGGATATTGGCGACTGGGTATTAGTAAAAGCAAATGGTATCCCTACGTATAACTATGCGGTTGTATTAGATGATCACTTCATGGACATTACACATGTATTCCGTGGAGAAGAGCATTTATCAAACACACCAAAACAAATGATGATTTTCGATGCATTTGGCTGGGAATACCCACAATACGGCCATATGACGCTAATCGTAAATGAAGATCGTAAAAAATTATCAAAACGTGATGAATCGATCATTCAATTCGTTGCCCAGTATAAAGACCTTGGTTATTTACCAGAAGCAATGTTTAACTTCTTCGGCTTACTAGGCTGGTCTCCAGAAGGCGAAGAAGAAATTTTTTCACATGATGAGTTCGTTCGATTATTTGATGAAAAACGTTTGTCAAAATCACCGTCAATGTTTGATAAAACAAAGCTTACGTGGATGAATAACCAATACATTAAAACATTATCTCATGAAGCGGTCGTAGCACTTGCTCTACCACATTTACAAAAGGCAAATGTCCTACCAGAAACGTTAACAGAAGAGCAGCACGCTTGGGCTTCTGCAGTAATCGGTCTTTACCATGAGCAAATGAGCTTTGGTTCGGAAATCGTAGAACTTTCTAGCCTATTCTTTACTGAAGAAATTGAATATGATGAAGCAGCAAAAGAAGTGTTAGCGGGTGAAATGGTACCAGCAGTAATGGCGTCATTTAAAACGCAATTAGAAGCATTAGAGTCATTTGATGCAGCTTCAATTAAAGCTTCAATTAAAGCCGTTCAAAAGGATACAGGGGCAAAAGGTAAAAACTTATTCATGCCAATTCGTGTCGTAACAACGGGTCAAACACATGGTCCAGAACTGGCGGATGCAATTAGCTTAATCGGCAAAGAAAAGGCGATTGCTCGCGTAGAAAAATTTGCAAATTAGTAAGCAAAAGCATTGATTTTTCATAGAATAAATGTAAAATGAATTTACATTACACATAACATAACGCGTTGAGAAGGAGAAGTACGTGGCGCACGCCTTTTAGAGAGGATCATCACCGGCTGAAAGTGATCTAGGTCAGGGCAAAACTGAAATGCACCTTCGAGTATTTAGTTGAACGATTGTAGTAGGCTAAATCGCTTTGTCCACGTTATCGGGCAATTTTAAGCGGAAGAGTCTATGTGCCTCTTCAACCAGAGTGGAACCGCGCGATACAAGCGTCTCTGTCACCTATTTTTAGGTGATGGAGGCGCTTTTTTAGTGGCTAAGAAAACAGGATTTTAGAAAAAAGGGGAGGGATTGGCATGTTTAAAAGAATGAAAGAAGATATTGATAATATTTTTGAGAATGATCCAGCGGCAAGGAGCGTTTTTGAGGTCGTTTTAACGTATTCTGGTTTGCATGCGATTTGGTCACATCGCATTGCACATTGGTTTTTCAAAAGAAAGTTATTCTTTTTTGCCCGCGTAATTTCACAAATGAGTAGATTTTTTACAGGAATCGAAATTCACCCAGGGGCAAAAATAGGTCGGCGTTTCTTTATTGACCATGGAATGGGTGTCGTCGTTGGAGAAACTTGTGAAATAGGTAATGATGTAACGATTTATCAAGGAGTAACACTAGGTGGTACAGGGAAAGAAAAAGGAAAGCGCCACCCGACGTTAGAAGATGGTGTGCTTGTTGCAACAGGTGCAAAAGTACTTGGTTCGATCACAATCGGTGAAAATAGCAAAATCGGTGCGGGCTCCGTTGTACTAAAAGAAGTTCCGCCAAATGCAACTGTTGTAGGGATTCCTGGGAAAGTGGTTATGATTGATGGCGTCCGTACAGAAGCAAAAAAATTAGACCATCAAAATATCCCAGACCCAGTTGGGGATCGTTGTGATTCACTAGAGCAAACACTTCAGCATCTACAACAGGAAATTTCCAATTTGAAAAAGGAGCAATGAAAATGACGATTCAAATTTTTAACTCACTTACAAGACAAAAAGAAACCTTTCATCCTATCGAGGAAGGGAAGGTAAAAATGTATGTTTGTGGTCCAACTGTTTATAACTACATTCATATTGGGAATTCGCGTCCTGTAATTGTATATGATACAGTTCGCCGTTATTTCCAATATGCAGGTTATGATGTGAAGTTTGTTTCAAACTTTACCGACGTTGACGATAAAATTATTAAAGCGGCCAATGAATTAGGCGAGGAAACATTCGCTTTAACGGAGCGTTTTATTGCGGCGTATTTTGAAGATATTACAGCATTAGGATGCCAAAAGGCAGATGCCCATCCCCGTGTAACCGAGCATATGGATGATATTATTGAATTTGTAAAAGTGTTAATTGATAAAGGCTATGCCTATGAATCACAGGGAGATGTTTATTACCGCACACGTAAATTTGATGGCTACGGAAAACTATCCCATCAATCTGTGGATGATTTAAAAATAGGCGCACGTATCGAAACGGGCGAAAAGAAAGAAGACCCATTAGACTTTGCTCTTTGGAAAGCAGCTAAACCGGGAGAGATAAAATGGGAATCTCCATGGGGCGAGGGGAGACCGGGCTGGCATATTGAATGTTCAGTAATGGCGCGTGAACATTTAGGCGATACAATTGATATTCATGCAGGTGGGCAAGATTTAACATTCCCACATCATGAAAATGAAATTGCACAATCAGAAGCGCATAATGACAAAACATTTGCGCGTTATTGGATGCATAACGGGTATATCAATATTGATAATGAAAAAATGTCGAAATCATTAGGAAACTTTATTTTAGTTCATGATATTCGTCAACAAATCGATCCACAAGTATTACGTTTCTTCATGTTATCTGTTCATTACCGTCATCCGATTAACTTTGCGCAAGATTTAGTGGAAGCAGCAAAAAATGGATTAGAACGTATTCGTACAGCTTATGCCAATATCGCACATCGCTTAACGGCAACAGCAGGACTTGCGGAGGGAAGCGAACAGTGGCTTGGGGAAATTGCGCAAGTGAAAACGAATTTTGAAGAAGCGATGAATGATGATTTCAATACGGCCAATGCAATTTCGACTTTATTTGAACTATCGCGTATTGCCAACGTTTATTTAAACGAAGCCAATACAGATCCGAAAGTGCTACAAGCGATTTTAGACACATTTACACTTATCGGGGATGTATTAGGTATCCAAGTGAAAGTAGAAGCAGGCTTACTTGATGAAGAAATTGAAGCGTTAATTGAAGAACGTATTACCGCACGAAAAAACCGAGACTTTGCGCGATCTGATGAAATTCGCGATCAGTTGCTTAACATGGATATTATTTTAGAAGACACTCGTCAAGGAACGCGCTGGAAACGAGGTCAGTAAATGCATAATTTAACACAGCAAGATGTAAAACAACTAAATGCTTTAGCATTAGCCTACATGGGAGATGCCGTGCTAGAGCAAAGAATTCGAGAGCATTTACTTTTACTCGGTAAAGTAAAGCCAAATACGTTGCATAAAGAGGCAACGAAATATGTTTCAGCAAAAGCGCAGTCAATGATTGTTTATCGTATGATGGAAGAACATTTTTTATCAGAGGAGGAGCAAGCGGTATTTCGCAGAGGGCGCAATGCTAAATCTGGCTCTGTTCCGAAAAATACCGATGTTCGCACTTACCGAAATAGCTCTGGTTTTGAAGCTGTACTAGGTAGTCTATTTTTAAGTAAACAGCATGATCGTGCCAATGAAATTATTGACTACGCAATTCAAATCGTAGAACAGTCAAAAGGAGTGTCGTAACATGACGGAACAAAATGGAGAAATGATTGCAGGTAAGAATCCGATATTAGAGGCGCTTCGTTCAGGTCGTGAAATGAATAAGATCTGGGTTGCAGAAGGTGTAAAGAAAACAGGAATTAATGAATTGCTTGATTTAGCACGAGAGCGCGGCGTTTTAGTGCAATTCGTACCAAAGAAGAAAGTGGATCAATTAACCGATGCGAATCACCAAGGTGTGGTGGCATCGGTTGCTGCCTATGATTATGCAGAGCTAGATGATTTATTCAATGCTGCGCAAGCAAAAAAAGAAGATCCATTCTTTATCTTATTAGATGAATTAGAAGACCCACATAATTTAGGGTCAATTATGCGTACAGCCGATGCGATTGGCGCGCACGGAATCATTATACCGAAACGTCGCGCGGTTGGTTTAACGGCGGTAGTAGCAAAAGCTTCAACGGGTGCCATTGAGCATGTTCCAGTTGTGCGTGTTACAAATTTAGCGCAAACGGTGGATGAATTAAAGGAACGTGGTGTATGGATTGCTGGAACAGATGCAAAAGGTTCAGCAGATTATCGGAAAATGGATGCAACGTTACCACTTGCTTTAATTATTGGTAGCGAAGGAAAAGGAATGAGCCGTCTATTAAAAGATAAATGTGATTTCTTATACCACTTACCAATGATTGGACATGTAACATCTTTAAATGCTTCGGTAGCAGCGGCATTACTTATGTACGAAGTGTATCGCAAGCGACAAGAAGTTAACGGATGAGGCGATGCAAAATATATTGCTAGTAGATGGCTATAATATGATTGGTGCATGGAGTGAGTTGCGTCCGTTACGTGAGCCGAATTTTGAAGATGCGCGAAATCGTTTAATTGAACGCATGGCCGAATATAAAGCACACACTGGATGGCGAGTAATTGTTGTGTTCGATGCACATCTCGTTCCGGGCACCGAACAGTTATATGTACGACATGCTGTGGAGGTCATTTACACACGTAAAAATGAAACAGCAGACGAACGCATTGAAAAGTTATCGACTGAGCTAAAAGGAAGAAAAGTTCAAATTCATGTCGCGACATCCGATATGACTGAGCAAAATGTTGTATTTGGACATGGTGCATTACGCAAATCTGCGCGTGAGTTTGAAATTGAAATGCAAATAATCCAATCAAAAATTTCGGCAAAAGTAAAAGAAACGCAAGGGGAAAAACCTGCCTCGAGAATTAAATTATCAAAAGATGTAGAGTTACAATTTGAAAAATGGCGGAGAGGCCTTAAGTAATTATTTGCCCATAAATTCCAATTAAGTTATACTGTTCCTAATGATTCTGGCGTAGCTGAGGTGATATCATTGCTTAAAAGTGAAAAGATTCAAGTCATACAGCAGTTTGAACAATTAACAGATGAAGCCCTTGTTGGACAAGTGCATCTAGGCAATGCGGATGCGTTAGATTTTTTGATTTCGAAATATCGGCTTTTTGTGAAAGCAAAAGCTAGATCTTATTTTTTAATTGGTGCGGATAAAGAAGATATCATTCAAGAAGGAATGATTGGCTTGTATAAGGCGATTCGTGACTTTAAGGAAGATAAACTTGCGTCGTTCCGTGCATTTGCAGAATTATGTATTACAAGACAAATTATTACTGCCATTAAAACGGCGACACGTCAAAAGCATATTCCGCTTAATTCATATATTTCATTAGACAAACCGATTTATGATGAAGAGTCGGAGCGTACATTGATGGATGTCATCACGAGCCCGATTTCAGAGGATCCTGAGCATTTAATGATCAATCGTGAGGATTATAGTCATCTTGAGAAGAAAATGAGTGAAGTATTAAGTGAGTTGGAACAGCAAGTGTTGATTCGTTATCTAGAAGGACAATCATATAATGAAATTTCAGAAGAATTGAATCGGCATGTGAAATCAATTGATAATGCGTTACAGCGTGTGAAGCGGAAATTAGAGCGTCATATTGAGTTGAAAGAAATGACTTAATGACCATTGACGCGTGTTGACATCAAGAAATTTAGGTGTTAGTCTTTAAAAGACAAACTGCCGAAAAGGTGATCGTTAATGGCGAAGAAAGTTGTTATAAGTTGTGAAAAATGCGGTTCAAGAAACTACAATGTACCAAGAAAAGAAGGTACAACAGAACGTCTTGAATTAAAGAAATTTTGCTCGCATTGCAATGAACATACAGTGCATAAACAAACGTTATAAATGAAGAATAGATAAACAAGTTATTCGGAGGTTAGGCTAAGATGAGTAAAGTGACAAACTTTTTACAAGATGTCGGTTCAGAAATGCGCAAAACAAGCTGGCCGAAAAGTAAAGAGCTAACAAAGTATACAGTAGTAGTTATTTCAACAGTTATTGTAATGGCGTTATTCTTTACAGTAGTAGATTTAGGATTCTCAGAATTATTCCGTTGGTTCTTGTCTTTATAAGTTGTAACATGTTAATATTTCGAAATAGCCCGTCCATACTATATAACGGGTTTTTTCATTTGTTTTAACTTCTTTCGGCAGAAGTCTCCTGTTTTTATAGACGGTGAGATGGAAGTGGATTTTAAGTTACTATTTTTGCGGGTGTCCAAACAACCGGTGAAAGACGCAATTATGCCGAGGTGTAATTGATATAGCGTGATGAATTTTTGTGCATAGGGAGTAAATTACCTAACACATTTTTATGTAAAGGAGGGGCGGACGATTTAGTCCTACCTATATGGAAAAAAATTGGTATGTAGTTCATACTTATTCTGGTTATGAAAACCGAGTAAAAGCAAATCTAGAAAAACGTGTTGAAACAATGGGGATGCAGGATAAAATTTTCCGCGTTATCGTTGCAGAACATGAAGAGATTGATGTAAAAGAAGATGGTAAGAAAAAGGCGGTAATGCGTAAAGTGTTCCCAGGTTACGTATTAGTAGAACTAATCATGACAGATGACGCGTGGTATGTAGTGCGTAATACACCGGGTGTAACTGGATTTATCGGTTCTTCAGGTGGTGGGGTAAAACCAACGCCGTTATTACCAGAAGAAGCAGATCGTCTACTTGAACAAATGGGCATGACAGAAACACTGATTGGTGAAGTAGATATTACTGTTGGTGAAGTTGTAGAAGTATTGGAAGGACCTTTTGCGCACTTCCAAGGTCGCGTTGAAGAAGTTGATGTCGAAAATGCGAAAATAAAAGTACATGTTGATATGTTTGGCCGCGAAACAGTAATGGAACTGGAGTTTGCCCAAGTTAAAAAAATATAACATTATTTTTACTTGATAAAGCAAATTAAAAGTGGTATCATTTCATAGGTCAGCCTGTCAATTTTGTTTGATAGGTGATTATATTAGTTTTAATGTTATCGGCAAGTTAGCTGACGAACAGATATTGAGTGGGAGGGGCAACCCTATTACCACATCACGGACTTAAGGAGGTGTGTCTCGTGGCTAAAAAAGTTATTAAAGTTGTAAAACTTCAAATCCCTGCTGGTAAAGCAAACCCAGCGCCACCGGTTGGTCCTGCATTAGGTCAAGCAGGTGTTAACATTATGGGATTCTGTAAAGAATTTAACGCTCGTACTGCTGATCAAGCTGGTCTTATTATCCCAGTTGAAATTTCAGTATTCGAAGACCGTTCATTCACTTTCATTACTAAAACTCCACCTGCAGCAGTATTACTTAAAGTAGCGGCTGGTATCCAATCTGGATCTGGTGAACCAAATCGTAAAAAAGTTGCAACGGTTAAACGTGATAAAGTTCGCGAAATCGCAGAACAAAAAATGCCAGACCTTAACGCTGCTTCAGTTGAAGCTGCTATGTTAATGGTTGAAGGTACTGCACGAAGCATGGGTATTACTATCGAAGACTAATAACCATCTTCACACTTGATGATGTTTTGTTTTTTTAGAAGGTTGCGGCACTCCGATATTGTTTGAAGAGTGCGCAACCTTTATTCGTGGGAGGTCAAATCCGTTAAAACCACAATCAAGGAGGAAATTATAATGGCTAAAAAAGGTAAAAAACTGCAAGAAGCAGCTAAATTAATCGACCGCGCAGCTCTATATTCTGTAGAAGAAGCAGTAGCTTTAGCGCAAAAAACAAGCACAGTAAACTTTGATGCAACTGTAGAAGTAGCATTTAAATTAGGTATCGATACTCGTAAAAATGACCAACAAATCCGTGGTGCAGTTGTACTTCCACACGGTACTGGTAAAACTCAACGCGTATTAGTTTTCGCTAAAGGTGAAAAACTTAAAGAAGCAGAAGCTGCTGGCGCTGATTATGTAGGTGATGCAGAGTACATCCAAAAGATCCAACAAGGTTGGTTTGAATTCGATGTAATCGTAGCAACTCCTGACATGATGGGTGAAGTTGGTAAACTTGGACGTGTATTAGGTCCTAAAGGTTTAATGCCAAACCCTAAAACAGGCACAGTTACTTTTGACGTAACAAAAGCTATCGAAGAAATTAAGGCTGGTAAAGTTGAATACCGTGCTGAAAAAGCTGGTATCATCCACGCACCAATCGGTAAAGTTTCTTTCGATACTAAAAACTTAGTAGAAAACTTCTTAGCGGTATTTGAAGTAGTTCAAAAAGCAAAACCTGCTGCAGCAAAAGGTACTTACATGAAGTCTGTAAACATTACAACTACAATGGGTCCTGCTGTAAAAGTTGACGCTAGCGCAGTAACTAAATAATTAATTCCGGTTGTAAAAACCGTTAATTTAAATTAAATTAATTGACAACACACCGCTTACTTGGTAAGATGGATGCTGTTGTGAATCATCCATTTGTACCGTAGACAGTAGGAGTGACTTGTCACTTAATGATCCTGCCGAGGACATAGGAGTTCGGATTCTTTTTAAGATGATGTACTTTCTGCCTCTATGTCTCTAAGATGTAGAGGCTTTCTTTGTCGGTATAAATGACTCATTCTAATAGGAGGTGTCATCATGAGCAAAGCAATCGAAACTAAAAAAGTTCAAGTTCAAGAAATCGCTGATAAATTTTCAGCTGCTGCTTCTGTAGTAGTTGTAGATTACCGTGGTTTAACTGTTGCACAAGCAACTGAATTACGTAAGCAATTACGTGAAGCGGGTGTTGAGTTTAAAGTTTACAAAAATACTTTATCTCGTCGTGCTACTGAATCTGTTGGTCTTGAAGGAATCAATGAATTTTTAACTGGTCCAAACGCTATCGCATTCTCTAACGTGGATGTAGTAGCTCCTGCTAAAATTATCAACGATTTCGCTAAGAAAAACGAAGCACTTGAAATTAAAGCTGGTATTATCGAAGGTACTGTGGCATCTGCTGAAGACGTTAAAGCTCTTGCAGAACTTCCATCTCGCGAAGGTCTACTATCAATGCTTTTATCTGTACTTCAAGCTCCAGTGCGCAACTTCGCACTTGCAACAAAAGCTGTTGCAGAACAAAAAGAAGAGCAAGGCGCGTAATTTTCGCATCCCAACTTCAAAAAACGGCTTAGTGGCCTAAAAACTATAAAACATTCCATAGGAGGAAATTAAAATGAACAATGAGCAAATCTTAGAAGCTATCAAAGCTATGACAGTTCTAGAGTTAAACGATTTAGTAAAAGCAATCGAAGAAGAATTCGGTGTAACAGCAGCAGCTCCAGTAGCTGTAGTAGCTGGCGGTGCAGCAGCAGCAGAAGAGAAAACTGAATTTGACGTAATCTTAGCATCAGCTGGTGCAGAAAAAATTAAAGTAATCAAAGTGGTTCGTGAAATCACTGGTTTAGGCCTAAAAGAAGCTAAAGAGGTTGTTGACAACGCTCCTAAAGCTCTTAAAGAAGGTATCTCTAAAGATGACGCTGAAGCTATTAAAGCTAAACTTGAAGAAGTTGGCGCTTCAGTAGAAGTTAAATAATTTTAGTTTAACTTTCGTTGCTAGGCGTTATGCTTAGCTTCATAAGAAAAGCTCGTCACAGTTTTGCGGCGAGCTTTTCTTTATTTTAATTTTTTGAGGAGGCGTGTCATATGTCTGAACATTATTATTCCAATAAGCCTCAAACTGATAGTAAACCACGCCAATGGAAGTTTACTTTATTAGGAAATACATTTATGTTTGAAACAGATGCAGGTGTATTTAGCAAAAGCGAAGTAGATTTTGGCTCCCGTGTGTTAATAGACGCTTTTGAGATGCCAAAAATTGCAGGAGATATACTTGATGTTGGTTGTGGTTATGGACCGATTGGATTGTCTATTGCAAAAGTAAATCCAGAGCGTGAAGTGTTAATGATGGATATCAATACGCGAGCTGTTGCGTTGTCACAAAAAAATGCACAACTAAACGGGATTCAAAATGTACGAATTTTTGAAAGTGATGGCTTAAGTGCTGTATCACCTGAAACGAATGCTGCAGCTATTTTAACAAATCCACCTATTCGTGCTGGTAAGGATACAGTTTTTAAGTTTTATGACGGTGCCTATCAATTGCTAGTTGAAGATGGTGAACTGTGGGTTGTAATTCAGAAGAAGCAGGGTGCGCCTTCAACGGTGAGTCATTTAGAGGGAATGTTTTCAAAAGTAGAAGTTGTCGAGAAGAAAAAAGGGTACTGGATCATACGTGCAAAAAAATAAGTAAGATTGACTCGGAAGATTGACTTGACAAATTGACTATGATAACATTATAAAATGCAAAATTATTATTTTGAGGTAGTGTGCCCTTTTGCATAACATAAAGGTTTTTATGGGCATACTTACTAAGAATATGTTTAGTTTAACCGAAAATGAGGTCTTATAAAAGACTCGTTTTCTTTTCGTCTTTCGAAATCATACACTATTTGTAAGGTTTTGCAAAGACCTATTATCGCTTTATTGAGGGGTGAATGAGTTGACAGGTCAACTAGTTCAGTACGGACAACACCGCCAGCGTAGAAGCTTTGCGCGTATTAGTGAGGTGCTGGAACTTCCGAATTTAATCGAAATCCAAACAGCATCTTATGAGTGGTTCCTTGAAGAAGGGTTGCGTGAGATGTTCCACGACATTTCTCCAATCGAAGATTTTACAGGTAATCTTTCATTAGAATTCGTCGACTACAAATTAGGAAATCCTAAGTATGATGTTGATGAATGTAAAGAACGTGACGTAACTTATGCTGCACCATTGCGCGTAAAAGTACGTTTACACAACAAAGAAACAAAAGAAGTAAAAGAACAAGAAGTCTTCATGGGTGATTTCCCATTAATGACGGAAACAGGCACGTTTATTATTAATGGTGCTGAGCGCGTTATCGTTTCGCAATTAGTTCGTTCTCCAAGTGTATATTTCCACGACAAAACGGACAAAAACGGTAAAAAAGGTTTTGGCGCAACAGTGATTCCAAACCGTGGTGCATGGTTAGAATACGAAATTGATGCAAAGGATGTTGTATACGTTCGTATCGATCGTACACGTAAACTTCCAGCAACAGTATTATTACGTGCATTAGGTTTCGGTTCAGATCAAGAAATTTTAGATATCATTGGTGACAATGAATACTTACGTAACACGCTTGAAAAAGATAACACAGAAAGCACTGAAAAAGCGCTTCTTGAAATCTATGAGCGTTTGCGTCCAGGTGAGCCACCAACAGTTGAATCAGCGAAGAACCTTTTATATTCTCGCTTCTTTGACGCAAAGCGCTATGACTTGGCGAATGTTGGTCGTTACAAAATGAACAAAAAGCTTCACATTAAGAATCGTCTGTTTAACCAAACGATTGCTGAAACACTTGTAGATTCAGAAACAGGTGAGATTCTTGTAGAAGCAGGTACATTATTAGATCGTCGTACTTTAGATAAGTTAATCCCTTATTTAGAAGCGGGTACGGGCTTCCGTACACTAACACAAGTTGGTGGTGTATTAGAAGAGGATATTACAATCCAATCGATCAAAATTTTCGCACCGAATGACGAAGCTCAAAAAGAAATTAACGTTATTTCAAACGCATATATCGATGAAGAAGTGAAGAATATTACACCAGCTGATGTAATCGCTTCTGTATCATACTTCTTCAACTTATTATATGGCGTAGGGAATACAGATGATATTGATCACTTAGGTAATCGTCGTCTACGTTCAGTTGGTGAGCTTTTACAAAACCAATTCCGTATCGGTTTATCTCGTATGGAACGTGTTGTACGTGAGCGTATGTCAATCAATGATACAGCTGCTATCGTGCCACAACAATTAATTAATATCCGTCCAGTAATTGCGTCAATTAAAGAGTTCTTTGGTAGCTCGCAATTATCGCAATTCATGGACCAAACAAACCCACTTGCAGAATTAACGCATAAACGTCGTCTATCTGCATTAGGACCTGGTGGTTTAACTCGTGAGCGTGCTGGTATGGAAGTACGTGACGTTCACTATTCTCACTATGGTCGTATGTGTCCGATTGAAACACCAGAGGGACCAAACATTGGTTTAATTAACTCGCTTTCATCGTTCGCAAAAGTAAATAAATTCGGCTTCATCGAAACGCCGTATCGTCGTGTTGATCCAAACACAAGTGCTGTAACGAAGGATATTCATTACTTAACGGCTGATGAAGAAGATAACTATGTAGTTGCACAAGCAAACTCTTTATTAAATGAAGATGGTACTTTCGTGAAGGAAGAAGTTGTAGGACGCTTCCGTGGAGATAACACTGTATTTAGTAAAGACCGTATCGACTACATGGACGTATCACCAAAACAGGTTGTATCTGCTGCCACTGCATGTATCCCGTTCTTAGAAAACGATGACTCTAACCGTGCGTTAATGGGTGCGAACATGCAACGTCAAGCGGTTCCATTACTTTATCCAAATGCACCATATGTAGGTACAGGTATGGAACACGTAGATGCACGTGACTCAGGTGCTGCAGTCATTGCAAAATTCGACGGTATTGTTGAACATGTTGAAGCACGTTCTATTCACGTTCGTCGTATTGAAACAATTGAAGGCAAAGAAGTTAAAGGTGATTTAACAAAGTACAAATTACAAAAATTCATTCGTTCAAACCAAGGTACTTCATATAACCAACGTCCAATCGTAAAAATTGGCGATCGTGTGAAACCTCGTGATATTTTAGCTGATGGTCCTTCAATGGAAAAAGGCGAATTAGCACTTGGTCAAAACGTACTTATCGCATTCATGACATGGGATGGCTTTAACTACGAAGATGCGGTTATTATGAGTGAACGCCTTGTAAAGGATGATGTATATACATCTGTTCATATTGAAGAATATGAATCAGAAGCACGTGATACAAAACTAGGACCTGAAGAAATCACACGTGATATTCCAAACGTAGGGGAAGATGCACTTCGTAATTTAGACGATCGTGGTATCATTCGCATCGGTGCAGAAGTTCGCGACGGTGATATTTTAGTAGGTAAAGTGACGCCTAAAGGAGTTACAGAGTTAACTGCGGAAGAGCGTTTATTACATGCTATCTTTGGTGAAAAAGCACGCGAAGTACGTGACACGTCTTTACGAGTACCACACGGAGCGGGCGGTATTATCCTAGATGTTAAAGTATTTAATCGTGAAGATGGTGACGAATTACCACCAGGAGTTAACCAATTAGTACGTGCTTATATTGTTCAAAAACGTAAAATCCGCGTTGGGGACAAAATGGCCGGACGACATGGTAACAAAGGGGTTATCTCACGTATCTTACCAGAAGAAGATATGCCGTTTATGCCAGATGGCACACCGGTAGACATCATGCTTAACCCACTTGGCGTACCATCTCGTATGAATATCGGACAAGTTTTAGAGCTTCACTTAGGTATGGCAGCACGTTATTTAGGCGTACACATGGCTACACCTGTATTTGACGGCGCTAACGAAGATGATGTTTGGGAAACGATGGAAGAAGCTGGTATGGATCGTGATGGTAAAACAACACTTTATGATGGACGTTCAGGTGAGCCATTCGACAGTCGTGTATCAGTTGGTATCATGTATATGATCAAACTTGCCCACATGGTTGACGATAAACTTCATGCACGTTCAACGGGACCTTACTCATTAGTAACGCAACAACCGCTTGGTGGTAAAGCACAATTTGGTGGTCAGCGATTCGGTGAGATGGAGGTTTGGGCACTTGAAGCATATGGTGCTGCTTACACATTACAAGAGATTTTAACTGTAAAATCAGATGATGTTGTAGGTCGTGTGAAAACATACGAAGCCATTGTTAAAGGTGAAAGTGTTCCAGAACCAGGTGTTCCTGAATCATTTAAAGTATTAATTAAAGAACTTCAATCACTAGGTATGGATGTGAAGATGCTAACAATCAACGACGAGGAAGTAGAACTTCGCGACCTTGACGATGAAGAAGAAGTAACTGCACCAGTTCCTGAAATGGAAAATCCAAAACCTGCTGATGATAAAGAAGACCCAGTAGAGTCAATTGAATAATTTCAAATTGAATCGGGCAGGTTATGTCCTGCTCGATTCTTCTTTATGAATGGTAATGTATAAAGGCAAATTTCATTATGGCCTAGTATGAAATATTGCAATTGCCGAGCTACAAATAAAGTCATTTAAAGACTTATAACTAAAGGGAGGTAGGCTCCTTGATAGATGTTAATGAATTTGAATATATGAAAATTGGTTTAGCTTCCCCTGATAAGATTCGTTCTTGGTCATATGGTGAAGTAAAAAAACCAGAAACAATTAACTACCGTACATTAAAACCAGAAAAAGATGGTCTATTCTGTGAACGCATTTTCGGACCAACGAAAGACTGGGAATGTCACTGTGGTAAATACAAACGCGTTCGATATAAAGGCGTAGTTTGTGACCGTTGTGGGGTTGAAGTAACACGTGCAAAAGTACGTCGTGAACGTCAAGGACACATCGAACTTGCAGCACCTGTATCTCATATTTGGTATTTCAAAGGAATTCCAAGCCGTATGGGTCTTCTTTTAGATATGTCTCCGCGTGCATTAGAAGAAGTGATTTATTTCGCTTCTTATGTTGTGATTGAGCCAGGTCAAACTTCTTTAGGTTTTAAAGACTTGCTTTCTGAGAAAGAGTATCGTGCATACCGTGAAAAATTTGGTAAAGATTTTGAAGCGGCAATGGGTGCAGAAGCAATTAAACGCCTATTAGAAAAAATTGATCTTGAAGATGAAACAGCGTCTCTAAAAGAAGAGCTTAAATCTGCACAAGGGCAACGTCGTACGCGTGCGATTAAACGTTTAGAAGTAATCGAATCATTCCGTAACTCAGGTAACAAACCAGAATGGATGATTTTAGATGTACTTCCTGTAATTCCACCAGAGCTTCGTCCAATGGTGCAATTAGATGGTGGTCGTTTTGCAACATCAGATTTAAACGATCTTTACCGTCGTGTTATTAACCGTAACAACCGTTTAAAACGTTTACTTGACCTTGGTGCACCGAGCATCATCGTTCAAAACGAAAAACGTATGTTACAAGAAGCGGTAGATGCCCTAATCGACAATGGTCGTCGTGGTCGTCCGGTAACTGGTCCTGGTAACCGTCCTTTAAAATCCCTTTCACATATGTTAAAAGGGAAGCAAGGTCGTTTCCGTCAAAACTTACTTGGTAAACGTGTAGACTATTCTGGTCGTTCAGTTATCGTAGTAGGTCCAAACTTAAAAATGTACCAATGTGGTCTTCCGAAAGAAATGGCAATCGAACTATTTAAGCCTTTCGTAATGAAAGAATTAGTAGAACGTGGCCTTGCTCATAACATTAAGAGTGCAAAACGTAAAATTGAGCGTTTACACAATGAAGTTTGGGATGTTTTAGAAGATGTGATTCGTGAGCATCCGGTATTACTTAACCGTGCACCGACACTTCACCGTCTTGGTATCCAAGCATTTGAGCCTACATTAGTAGAAGGTCGTGCAATTCGTCTTCACCCATTAGTATGTACAGCTTATAACGCTGACTTTGATGGTGACCAAATGGCGGTTCACGTACCATTATCAGCAGAAGCACAAGCAGAAGCTCGATTATTAATGTTAGCTGCTCAAAACATCTTAAACCCGAAAGATGGTAAGCCAGTAGTAACACCATCTCAGGATATGGTATTAGGTAACTATTACTTAACGCTTGAACGTGAAGGCTCAGTTGGTGAAGGTTCAATCTTCAACGATGCCAATGAAGTGTTAATTGCATACCAAAACGGTCATGTTCACTTACATTCTCGTATTGCAATTAAAGCAAGTTCTTTAAACAATCCAACGTTTACTGAAGAGCAAAATAAAATGTTCTTATTATCAACAGTAGGTAAAGTAATCTTTAATGAAATTTTACCACGCTCATTCCCGTATATTAATGAGCCAACGTCTGTAAACTTAGAGCAAAAAACGCCTGAAAAATATTTCGTTGATTTAACAATTGCCGATGAATTACTGAAAGAAATTGAAGCAACTGAGGGCTATGCTGGTTTATCTGAAGAAGAAAAAATCCAAGCACAACGCCGTGCAGTATTAGCGAAGCATTTCACAAATGTACCAGTTATTGATCCTTTCCGTAAGAAGTTTTTAGGAAATGTAATTGCTGAAGTGTTTAAAGAATTCCATATTACAGAAACGTCTAAAATGCTTGACCGCATGAAAGACTTAGGTTTCAAATATTCTACACGTGCAGGTATTACTGTAGGTGTATCCGATATCGTGGTATTACCAGATAAAGGTGTCATCTTAGAAGAAGCACAAGAAAAAGTAGATAAGGTAATGATGCAATTCCGTCGTGGTTTAATCACTGAAGAAGAGCGTTATGATCGTGTAATTTCAAGTTGGTCGAATGCTAAGGATATTATCCAAGGTAAGCTGATGAACTCATTACAAAAAACAAACCCAATCTTCATGATGTCTGACTCTGGTGCCCGTGGTAACGCATCGAACTTTACACAGTTAGCTGGTATGCGTGGTCTGATGGCCAACCCGGCTGGTCGTATCATTGAGTTACCAATCAAGTCTTCATTCCGTGAAGGTTTAACAGTATTAGAGTACTTCATCTCTACTCACGGTGCGCGTAAAGGTCTTGCCGATACAGCACTAAAAACAGCCGATTCAGGTTACTTAACTCGTCGTTTAGTAGACGTTGCACAAGATGTAATCGTTCGTGAAGACGACTGTGGTACAGACCGTGGTTTATTAATTGGAGCTTTAATGGAAGGCAACGAATTAATTGAAGCGTTAGACGAACGTATTGTTGGTCGTTATACGAAGAAAACAATTCGCCATCCAGAAACAGGCGCAGTTATTTTAGAACGTGATGGTTTAATCACTCAAGATGTTGCTCGTGTTATTTCCGATGCCAATATCGAAGAACTTACAATCCGTTCAGCATTCACATGTAATACAAAGCATGGCGTATGTAAAAAATGTTATGGTATGAACTTAGCAACTGGTGAAGGCGTAGAAGTTGGTGAGGCAGTAGGTATTATTGCTGCGCAATCAATTGGTGAGCCAGGTACACAGTTAACGATGCGTACATTCCATACAGGTGGGGTAGCCGGTAACGATATCACACAAGGTCTTCCACGTATTCAGGAGATTTTCGAAGCGCGTAATCCAAAAGGTCAATCCGTTATTTCGGAAATCTCAGGTACAGTTGTTGAAATCGAAGAAATTCGTGAAGGACTAAAAGAAATTACTGTCCAAGGTGACGTGGAAACACGTAAATATCAGGCACCATACAACGCACGATTAAAAGTGCAAGAAGGTGACGCGATTATCCCTGGTCAAACATTAACAGAAGGTTCTATCGATCCGAAACAATTACTAAAAGTAAAAGACGTATCGACAGTTCAAGAATATCTGTTAAAAGAAGTACAAAAAGTATACCGTATGCAAGGGGTAGAAATCGGTGACAAACATATCGAAGTAATGGTTCGCCAAATGCTTCGTAAAGTTCGTGTAATCGAAGCGGGTGATACAGACTTATTACCAGGCTCATTACTAGATATTCACCAATTCTCTGAGGCAAATGCTGAGTCTGTATTAAAAGGCAAAAATCCAGCAACTTGTCGTCCTGTCATTTTAGGTATTACAAAAGCTTCTCTTGAAACAGAATCATTCTTATCCGCTGCATCATTCCAAGAAACAACTCGTGTGTTAACGGATGCTGCAATTAAAGGTAAGCGTGATGAACTTCTAGGTCTGAAGGAAAATGTAATTATCGGTAAGCTTGTTCCAGCAGGTACTGGTATGCAACGTTATCGTCAAATCCGTATGGAGCAAGATGGTAAAGAATTAACAGTAACTGAGTAACAAACTTTCAACAAATTAATTCCGGTAGAGGATAATCCCTCTGCCGGAGTTTTTCTAAAAATAACTGTGTATTTATACCGCTAAAAAAGAACAGATATTCTTTAATGATATTGGTTGACAGTGTAAGTTTGAAATGATAATATATTGAAGGTTGATAGTTAACTGTCTGTACTTTGGAGGATATGCAAATGTCTTATGATCAAGTAAAACAGGCTAGTAAAACAATCATAGGTATAAAGCAAGCAGTGAAAGCGATGCGTGCTGGACAAGTAACAGCTCTTTTTGTTGCAATTGATGCAGACAATTGGGTAACCGATCCGGCCATTCTTCTCGCGAAAGAAATCGGGATACCAGTTTATCTTGTTAATTCAAAAATAGAACTTGGTAAAGCTTGCGGCATTCATGTTAGCGCTGCGGTTGTTGCGATTACTGCGATGTAGTTTTTGTGTGTATAAATGCACAAAGACTTTGTTTTTACCCAAAAAATGAACCACCTGGATGTGTGGTATTGAAACAAGGAAAAAATGAAGGGAGGACAAATCGATGCCTACAATTAACCAATTAGTACGTAAGCCTCGTCAATCTAATAGCACGAAATCAAAATCTCCAGCGTTAAACAAAGGATATAACTCATTTAAAAAATCTTTAACTAACGTTAAATCTCCACAAAAACGCGGAGTTTGTACTCGTGTTGGTACAATGACACCACGTAAACCGAACTCGGCTTTACGTAAATATGCGCGTGTACGCTTATCTAACCTACTTGAGGTTACTGCGTATATCCCAGGTGAAGGTCACAACCTACAAGAACACAGTGTTGTACTTATCCGTGGCGGACGCGTAAAAGACTTAGCTGGAGTTCGTTACCACATCGTACGTGGTGCATTAGATACAGCTGGTGTTAATGGTCGTTTACAATCTCGTTCTAAATACGGTACTAAACGCCCGAAAGAAAAAAAATAATTTAACTTAAAATATGTAATTACTATTTGAAAGGAGGAAAACACATGCCTCGTAAAGGTCCTGTTTCCAAACGTGACGTGTTACCAGATCCACTTTATAACTCAAAGCTAGTAACTCGTTTAATCAATAAAATGATGGTTGATGGTAAAAGAGGTACTTCTCAAAAGATTTTATACGGAGCTTTCGAATTAGTTCAAGAGCGTTCAGGTCAAAATCCTTTAGAAGTATTTGAATCAGCATTAAACAATGTAATGCCAGTTCTTGAAGTACGCGCTCGCCGCGTTGGTGGTTCTAACTACCAAGTACCGGTTGAAGTTCGTCCAGAACGTCGTTCAACTTTAGGTCTTCGCTACCTAGTTAACTATTCTCGTCTTCGTGGTGAGAAAACTATGGAAGAGCGTTTAGCTAACGAAATCTTAGACGCTTCTAATAACACTGGTGCTTCTGTTAAGAAACGTGAAGATATGCACAAAATGGCGGAAGCTAACAAAGCATTCGCTCACTATCGCTGGTAATTTGATTTAAGCTCTAGGAAACTAGAGCTTAAATTTTACTTAAATAGTTAACCCAATATGGAAGGAGAAATTTCCTATGAAACGCGAATTCTCTCTAGAGAAAACTCGTAATATTGGGATCATGGCTCACATTGATGCTGGTAAAACAACAACAACAGAGCGTATCCTTTATTACACTGGTAAGATCCACAAAATCGGTGAAACACATGACGGCGGTTCGCAAATGGACTGGATGGAGCAAGAACAAGAGCGTGGTATCACGATCACTTCTGCTGCAACAACAGCTCAATGGAACAACCACCGTATTAATATTATCGATACTCCAGGACACGTAGACTTCACTGTAGAAGTTGAACGTTCTTTACGCGTTCTAGATGGTGCTGTAACTGTACTTGATGCTCAATCTGGTGTTGAGCCTCAAACAGAAACTGTTTGGCGTCAAGCTACAACATACGGTGTACCACGTATCGTATTTATCAACAAAATGGATAAAATGGGAGCAGACTTCTTATATTCTGTAGGAACGTTACATGACCGTTTACAAGCAAACGCTCACCCAATCCAACTACCAATCGGTGCTGAGGATCAATTCTCAGCAATTATCGATTTAGTAGAAATGAAAGCTACTTTCTACGGAAACGAAGAAGGTACAGCAGTTACTGAAGGAGAAATTCCTGCAGAACATTTAGCACAAGCTGAAGAATACCGTGAGAAATTAATCGATGCTGTTGCAAGTGTTGACGAAGATCTTATGGTAAAATATCTTGAGGGTGAAGAAATCACTGTTACAGAGCTTAAAGCGGCTATCCGTAAAGCAACGATTGCAGTTGAATTCTACCCTGTTTTATGTGGTACAGCATTCAAACACAAAGGTGTTCGTAAAATGCTAGACGCAGCAGTTGATTACCTACCAGCACCAACTGACGTACCAGCGATTAATGGTACTAATGTTGATGGTGATGAAGCAGTTATCCGTCATTCTTCTGATGAAGAGCCATTCTCAGCTCTTGCATTCAAAGTTATGACAGATCCTTTCGTAGGTAAATTAACATTCTTCCGTGTATATTCTGGTGTATTAGACGCTGGTTCATATGTACAAAACTCTTCTAAAGGTAAACGTGAACGTGTAGGTCGTATCCTACAAATGCACGCTAACTCACGTGAAGAGATCGCGAAAGTATTCGCTGGGGATATCGCAGCAGCTGTAGGTCTTAAAGACACTACAACTGGTGATACATTATGTGACGAGAAAAACCTAGTTATTCTTGAATCAATGGACTTCCCTGAGCCAGTAATTTCACTTTCTGTAGAACCAAAATCTAAAGCTGACCAAGATAAAATGGGTCAAGCATTAGCTAAATTACAAGAAGAAGATCCAACTTTCCGTGCTCATACTGACACAGAAACTGGACAAACAATCATCTCTGGTATGGGTGAGTTACACTTAGATATCCTAGTTGACCGTATGAAGCGTGAATTCAAAGTAGAAGCTAACGTAGGTGCTCCAATGGTATCTTACCGTGAAACATTCCGTGGCTCTGCTAAGGTTCAAGGTAAATTCACTCGTCAATCTGGTGGTCGCGGTCAATACGGTGACGTAACGATCGAGTTCTCTCCAAACGAAGAGGGTAAAGGTTTCGAATTCGAAAACGCTATCGTTGGTGGTGTTGTACCTCGTGAATACATTCCTGCTGTAGAAGCTGGTTTACGTGATTCTTTAGATCGCGGTGTAGTAGCTGGTTACCCACTTATCGACATTAAAGCAAAATTAGTATTCGGTTCTTACCATGACGTTGACTCGAATGAGATGGCGTTCAAAATTGCTGCATCTATGGCTCTTAAAGAAGCTGCGAAGCAATGTAACGCAGTTATCTTAGAACCAATGATGAAAGTTGAAGTTGTAATTCCAGAAGAGTACCTTGGTGATATTATGGGTAACATTACTGCTCGTCGCGGTCGCGTAGAGGGTATGGATGCTCGTGGTAACTCACAAGTAGTACGCGCAATGGTGCCACTATCTGAAATGTTCGGATATGCTACAACTTTACGTTCAGGAACTCAAGGTCGCGGTGTATTCTCAATGACATTTGATCATTATGAAGAAGTACCAAAATCAATTTCTGAAGATATCATCAAAAAAAATAAAGGTGAATAATTGAATTTTCATCTTGCATGAAGTATAAATAATTTGTAAGCTATGATTGACTGGTTATGAACGGGGCCCTGTTTGTAATCAGCAATCTTAGAATAAAAAAAAATTAAAACATATCTCTGAGGAGGCTTTTTCTAATGGCTAAAGAAAAATTTGACCGTTCTAAAACCCATGCTAACGTTGGTACAATTGGACACGTTGACCATGGTAAAACTACTTTAACTGCTGCAATCGCAACAGTTCTTTCTAAAAAAATGGGTGGGGAAGCGAAGTCATACGCTGATATCGACAACGCTCCAGAAGAAAAAGAGCGTGGTATCACAATCAATACTTCTCACGTAGAATACGAAACTGATACTCGTCACTACGCACACGTTGACTGCCCAGGACACGCCGACTATGTTAAAAACATGATCACAGGCGCTGCTCAAATGGATGGCGGTATCTTAGTAGTATCTGCTGCTGATGGTCCAATGCCACAAACACGTGAACACATCCTTTTATCTCGTCAAGTAGGTGTTCCATACTTAGTAGTATTCATGAACAAATGTGATATGGTTGACGACGAAGAATTATTAGAATTAGTAGAAATGGAAATCCGTGACCTACTTTCTGAATATGACTTCCCAGGCGACGATATTCCAGTAATCAAAGGTTCTGCTCTTAAAGCATTAGAAGGCGAAGCTGAGTGGGAAGAAAAAATCGTTGAATTAATGGACGCTGTAGATTCTTACATCCCAACTCCAGAACGTCAAAATGACAAACCATTCATGATGCCAATCGAGGACGTATTCTCGATCACTGGTCGTGGTACAGTAGCAACTGGTCGTGTTGAACGTGGTCAAGTTAAAGTCGGCGAAGTAGTTGAAATCGTTGGTATTACTGAAGAAGCTAAAACTACAACTGTAACAGGTGTAGAAATGTTCCGTAAATTATTAGACTATGCTGAAGCTGGTGACAACATCGGTGCATTACTACGTGGTGTAGCTCGTGAAGATATCCAACGTGGTCAAGTATTAGCTAAACCAGGCTCAATTACTCCACACACAAACTTCAAAGCTGAAGTTTATGTTTTATCAAAAGAAGAGGGTGGCCGTCATACGCCATTCTTCACTAACTACCGTCCTCAGTTCTACTTCCGTACAACTGACGTAACAGGTATCTGTAACTTACCAGAAGGCGTTGAAATGGTAATGCCTGGTGACAACATCGAGATGACTGTTGAGCTTATCTCTCCAATCGCTCTTGAAGAAGGTACAAAGTTCTCTATCCGTGAGGGTGGACGTACTGTTGGTGCCGGCGTTGTTGCTTCAATCCAAAAATAATTTGAGCTTAAGCTAATTTTTAAAACCCCCTACTAGGACGCTTGTAGGGGGTTTTTATTTTTTTAGCGTAATTCAAAGTCTCTACGCAATTACGCTATGGCGTCATTTATTATAAAAATCGAGTAAAAAGGCATTTTGATTAAATTCAAAATGCCTTTTACTCGTAAGGGAAACTTAATTGTAAATTATATGAATACTTTTTTTAGTCTCTCTGGTAGCAACTTATTTAAGACTCGGCTAATTATAATTATCGCAGCGATTAAGATAATTAATGACAGGCCCCATTTAAAATATTGATTTAATTCAAGTATCAAAAGCCAATCAAAAATTTGAGCGATCAAGCCAAGGCTAACCGAATAAATACCTACAAACGTAATGAAACCAAATATTACTTCATTTTTTGCAATGTCCTTTAATTGCTCACGATGATTGATCATTTTAAACAATGCAAATATAGAAAAAAGTACGACTAATACAACAGATATTTTCAAGATGTCACCTCTAATGTGTAATTCTCATTCTATTATACGGGATATTATAAATAACTTCATGTAGTAGCATCTATTTAATGGATCTTTATCTAATGTATATAGTTAAAGGGCATAATGGTTATGCAAAATATGTATTTCATTTATATACCATTATCCAATTATAATAATAGATAAGAAGAGGGGATTTCTTTTCTAGGTGGATGAGCAAATATAGATTTTACGAAATCCAAGTAAGAATGGACAGCAACTAAGTATGAATGGGTCCTTGTTGTGTCCGACTAAACCAAATAAAGATGTTCAAGGGGGATATTGTTTATGTCAACATTTGTACAAGTGGGGAGTTTACAAGTAGCATCAACTTTATACGATTTTATTAACGAGAAAGTAATACCGGGCAGTGAGGTAGAGCAAGTTGCATTCTGGAATGGCTTTGATCAACTGATTCATGACTTAGCACCAGAAAATCAAACGTTATTAGCAGAGCGTGATAATTTACAAGAAGCAATTAATCAGTGGCATAAGGAAAATAAGGGGAATTTTGATTTTGCTGCATATAAAGTCTATTTAGAAGGAATTGGTTATTTAGAGCCGAAAGTTGAGCCTTTTAATGTATCGACTGAAAATGTAGATTCAGAAATTGCATTTCAAGCTGGTCCACAATTAGTTGTACCAGTAAGCAATGCGCGTTACGCAATTAATGCGGCCAATGCACGTTGGGGTAGTTTATATGATGCGCTTTACGGAACAGATGTCATTGGTAATGAAGATGGGGCAGAAGCAGGGAGAGGATATAACCCGGTTCGTGGTGGAAAAGTAATCAATTATTCAAAACATTTTTTAGATGATGCGGCTGCATTACAAGGGGCTTCTCATAAGGATGTTGTGAACTATGCAATTGTCGATGGTTTATTACAAGCGACGTTATCAAACGGACAAAAAACAGGTTTAGTTCAAGAAGAGAAATTAGTCGGCTATTTAGGGGAAACGGCTGATCCAACTGCTGTATTACTTAAAAATAATGATTTACATGTGGAAATTCAAATAGATCGCCTACATCCAATTGGAAAGAATGATGTAGCGGGTGTGAAGGATGTTGTTTTAGAATCGGCTATTACTACGATTATGGACTGTGAGGATTCCGTAGCCGCTGTTGATGCAGAGGATAAAGTTGAAGTTTATTCGAACTGGTTAGGTTTAATGAAGGGCGACTTAACAGCTACGTTTGAAAAAGGGTCAAAAACGCTGACGCGTACATTAAATCCAGATCGTGTATATACAAGTCCAACTGGTGGAAGTGTGACAATTAATGGACGCTCATTAATGTTCATACGTAATGTGGGACACTTAATGACGAATTCGGCGATTTTATATAAAGATGGTCAAGAAGTGCCTGAAGGAATTATGGACGGCGTAATTACAAGTTTAATTGCCAAACATGAGCTGCTTGGTAGTGGACAATATAAAAACTCGCAGGAAGGCTCTGTTTACATCGTAAAACCGAAAATGCATGGCTCAAAAGAGGTTGCATTTGCAAATAAATTATTTGAACGTGTGGAAGATTTAATTGGTGTAAAACGTTTTACATTAAAAATTGGTGTAATGGATGAAGAACGTCGTACATCCTTAAATTTAAAAGCATGTATTCGAGAAGTGAAGGACCGTATTGTTTTCATTAATACAGGCTTTTTAGATCGCACAGGAGATGAAATTCATACATCGATGGAAGCGGGTCCAATGATTCGTAAAGGTGAAATGAAAACGTCTACTTGGTTAGCGGCATATGAAAAATCAAATGTCGCAGTCGGTCTAGATGCAGGTTTACAGGGACGCGCTCAAATAGGGAAAGGGATGTGGGCGATGCCGGATTTAATGGCAGAAATGCTTAAGCAAAAAATTGCGCATCCACAAGCAGGTGCAAATACAGCTTGGGTACCGTCTCCAACAGCAGCGACGTTACATGCTATGCATTATCACCGAGAAAATGTAAAAGAAATTCAAAAAGGCATTACAACTTCAGAAGATTTACAAGATGCAATTTTACAAATTCCACTAGCGCCGTCAACGGATTGGGCACCGGAAGAGGTCCAACAAGAGCTAGATAATAACGCACAAGGGATTTTAGGATATGTTGTGCGCTGGGTAGAGCATGGCGTAGGATGTTCGAAAGTTCCGGACATTAATAATATTGGTTTAATGGAAGACCGCGCGACATTACGTATTTCAAGTCAGCATATGGCAAACTGGCTACATCATGGTATTTGCACAGAGAAGCAAGTACAAGAAACGATGAAGCGCATGGCAAAAGTAGTAGACGAGCAAAATGCAGATGATCCAGAATATGTTGCAATGGCAGCTAATTTTGATGAATCCGTAGCGTTCCAAGCGGCTTGTGATTTAGTATTCAAAGGATATGAACAGCCAAGTGGTTATACAGAGCCAATTTTACACAAAAAGCGTTTAGAAGCAAAAGTGAAGTTTGCTCAAAAAGTGAACGCTTAATCAAATGATAAAAAGCGACTTTGATTGATTCTAGTCAGTCAAAGTCGCTTTTTTTCTTTGCTTGGAAATAATGCCGTTTACTCGGGCATAAAACCACGTGCAAGTTCGATAAATTCGCGAACAGCAAAGGGTAAGTATTTATTTTTCTTCCACGTAATGCCGAGCTCCAAATGAATGACTTGCTCTTTTAAAGGAACGGTTTGAATCGTGTCATATGTAATTTTTTCAGCAATTCTTTGTGGGAGTAATGCAATGCCGATCTTAGCTTGCACCATTTCGATAAATAAATCCTTTTGAGATGTTTCACAAGCAATCGTTGGGAAAAAACCAAATTTCGAGCATTCTTCAATAATGCGGTCATATAAAATAAAATCATTTCGGTAAATAATAAATGCCTCCGACTGTAAATTCGACAGTTCAATAAATTCCTGCTTCGCTAGCCGATGATCTTGATGAACAATTAATACAAGTGGATCTTTTACAAATCGAATTGTTTCTAATTGTTCATTTGTCGAACAGAAGCTACATACTAAGCCTATGTCGAGCTCTCCAGCTTCGATTCCCTGTCGAATCCGTTTTGTGCCAACTTCAGTTAATAAAATTTCAATGTATGGATATTTTTCTTTATAATAGCTAATTAATTTCGAAAAAAATTCAGCCCCGACAATTGGAGGAATACCAATTCGAATTTGTCCCTTTTTTAAGTCCATTAAATCAGTTAGTTCGGAGCGTAGATTATGGAAAGACTCAAGCACCTGTAAGGCATTTATTAAAACAGCATGCCCAGCATCGGTTAATTCAAGTTGCTTGGATGAACGATAAAATAGCGGTACACCAAGCTCAGTCTCTAAATTTTGAATGGCTTTACTGATAGAAGGTTGCGATACATGCAATGTAGTGGCGGCTTTCGTAAAGCTTAATTGTTTTGCAACTTCAACAAAATATTCAATTTGTCGGATATCCATGACGGCAAACCCCCCTTAGGAACGATTGAATTCATTATAACAAACATATCTTCATTCAGTGGGTGTTTAAACACCCACTGAATGAAGACAGAGCCTCTGGCGGATGTCACAGTTTTTGAAGGGTGTTAATTGCGCAAATGCAATTTAAAATTTCACTCAATTAAGCTAAAGTGAAATTTATGGAAATAGTTGTAAGTTCAACGTTCATGTATAATATAATAGTGTTTAAAGGAGTGGGTAATCTTGAAAATCATGTTAATAGAAGATGATCCGTCAATTTTCGAATTGATACGTGAGCGTTTTGCACAATGGGATATTGAAGTAATAGGTCCTACAAATTTTCAGCAAGTAATGGATACATTTGTGAAAGAACAGCCTGAGCTTGTCCTGATAGATATTCAATTACCAGCATATGATGGCTTTCATTGGTGTCGAGAAATCCGTTTCGTATCAAAGGTACCAATAATCTTTCTATCCTCACGGGATCACCCTATGGATATGGTGATGGCGATGCAAATGGGAGCAGATGATTTCGTGCAAAAGCCATTCCATATGGAGGTGTTGGTTGCGAAAGTACAGGCATTGTTGCGCCGAACATACACGTATCAAGACCAGGCACCTGAAATTATCCAATGGAACGGAGCGCAAGTAGATTATAGCCGTAGTGATGTAAGCTTTAAAGGGCAAAAAATCGCGCTAACTAAAAATGAGCTTTATATATTACGTGTGTTGTTATCTCAAGCCGATAAAATTGTGTCACGCGACGAATTAATGCGGAAACTTTGGGATGATGAGCGTTTCGTAAATGATAATACGCTAACAGTTAACATGAATCGCTTACGACAGCGTTTAGAGGAAATTGGATTAGAAAATGTTATTTTAACGAAAAAAGGGCTCGGATATATGGCGGTAACTTTATGATTGGGCTATTTTTAAAGGAGCACGCACAGTGGTTTCTGTTTTACTTTTTATCACTAATTTGTTTGAACGGTTTGCTAGTCCTAGATAGCGGGCTTTATAATGTGTCGATTATATATTTAAATAGTGTGTATAGCGTGCTTTTTTTCCTCTTCATTGGCTGGCGCTATTTAAAAGATTGGACGCAGTTTCATAGAATGAAAAATCAAGGTTTTGAAGACTTAGACCGTATGCAAAGCCCCTATATGTCACTTATGGCAGAACGTTTTCAACAGGAATTTGTACAACAAACAAATGAGCTCAATAACAAGAAAATTCAATTGTTAGAGGAGCGCGATGATTTACTTGCATGGGTACATGAAGTGAAAACACCATTAACAGCTTTGAAAATTATGATTGAGCACGTGGAAGATAGTAAGCTTCAAACGCGTCTTGAGCATGAATGGTTTCGTCTGTACATGCTTGTTGACCAACAGCTCCATCAAACACGGCTCCAAACGATGGAACAGGATAATCGTTTAGAGAAAGTTGAACTACACAAAGTAATTTCAAGTGAAATACGTTCGTTAAAAGCTTGGTGTATTGAAAAAGGGATTGGTTTTGAAATAGAGGATTTGGAGCTAGTAATTGTGACAGATTTGAAGTGGCTGGCGTTTATTTTCCGTCAAATCTTATCAAACGCGGTGAAATATAGTCATGCGAATTCAGAAGTGCGTATTTTTATGTCTCAGCAACAAGGAAATTGGGCATTACATATACAAGATAGCGGGATTGGGATTGCACCAGAGGATTTACCGCGGATTTTCCGGAAATCGTACACAGGCTCAGTAGGTAGAGAATCGACGGTAGCAACAGGGATGGGACTTTATTTAGCGCAAAATGCTGCAACAAAGCTTGGTATAAAACTCACCGTAAATTCAAAAGTCAATGAAGGCTCAACGGTTACGTTAATATTTCCTGAACAAAATGAATATACGAAACTTTACGGTATGTGACGAAATTGTCATATGCCGTTTCTTATTGTCATGTAAATCGAACGATTATTGTGAATAAAGATTGTACAATTAAGGGCATAAGGAAGCTGAAAGGAGCACAATGATGAGTATTTTAGTTGGACGTAAAATTAAGAAGACATATGGTAAGAAACAAATGGCCTATGAAGTATTAAAGGGCATAGACTTAGAAGTAGAAAAGGGTGAATTTGTCGGGATAATGGGTTCTTCAGGTTCTGGTAAGACGACGCTCTTAAACGTTCTTTGTTCGATTGATCGTGTAACAGAAGGTCTTGTAGAAATTGAAGGGCGACAATTACAAAAAATGAATGAGCGTGAGTTAGCGAAGTTCCGCCGAGATCAATTAGGCTTCATTTTTCAAGACTATAATTTACTTGATACATTAACGGTAAAAGAAAACATTTTATTGCCGTTATCCATTACAAAAATTCCGAAGGCTGCGGCAGAGGCACGTTTTTCGGAGCTTGTGAAAATATTAATGATTGAAGATATTGCAAATAAATATCCTAATGAAATTTCAGGTGGTCAAAAGCAGCGAACTTCTGCAGCGCGCGCACTTATTTCTAATCCGTCAATTGTATTTGCAGATGAGCCAACCGGAGCATTAGATTCTAAGTCAGCAACAGCATTACTGAGTAATTTAGTAAATATTAATGAACAAAAAAATGTGACAATTATGATGGTGACGCATGATGCAGTAGCGGCTAGCTTCTGTTCACGTGTGTTGTTTTTAAAAGACGGACAACTTTATACGGAGTTATATAAAGGTGAGAAAACTCGCAATGAATTTTTCCAGCAAATTTTGCATACGCAAAGTGTGCTAGGTGGTGACGGTCATGAAGCTTAATCAGTTAGTTTTTAAAAGCATGTTGAAAAATATCAAACATTATTATTTATACTTTTTTGCCCTAATTTTCAGTGTAACCCTGTATTTTTCATTTGTGACATTGCAATATAATGAGTCGGTTATGCAAACGGCAGCGAATAGCGGCACCGCTTCAGCAGGTTTAAAGGCGGCAACGTATATATTGTATTTTATCGTATTATTTTTTGTGCTCTATGCGAATCATTTATTTATGAAACGTCGTAGTAAGGAAATCGGGTTATACCAATTAATCGGTATGACGAAAGGTTTAATTATTCGTCTTATTGCACTTGAAAATATTGTACTTTTTGCTGGTGCAGTGCTAATTGGTATGTTATTTGGGTTTTTAAGCTCACGTTTTTTTGCGATGGTGTTGTTAAATGTTCTTGAGAAAGATACCGTTGTGGCAATGTCATTTAGTTTAGAAGCGTTAAAACAAACGGTCCTGTTGTTTGCAATTTTACTAACTATTATTTTAGTGCAGATGTCCATTATGATTCGTCGTGTATCATTGCTATCGCTTTTCACTGCGTCAAAGCAAGCAGATGAACGCGTGAAACGCTTTAGCCCCCTACAAATGGTAATGGGCGCTATCGGGATTGTACTGATTAGCTACGGCTATTACGCATCCACACAGCTTTTCTCAGCGGATGACGTAAAATATTTGTTTCTAAACATGATGATTATTTTAGCTACGACGATTGGCGGTACATTCTTCGTGTTTCGTTTTTCAATATCCTTCTTATTGAATTTAGTGCGTATGAAGAAGAACGGGCATTTATCACCAGTTGATGTACTTGCATTAACACCGATTATGCACCGTATGAAAGGGAACGCGAAGTCACTAACATTAATTACAATACTAACAGCAGTATCTCTTGCGATTTCAATCCTTTCTTATATTTCGTATTATTCTGCGGGTGAAAAGGCATTTTCAGACTCGCCAACAGATTACACATTATATGAAGACAATGGGAAGGAATTTTTAGCCGCATTAGATGCAGAAGAAATTGATTATGATGCGGTGGATTTACGTTTACAAAAGATGGAGTTTTCACTTGAAGAATTAGTTGCCGAGCATATGAAAAATAATGATATGTGGAAAATGGACATGGAAATTCATGCTGTGCCATTATCGGACTATGTAAAACGTTATCCAGGATTGAAGTTAAAAGGAAATGAAGCAATCATTACGGGATATAATAATTTATTATCAGAAATGATTCCTTTAGAACCAGGGAACGTAACGATGAAAGCTGGAGACCAAAGCTATCCGGTTGAGGTAATGAAAATAAAGGATGAATATTTAATTGGTGGTATTGTTGCTGGCAATGGGCCAGCATTAGTCGTGTCAGATGCATTATTTGAGCAATTGGTGCAGCACAAAGACATGTCGGTTTGGCATAAGCAAACATCCGTTTCATTGCATGACCGAGGTGATTTAGCTCGTGCAGAAACGCTCTATAAAGAAACGAGTGCCAATCATTATGAATTTTCTAAGGCAGATGAAAATGGCGAATTAAACTTAAATAAGCGTGATCAATTAAGTTTGGAAGGATCGCGGATGAACTATATTAGTATGATGGGTGTTACCATTTTCACGACAGCCTTTTTAGGGTTAGCCTTTTTAGTAGCAACGGGCAGCATTTTGTATTTCAAGCAAATGACTGAAGCGGAAGAAGAACGTGAAGCTTACACCATTTTACGTAAAGTTGGTTTCACTCAGCAGGAGATTTTACGCGGAGTTTATATGAAGCAGGCGTTTAATTTCGGATTACCGCTAGCGATCGGTTTGTTACACAGTTATTTTGCAGTTAAATCAGGATGGTTCTTATTTGGATCAGAGCTTGTTACCCCGTTACTTATAACAATGGGACTTTATATTGTAATGTATATCGTCTTTGCATTGCTATCTATAAGTTATTATAAAAAAGTAATTAAAGAGTCATTATAAGGTAACAGACTGTCAACTTAGTGTGAGTTGACAGTCTATTTACATTGACAGCATGTAAGTGAAATATTATACTTTAACACATTAGTAATTTAGCATACGAAAGTGAAGTGTAATAGATGAATGCAGTATTAGTGGCAGTGGGTATCATGCTTATATTGAGTTTAATGCGTGTTAATGTAGTGTTATCTCTAACTGTAGGGGCCGTTTTAGGTGGACTTGCAGGTGGATTGAATGTGCTGGATACGATCGATGCTTTTGTTGGTGGGTTAGGTGGAGGTGCTACGATTGCACTTAGCTACGCTTTACTTGGAGGTTTCGCACTGGCTATTTCACGTACAGGCATTCCAGAAGTTTTAGTGCAGCTGATTTTAAAGCTCGTACAGCGTGAAGGTGAATCACAAAAGAAAGGCTTAGCGAAGGCATTGATCATCTTTGTGTTACTATCACTCGCTATTATGTCGCAAAACTTAATTCCAGTGCATATCGCATTTATTCCATTAATTGTTCCACCAATGCTTAAGTTAATGAACATGTTAGAAATGGATCGCCGTTTAATTGCGTGTACGTTAACATTTGGTTTAATTATGCCGTATATGTTTATGCCATTTGGCTTTGGTTTAATTTATCAAGAACTTATAGTGACGCAAATGGGCTTAGCGGGCATGGAGGTAGCGCTTACAGATGTTCCTAAGGCAATGGTTGTTGTTGCCCTAGGAATGGTTGTGGGCCTTGCTACGGCGTTTGTCGTGTATCGTAAGCCACGTAAATATAAAATGATTGAAGTAGAGACTGAAGAACAATCAAAAGTAGAAGTGAAACCGCGCAATATTTTATTTGCTGCAATTGCATTAGTCGCTTCAATGGCTGTTCAGATCCCAACAGATTCAATGATTATCGGTTCTTTAGTTGGGATTAGCGTATTGTATCTTACTGGTGCATTAAAGGCTAAGGAAGCAGACGAAGTATTAACGGACGGTATGCGTATGATGGCATTTGTAGGTTTTGTTATGATTGCAGCAAATGGTTTTTCAGCTGTAATTAATGCAACAGGGGATGTCGAGCCACTTGTAGCTGGTGCAATGGATATATTTGAGGGGAATGTAGCAATTACCGTATTTGTTATGTTAGTTGTAGGACTCATTGTTACAATGGGAATTGGTTCTTCTTTTGCTACCATTCCAATCATTGCAGCCATCTTCGTCCCGCTTGCCGTAGAACTGGGCTTAAGTGAATTAGCCATTATCTGTTTAATTGGTACAGCGGGTGTACTTGGAGATGCAGGATCACCTGCTTCGGATTCGACACTGGGTCCGACAGCGGGGCTTAATGTAGATGGACAACACAATCACATTTGGGATACATGTGTTCCAACATTTCTATTTTATAATATTCCACAAATCATTTTCGGTTGGTTAGCAGTGGTTTTCTTCCTATAGTATATGCATCACTTTCCTCGTTTGGAGAGTGATGATTTTTTTATAATGTGAGTAAATTTATTGAAATAACATGGTGAATACTAATTTTAATAAATTTATAATCGTTTGAGTTGATTTCGATATAATAATCTTATATACTAATAAACGGCTCAAAGAGAGCGAATGTAGAAAATAAGAATAAAACATTATTAAAAAGAATTTTGCTAAACCACTTGCGAACTTCTTTTTTATTGTGTATAATGTTTAATGTTGGTCTTTGACTGCGATGAAGCGAGAGGTTGCCGACACACCCGGCCGCTTTGCCATGGCGGTGTGTAGGAGAAATTTTCGTGGAGAATGTCTAGAAAATAGGCGAGAAGGAGGGAAAGTAATGGCAAAACAAAAAATTCGTATTCGTTTAAAAGCGTATGATCACCGTATCCTTGATCAATCTGCTGAGAAAATCGTTGAAACTGCGAAGCGTTCAGGTGCTGGAGTATCGGGTCCGATCCCACTACCTACTGAAAGATCTGTTTATACAATCTTACGTGCGGTTCATAAGTACAAAGATTCTCGTGAGCAATTTGAAATGCGCACACACAAACGTCTTATCGACATCGTTAACCCGACACCACAAACTGTTGATGCGTTAATGAAGCTTGATTTACCATCTGGCGTTGATATCGAAATCAAACTTTAATGGTAAAAACAAATATACAAAACTTTTTCTTAAAATTAACAGGAGGTGTGACAAATGACTAAAGGAATCTTAGGTAGAAAAATTGGTATGACTCAAGTTTTCGCTGAAAACGGTGATTTAATCCCGGTAACAGTTATCGAAGCTACTCCAAACGTAGTTTTACAAAAGAAAACTGTTGAAACTGATGGTTACGAAGCGGTTCAAATTGGTTTTGAAGACAAGCGCGTTAAGCTTTCTAACAAACCAGAACAAGGCCACGTAGCAAAAGCGAACACTGCTCCTAAGCGCTTCATCCGTGAGTTCCGCAACTTAGAAGTAGCGGCTTACGAAGTTGGTCAAGAAGTCAAGGTTGAAATTTTCGCTGAAGGCGATGTAATCGATGTAACAGGTGTAACAAAGGGTAAAGGTTTCCAAGGTGTTATTAAACGTCATGGTCAATCTCGTGGTCCTATGTCCCACGGTTCTCGTTACCACCGTCGTCCAGGTTCAATGGGCCCAGTTGCTCCGAACCGCGTATTCAAACAAAAGAAATTACCTGGTCAAATGGGTGCAACTGTTGTAACAATCCAAAACCTTGAAATCATCAAGGTGGATGTTGAACGTAACCTATTATTAGTAAAAGGTAATGTCCCTGGTTCTAAAAAAGCATTAGTAACAGTTAAAACTGCTATTAAACAAAAATAATTCTCTTAAAGAAAGGAGGAAACAGGAATGACAAAAGTATCTTTACTTAGTCAAACAGGTGCTTCAGTTGGTGAAATCGAATTAAACGATGCGGTTTTCGGAATCGAGCCAAACGAAGCGGTATTATTCGACGCAATTATTGCTCAACGCGCATCTTTACGTCAAGGTAATCACAAAGTAAAAAACCGTTCAGAAGTTGCTGGTGGTGGTCGTAAACCATGGCGTCAAAAAGGAACTGGTCGTGCACGTCAAGGTTCGATCCGCTCTCCACAATGGCGTGGCGGTGGTGTTGTATTCGGTCCTACTCCACGTAGTTACGCTTACAAATTACCAAAAAAAGTTCGTCGCTTAGCTCTTAAATCAGCTTTATCGGCTAAAGTGTTAGAACAAAAATTAGTAGTTCTTGATGCATTAACTATCGATGCACCAAAAACAAAAGATTTCAAAGCAGTACTTGCTGCATTAGAAATCAACAAAAAAGCATTATTCGTTACTGCTGAAGTAAACGAAAATGTAGCTTTATCTGCTCGTAACATCCCTGGTGTTACAGTGTTAACAGCTGAAGGAATCAACGTATTAGACTTAATCGGTCATGATAAAGTTGTATTCACTCAAGATGCTGTAAAAAAAGTTGAGGAGGTGCTTGGATAATGGAAGCACGTGATATCTTAAAACGTCCGGTCATTACTGAGCGTTCTTCAGAAATTATGGCAGAGAAAAAGTATACTTTCGAAGTAGACACTCGCGCTAACAAAACTCAAGTTAAAAACGCAGTTGAAGAAATCTTCGGCGTAAAAGTTGAGAAAGTAAACGTAATGAACTACAAAGGTAAGTTCAAACGCGTTGGTAAATTCGGTGGTTACACAAACAAACGTCGTAAAGCGATTGTTAAATTAACTGCTGATTCAAAAGAAATCGAATTATTCGAAATCTAATTTTTGATATATTGAACTTTTAAGAAGGAGGGAAAACAAATGGCGATTAAAAAGTATAAGCCAACCTCAAATGGTCGACGTAACATGACGTCATCTGACTTTGCAGAAATCACAACTAATAAACCTGAAAAGTCTTTATTAGCTCCGAAAAAACGCAAAGCCGGTCGTAACAACCAAGGTAAAATTACTGTTCGTCATCACGGTGGTGGTCATAAGAAACAATACCGTGTTATCGATTTCAAACGAATTAAAGATGACATTCCAGGACGCGTTGCTACAATCGAATACGATCCAAACCGTTCTGCGAACATCGCATTAATTAACTATGCTGATGGTGAAAAACGTTATATCCTAGCTCCGAAAGGTCTTGAAGTAGGTCAAACGATCGTTTCAGGTCCAGAATCGGACATTAAAGTAGGTAACGCGTTACCACTAATCAACATCCCAATGGGTACAACTATCCATAACATCGAAATGAAACCTGGTAAAGGTGGACAATTAGTACGTTCTGCTGGTACTTCTGCACAAGTACTTGGTCGTGAAGGTAAATATGTAATCGTTCGTTTACAATCTGGCGAAACACGTTTAATCCTTGCAGCTTGCCGTGCAACAATTGGTCAAGTAGGTAACGAACAACACGAACTAATTAACATCGGTAAAGCCGGTCGTTCTCGTTGGTTAGGTAAACGCCCAACAGTACGTGGTTCTGTAATGAACCCTAACGATCACCCACACGGTGGTGGTGAAGGACGTTCTCCAATCGGACGTAAATCTCCAATGACGCCTTGGGGTAAACCAGCTCTTGGTTACAAAACTCGTAAAAAGAAAAATAAATCATCTAAATTTATTATTCGTGGACGTAAAAAATAATGTGGTAAACCTACGGTTCGATTCGCGGACCGTGGACGTATCACGGAGGGAGGTTCCTAAATGGGCCGCAGCTTAAAGAAAGGTCCTTTTGTTGATGACCACCTACTTAAAAAGGTGGAAGCACAAGAGGCTTCTGAGAAAAAGCAAGTTATTAAAACTTGGTCTCGCCGTTCTACTATCTTCCCGAGCTTTATCGGTTTAACAATCGCTGTATACGATGGTCGTAAACACGTTCCAGTATACGTGACTGAAGATATGGTAGGTCATAAACTTGGCGAGTTCGCACCAACTCGTACTTATAAAGGTCACGGTGCAGACGATAAAAAAACAAGACGCTAATTTTGAGAGGAGGTAATTCCTAATGACACAAGCTAAAGCTATCGCTCGTACAGTTCGTATCGCTCCTCGTAAAGTACGTCTAGTAGTAGACTTAATTCGAGGCAAGCAAATCGGTGAAGCAGTTGCAATTTTACGTCATACTCCAAAAGCGGCGTCTCCAGTCGTTGAGAAAGTATTAAAATCTGCAGTTGCTAACGCTGAACACAACTATGAGTTAGATATTAATAACCTAGTTGTATCTGAAATCTTCGTTGATGAAGGTCCAACTTTAAAACGTTTCCGCCCACGTGCGCAAGGTCGTGCATCGGCAATTAATAAACGTACAAGCCACATTACTATCGTGGTATCTGAGAAGAAGGAGGGGTAATCCGTGGGTCAAAAAGTACATCCAATAGGACTACGTGTTGGTATTATTCGTGACTGGGAATCAAAATGGTTCGCTGAAAAAGACTACGCTGATCTATTACACGAAGATATCAAAATTCGTAAATATATCGAAACTAAACTTAAAGATGCATCTGTATCTAAAGTAGAAATCGAACGCGCTGCAAATCGCGTGAACGTTACAATTCACACTGCGAAGCCAGGTATGGTAATCGGTAAAGGTGGTACGGAAGTAGAAAACTTACGTAAACACTTAACTGATGTAACTGGTAAACGTGTACACATCAACATTATTGAAATTAAACGTGCTGATCTTGATGCGAAATTAGTAGCTGAAAACATCGCTCGTCAACTTGAGAACCGCGTATCATTCCGTCGTGCTCAAAAACAATCAATCCAACGCACAATGCGCGCTGGTGCAAAAGGTATTAAAACACAAGTATCTGGTCGTTTAGGTGGCGCTGATATCGCGCGTGCTGAACACTATAGCGAAGGAACTGTTCCGCTTCATACATTACGTGCTGACATTGATTATGCACATGCTGAAGCAGACACAACATACGGTAAACTAGGCGTTAAAGTTTGGATCTACCGTGGTGAAGTCCTTCCTACTAAAAAGAACTCTGTGGAAGGAGGCAAATAATTATGTTATTACCAAAACGCGTAAAATATCGTCGTGAACACCGTGGTAACATGCGTGGTGAAGCGAAAGGCGGTAAAGAAGTATCTTTCGGTGAGTGGGGCTTACAAGCTACTACAGCATCATGGATTACAAACCGTCAAATCGAATCTGCCCGTATTGCAATGACACGTTACATGAAACGTGGCGGTAAAGTTTGGATTAAAATCTTCCCGCACAAGCCTTATACGAAAAAGCCTCTAGAAGTCCGCATGGGTTCTGGTAAAGGTTCTCCTGAAGGCTGGGTAGCAGTAGTAAAACCAGGAAAAGTAATGTTCGAAATCGCTGGTGTATCTGAAGAGATCGCACGTGAAGCACTTCGTTTAGCATCACACAAACTTCCTGTGAAATGTAAAGTAGTAAAACGTCAAGAAACTGGTGGTGAATCTAATGAAAGCTAATGAAATCCGTGACCTTGCCACTGCTGAAATCGAATTAAAAGTGAAATCACTGAAAGAAGAGCTTTTCAACCTTCGCTTCCAATTAGCGACTGGTCAATTAGAAAACACAGCTCGCATCCGTGAAGTTCGCAAAGCGATTGCACGTATGAAAACTGTGATTCATGAAAGAGAAATCAGTGCAAACAACTGATAAAGGAGGTTTTCAAGTATGACTGAGCGTAACCAACGCAAAGTTTACACAGGCCGCGTAGTTTCAGATAAAATGGATAAAACAATTTCTGTTTTAATTGAAACACACAAAAAGCACAAGCTTTATGGTAAACGTGTAAAGTACTCTAAAAAGTTTAAGGCTCATGATGAGCTAAACACAGCGAAAATCGGTGATATCGTACGTATCATGGAAACTCGCCCGCTATCAGCTACTAAGCGCTTCCGTTTAGTTGAAGTTGTTGAAAAAGCGGTTATTATCTAATAACACATTTCGGAATAAAACTAATTTCCGAAGGGAGGTAACCTAAGTGATCCAACAAGAAAGCCGTATGAAAGTTGCTGACAACTCAGGTGCACGTGAAGTTTTAACAATTAAAGTACTTGGTGGTTCTGGACGTAAAACTGCTAACATCGGTGATATCGTTGTTTGTACAGTCAAGAAAGCAACACCAGGTGGCGTTGTCAAAAAAGGTGACGTCGTTAAAGCTGTTATCGTTCGCACAAAATCAGGTGCTCGTCGTAAAGACGGTACCTACATCAAATTTGACGAGAACGCTTGCGTAATCATTAAAGATGATAAATCACCACGCGGAACTCGTATTTTCGGACCAGTTGCACGTGAATTACGTGATGGCAACTTCATGAAAATCGTTTCTCTAGCTCCAGAAGTTCTTTAATTTCATGACAGTACCAATCAAGGAGGTGCGACACATAATGCATGTTAAAAAGGGCGATAAAGTAAAAGTAATTACTGGTAAAGACAAAGGTAAAGAAGGCGTAATCTTAGCTGCTTTCCCAAAACAAGACCGCGTTCTTGTTGAAGGTGTAAACATCGTTAAGAAACACGTTAAACCTAACCAACTTAACCCTCAAGGTGGAATTGTATCTCAAGAAGCTGCAATCCACGTTTCGAACGTAATGCTAATCGATCCTAAATCTGGCGAGCCGACTCGTGTAGGTTATGAGATCAAAGATGGCAAAAAAGTTCGTGTTGCAAAAAAATCAGGTGTAGTAATCGACTAATAAGTAAAATGAGAAGGGAGGTACACACATGAGCCGCCTAAAAGTAAAATATTTAAACGAAGTTTCACCTGCTCTTATGAGCAAGTTCGAATATAAATCAGTTATGCAACTTCCTAAAGTTGACAAGATCGTAATCAACATGGGTGTTGGTGACGCTGTTCAAAACTCAAAAGCTCTTGATGTAGCTGTGGAAGAATTAACAATCATCACTGGTCAAAAACCAGTTGTAACTAAAGCTAAAAAATCTATCGCAGGTTTCCGTTTACGTGAAGGTCAAGCGATCGGTGCTAAAGTTACATTACGCGGTGAGCGTATGTATGAATTCCTGGATAAATTAATCTCTATCGCACTTCCACGTGTACGTGACTTCCGTGGTGTTTCTAAAAAAGCATTCGACGGTCGCGGTAACTACACATTAGGTGTTAAAGAACAATTAATTTTCCCAGAAATCGATTACGATAAAGTTTCAAAAGTACGCGGTATGGACATCGTTATCGTAACAACAGCGAATTCTGACGAAGAAGCTCGCGAGTTATTAACACAGTTCGGTATGCCGTTCCAAAAGTAATAAAACAAGGAGGGCGAAAACGTGGCTAAAAAATCAATGATCGTTAAACAACAACGCACGCAAAAGTTTAAAGTACAAGAATATACACGTTGTGAGCGCTGTGGGCGTCCACACTCAGTATATCGCAAATTTAAACTTTGCCGTATTTGTTTCCGTGAACTTGCATATAAGGGACAAATTCCTGGCGTTAAAAAGGCCAGCTGGTAATCCCCTAAATTGGGAAGGAGGTAAATTTTCATGACAATGACTGATCCGATTGCAGATATGCTGACTCGCATTCGTAATGCGAACATGGTTCGTCACGAGAAGTTAGAGGTTCCTGCTTCTAACGTAAAGAAAGAGATCGCTGAAATTTTAAAGCGTGAAGGTTTCGTACGTGACGTTGAGTATGTAGAAGACAACAAGCAAGGTATCATCCGTATTTTCTTAAAATATGGTAAAGATAACGAGCGCGTAATTACTGGTCTTAAACGTATCTCTAAACCAGGTCTACGTGTATACGCTAAAACTAACGAAGTACCTAAAGTACTAAACGGTCTTGGTATCGCTTTAGTATCAACTTCACAAGGTTTATTAACTGATAAAGAAGCGCGCGCTAAAAAAGCAGGCGGCGAAATCTTAGCATACATTTGGTAATAAGTAAGAAAAGAACGGAGGTGCAACATAAATGTCTCGCGTAGGTAAAAAACTTATCGAGGTACCTGCTAATGTAACTGTTGAATTCAAACCTGAAAACACAGTTACAGTAAAAGGTCCTAAAGGCGAATTAACTCGCCAATTCCATCAAGATATGAAAATCGAGCAAGAAGGCAACACTATCTCAGTTGTTCGTCCTTCTGAGTCTAAAGAACACCGTACTAACCACGGTACAACTCGTGCGTTATTAGCTAACATGGTAACGGGTGTTTCTGAAGGTTTCTCTCGCTCTCTAGAACTTATCGGTGTAGGTTACCGTGCACAATTACAAGGCAACAAACTTGTATTGAACGTTGGTTACTCTCATCCAGTAGAGTTTACACCTGAACAAGGTTTAGAGGTTGAAGTTCCTTCAAACACTAAAATTATCATCAAAGGTATTTCTAAAGAGCGTGTTGGTGCTTTAGCATCTAACATCCGCGACGTACGTCCACCAGAGCCATACAAAGGTAAAGGTATTCGTTACGAAGGTGAATTCGTTCGCCGTAAAGAAGGTAAAACAGGTAAATAATGCAGCTTAAAACTGTATTAATCTAGAAAGGAGTGACCTCTGTGATTACGAAACAAGACAAAAATCAAGTTCGTAAAAAACGTCATGGGCGTGTTCGTTCTAAAATTTCGGGTACTGCACAACGTCCGCGTTTAAACGTATTCCGTTCTAATAAGAACATTTATGCACAACTGATCGACGATGTAGCTGGCGTAACTTTAGTTTCTGCTAACACTCAAGAAAAAGCTTTCGAAGGTGCTGCTGCAAACGTAGAAGCTGCTGCTAAAATCGGTGAAACAATCGCTAAACGCGCTGCTGAAAAAAATATTACTACTGTGGTATTTGACCGTAGCGGTTACTTATATCATGGACGTGTAAAAGCTTTAGCTGAAGCTGCACGTGAAAACGGCTTAGAATTTTAAGAAGAAGGAGGGACATACTTCATGAGTCGCATTGACGCAAACAAATTAGAACTTGAAGAACGCGTAGTTACAATTAACCGTGTTGCTAAAGTTGTTAAAGGTGGTCGTCGCTTCCGCTTCACTGCATTAGTTGTAGTTGGAGATAAAAACGGTCATGTAGGTTTCGGTACTGGTAAAGCCCAAGAGGTTCCAGATGCGATCCGTAAAGCTGTTGAAGACGCGAAGAAAAACTTAATCGAAGTACCACGCGTGGGTGGAACTACTCCACACTTAGTGCAAGGTCGCTTCGGTGCAGGTTCAATTTTAATCAAACCTGCTGCTCCTGGTACAGGAGTTATCGCTGGTGGTCCAGTACGTGCTGTATTGGAACTTGCTGGTATTACTGATATTCTTTCAAAATCTCTTGGTTCAAACACACCAATTAACATGGTGCGTGCAACTGTAGCAGGTTTAACTGAATTAAAACGCGCAGAGGACGTTGCAAAACTACGCGGTAAATCAGTGGAAGAGTTATTAGGATAAGGGGGGAATTATAATGGCTAAATTACAAATCACCCTTGTTAAGTCTGTAATCGGTTCTAAACCAGGTCAACGTAAAACTGTTGAAGCTTTAGGCCTACGCAAAACTAACCAAACTGTTGAACAAGCTGACAACGCAGCTATTCGCGGTATGTTAACAAAAGTAGCTCACTTAGTTACTGTTAAAGAAATTTAATTTCAATTATATGAACAAGGAGGTGCCACCCAAATGAAACTTCATGAGTTAAAACCAGCAGAAGGTTCACGTAAAGTACGTAACCGCGTTGGTCGTGGTATCGGTTCTGGTAACGGTAAAACTTCTGGTAGAGGTCATAAAGGCCAAAACTCTCGATCTGGCGGCGGCGTTCGCCCAGGATTTGAGGGGGGTCAAAACCCATTATTCCGTCGTTTACCTAAACGAGGCTTTACGAATATTAATCGTAAAGAATACGCGATCGTTAACCTTGATGCGTTAAACCGTTTTGAAGATGGTGCAGAAGTAACACCTGCATTACTATTAGAAACTGGTGTCGTGAGCAATGAAAAAGCTGGAATTAAAATTCTAGGTCATGGTACGTTAAATGTTAAGCTTAACGTAAAAGCTCACAAGTTCTCTGCTTCAGCTAAAGAAGCAATCGAGAATGCTGGCGGAACAACTGAGGTGATTTAATGTTTCAGACGATCTCTAACTTTATGCGCGTTCGAGATATACGAAATAAAATCATCTTTACTTTATTAATGTTAATCGTTTTCCGTATCGGGACATTCATCCCGGTACCAAACGTTAACGCAGATGTATTAAAGGCGACTGATGAGTTTAACTTAGTAGGTTTCCTTAATACGTTTGGCGGTGGTGCTTTGGCAAACTTCTCTATTTTTGCGATGGGGATTATGCCTTACATCACAGCCTCAATTATTGTCCAGTTACTTCAAATGGACGTTGTACCAAAGTTTGCAGAATGGTCGAAACAAGGTGACGTGGGCCGACGTAAGTTAGCTCAATTCACACGTTATTTCACAATTGTGCTAGCATTTATTCAATCTTTCGCAATGTCGTTCGGGTTTAACCAGTTCTACGGTGGGTCATTGATTGTAGATACTAGCGTTCAATCGTACTTAACGATTTCAATCGTGCTTACTGGTGGTACAGCATTCCTATTGTGGTTATCAGAACAAATTACTGCTTATGGTGTTGGTAATGGTATTTCAATCATTATCTTCGCTGGTATCGTCGCGGCGCTTCCTAACACAGTAAACCAAATTTATGCACAACAAATTGAAGGCGCAGGAGATCAACTTTTCATTAAGATTATTATCCTGATGCTATTAGTTTTAGTGCTACTTGCTGTTATAGTTGGTGTTATTTACGTTCAACAAGCGTTGCGTAAAATACCAATTCAATATGCAAAACGAGTTGCTGGTAATTCGCCTAAAGTGGGCGCACAACAAACGCACTTACCGTTAAAAGTAAATGCTGCAGGGGTTATTCCGGTAATCTTCGCGGTAGCGTTCATGGTGACACCTCAAACTTTAGCGACATTCTTCGGTGATAACAAAGTAACTGCATTCATTACGAACACTTTTGATTATTCAAAACCTGTTGGGATGGTCATTTACATTGCGTTAATCGTGGCATTCACATATTTCTATGCATTCATTCAAGTGAATCCAGAAAATGTGGCCGACAACTTGAAAAAGCAGGGTGCTTATATTCCGGGCATTCGTCCAGGTAATGACACACAAGCTTACTTAACAAAAGTTCTTTATCGTTTGACATTTGTTGGTGCGCTATTCCTTATCGCAATTTCAGTCATGCCAATTCTGTTCATTAACTTTATGAACCTGCCGGCTTCGGCTCAAATCGGGGGAACAAGTTTAATAATTGTAGTTGGTGTTGCACTTGAAACGATGAAACAATTAGAGTCTCAACTCGTTAAGCGTCATTATAAGGGCTTTATGAAATAAGGCAGGTTTAGGAAACATATATGTTTCCTGAGCCAGCGCTATTTTAAAGGGGAGCATTCGTATGAATATCGTTTTAATGGGTCTACCTGGTGCTGGTAAAGGTACTCAGGCTGACAAAATTGTTGAGAAGTACGCAATCCCTCATATTTCTACAGGTGACATGTTCCGTGCTGCCATTAAAGAAGGCACAGAACTAGGTTTACAAGCAAAATCGTTTATGGATCAGGGAGCATTAGTTCCCGATGAAGTAACGATTGGTATTGTTCGAGAGCGTCTTGCACAAGCAGATTGCGAAAAAGGATTCTTATTAGATGGATTCCCACGTACAGTCCCTCAAGCTGAAGCTTTAGATAGCATCCTTGAAGAACTAGGTCGTCCAGTTGAACATACGATTAATGTTCAAGTCGAAAAAGATGAATTAATTGCACGCTTAAGCGGCCGTCGTATTTGTAAAACTTGTGGCACATCTTACCACTTAATTTTCAATCCTTCAAAAGAGGAAGGGAAATGTGATAAAGATGGCGGCGAATTATACACACGTGCGGATGACAATCCAGAAACAGTTGCAAACCGTCTGGAAGTAAATATGAACCAAGCACAGCCTTTGCTTGATTTTTATAAAGCTAAGGATGTACTGACAAACATTAATGGACAGCAAGAAATTTCAAAAGTATTTGCTGAACTTGATGCTCTATTACAGGGCAGCCGCAGCTGATACCCGTCCGGGCGCTAGACAGCTTCCGCGGGAGGCGTGCGGAGGCAACAACGAAACATAATTTTTTGAGAGTTGCAAAAGCATATTATGCCCGGTATATACTATAAAGGTTGAGCACATTAATCGTGTGACGACATCTTTTTAAGGTATAATGGGTTTCGTGGAAGCATCTGTGTAACGGGTATGAATCTCTCATCCAAGACATTCCGGCTATCGTGTTAACATAAGGGATACAGTTCCTTTATCGGGTACTGTACATTCCATGGATTGTGTGAAGCGAAACCAGACAAGCGTCTTATTGAACATCTCTCATGCAATCCAGAACATATGTTGAAACGAGTTGCTTCTTTAATAGGAGAAAACAGTTGCAAGAGCTCACTAGAGTTTTTTGATATTTGCATATAGAAGGGAGACGAGAAGATGGCGAAAGACGATGTTATTGAAGTCGAAGGAACAGTTGTTGAGACTTTGCCAAACGCGATGTTTAAGGTAGAATTAGAAAATGGGCACACTGTGCTCGCACACGTATCTGGAAAGATTCGTATGCACTTTATCCGTATCCTACCTGGAGATAAGGTTACTATTGAGTTATCTCCATATGATTTAACTCGCGGTCGTATCACATACCGTTTTAAATAATCTTTTGCACTCCGGACTACTAAGGAGGTTAGGTTAGATGAAAGTGAGACCATCTGTGAAACCGATCTGCGAAAAATGTAAAGTAATTCGCCGACGCGGTAAAGTAATGGTAATCTGTGAAAATCCTAAACACAAACAAAAACAAGGGTAATTAAACAAGGAGGTGCACAACGTATATGGCACGTATTGCTGGTGTTGACATTCCTCGCGACAAACGCGTGGTAATTTCATTAACATACATTTTCGGTATTGGTAAAACGACTTCTCAAAAAGTATTAGCTGCAGCAGGTATTGACGAAAGTACTCGCGTTAAAGACTTAACAGAAGATCAATTAAACCAAATTCGTGAACAATTAGACTCATACAAAACTGAAGGTGATTTACGTCGTGAAGTTTCTTTAAACATCAAACGTTTAATGGAAATTGCTTCATTACGTGGTATCCGTCACCGTCGTGGTTTACCTGTTCGTGGTCAAAATACGAAGAACAACGCTCGTACGCGTAAAGGTCCTCGTAAAACTGTAGCGAACAAGAAAAAATAATTAAGTAAAGGAGGTTCCTTCTTAAAATGGCTCGTAAACAACAAACTCGTAAACGTCGTGTGAAAAAGAATATCGAAGCTGGTATTGCTCACATCCGTTCTACATTTAACAATACAATTGTAACAATTACTGATATGCAAGGTAATGCTTTATCTTGGTCTTCAGCTGGTGCATTAGGTTTCCGTGGTTCACGTAAATCAACACCATTCGCAGCTCAAATGGCTGCTGAAACAGCTGCAAAAACGTCAATTGAACATGGCATTAAAACTTTAGAAGTTACTGTTAAAGGTCCTGGTTCAGGTCGTGAAGCTGCAATTCGTGCACTTCAAGCTGCTGGTTTAGATGTAACTGCTATTAAAGACGTTACTCCAGTTCCTCATAACGGTTGCCGTCCGCCAAAACGTCGTCGTGTATAATAGGTGCATCTTAGAAGGTTAACTTCTGAGTACATCATTTTACTTTGTGCAATTGTCTTGTGCATATATAATGTCTATCTAAGATCGACAACTATGATGGTATGAACCTATACATTAGATGTTTTGAAGGAGGGTAAATTGGAATGATCGAAATTGAAAAACCAAAGATTGAAACAGTGGAGATCAGCGAAGCTGCCAAATATGGCAAGTTTGTTGTAGAACCGCTAGAACGCGGATATGGAAACACTTTGGGTAATTCTTTACGTCGTATCCTTCTGTCTTCATTACCTGGAGCTGCTGTAACGTCAATTCAAATTGACGGCGTACTACACGAATTCTCTACTGTAGAAGGCGTTGTAGAAGATGTTGCTTCAATTATCTTAAACGTGAAAAAGCTAGCTTTAAAAATCTACTCTGACGAAGAAAAAGTCATTGAGATAGATGTGAAAGGTGACGGAACGGTTACTGCTGCTGACATTACACATGACAGTGATGTAGAAATTTTAAATCCTGATCTATATATTGCAACAATCGCTAAAAACGGTCACTTACGTATGCGTATGTACGCACAACGAGGCCGTGGTTACACTCCTGCTGATCAAAACAAACGTGAGGATCTTCCTATCGGCGTGATCCCGATCGACTCTATTTACACTCCAGTTTCACGCGTCAACTTCCAAGTTGAAAACACTCGTGTTGGACAAAATTCTGACTACGATAAGTTATCACTTGATGTGTGGACTGATGGTAGCATCGGTCCAAAAGAAGCGATTTCACTTGGAGCTAAAATTTTAACAGAGCATTTAAACATCTTCGTGGGCATGACGAACGAAGCACAAACTGCTGAAATCATGGTCGAAAAAGAAGAAGATCAAAAAGAAAAAGTATTAGAGATGACTATCGAAGAGCTTGATCTTTCTGTTCGTTCTTATAACTGTTTAAAACGCGCTGGTATCAATACGGTACTAGAATTAGCGAATAAATCAGAAGATGATATGATGAAAGTACGTAACTTAGGTCGTAAGTCTTTAGAAGAAGTAAAAGCGAAGTTAGAAGAGCTTGGTTTAGGATTACGTAATGAAGACTAAGCGAAAACTTAAAAATTAAGCTAGATCAGATACAAATAAAGGAGGGAAACGTCCATGGGTTACAGAAAACTTGGTCGTACAAGTTCTCAACGTAAAGCATTATTACGTGACTTAGCTACTGATTTAATTATCAACGAGCGTATCGAAACTACTGAAGCTCGCGCTAAAGAAACACGTAAAGCTGTTGAAAAAATGATTACTTTAGGTAAACGCGGAGATTTACATGCACGTCGTCAAGCGGCAGCATTTATCCGTCGTGAGTTAGTAACAGTTGGCGAAGGTGAAGAAGCAAACACTGTTTTCGCACTTCAAAAATTATTTGACGATATTGCACCACGTTATGCAGAGCGTCAAGGTGGTTACACTCGTATTCTTAAAGTAGGTCCTCGTCGTGGTGACGGCGCACCTGTAGTAGTTATCGAATTAGTTTAATTCTGACGAAATGGTGAAGAGGGGTGTCCGGTTCACCGGTTGAACCCGCACCCCTCTTTTGTTTTATCTTTAAAGTGATTTATACGACAATAATTAAGCTGAGCGTTATGATGAGCGGGGCAATTTTGCTGGCGACTCGTTTAGCTCTCCGCACCTCATTCATTGGATGATTAGGCTTGAGCACCTAATGATCCTGAAAATGTTACGACAAGCGCATTTCTGTGAATGAGGTGCGCGCTTTTTTATTTAATAAAGTAAGAAAGTATCACTTACTTATGGAATTTTGACTTGAGCATCAAAATTCTCCATATACATATGTAAACATAAAGTACGTTTAATGGAGGACAACCTGTCTGACTATTGGAAAACGTGCTTTATTTTTATATAGGTACGCGTTATTTCCTGGGAAAAGGTAGCATCTATCTCTTGAAACGTGTAATTTATTAGTAGAGCAGAGAGGAGTTGAGTAATCATGTCTGAAATTTTATCATTTAATGATATAACGTTTTCCTATACACCGGAAAATCCAGAAGCACGAAAAGCAGTTCAAGATGTATCCTTTTCGGTAAATCAAGGTGATTGGATTGCGATTGTTGGACATAATGGCTCAGGTAAATCTACAATGGCCAAATTGATGAGTGGCTTGTTGTTTCCAGAGCGAGGGGAAGTAAGGGTTAAGCGAGATGTATTAACAGAAGAAAACTTATGGAGAATACGTTCTCAAATCGGTATGGTCTTTCAAAATCCAGACAATCAATTTGTAGGGGCAACGGTTCAGGATGATGTTGCGTTTTCTTTAGAGAACAATGGAGTTCCATATGAGGAAATGGTCATACGTGTAAAGGAAGCGTTAGAGCAGGTGAAAATGGAAGGCTTTATCAACCATGAGCCACATCATTTATCAGGTGGGCAAAAGCAGCGTGTTGCGATTGCTGGAGCACTTGCGATGCATCCACAAATTTTAATTTTAGATGAAGCGACATCCATGCTCGATCCACAAGGGCGAGAGGAAGTACTTAAAATAGTACAAGCATTGCGTGAAAAAATTGGCTTAACGGTTTTATCGATTACGCATGATTTAGAAGAGGCGCTATTGGCGGACCGCGTTATTTTTATGAATGATGGGAAAAAATATGCGGAAGGTACACCGGCCGAAATATTTGCACTTGGTGACGAACTCGTTGATTTTGGGCTGGATTTACCATTTGCTACAAAGATGACAAAACTCTTACAAGCACAAGGTGTACAGTTTGTAGGACAACATATGACAGAAGAAGAGCTGGTGAATGATTTATGGACATCAAACTTCAACAAGTAAGCTATGCTTATTCAAAGGGTACACCGTTTGAAAAGTATGCGTTGCATGATGTTGAACTAACCATTTCAAGTGGGACATACGAAGCAATCATTGGTCACACAGGTTCAGGGAAGTCGACAATCCTACAACATTTTAATGGGCTTTTAAAGCCGTCTAGTGGAACAGTTCATATCGGTGACCGTGTGATTGAGGCGGGCAAAAAGGCAAATGAATTAAAGTCTGTTCGTCAAAAAGTAGGCATTGTTTTTCAATTTCCGGAGCATCAATTATTTGAAGAAACTGTGCTGAAGGATATTATGTTTGGTCCGATGAACTTTGGTGTTTCTGAAAAGGATGCAGAAAAGCGTGCACGTGAATTAATTTCGCTTGTTGGTTTGTCTGACAATATTTTAGAAAAATCGCCATTTGATTTATCGGGAGGCCAAATGCGTCGTGTTGCGATTGCAGGCGTACTTGCGATGGAGCCAGAAGTTATTGTATTAGACGAACCGACTGCTGGACTTGATCCAAGAGGACAAAAAGAAATTATGGATTTATTTTATAAGTTACACAACGAAAAAGGGCTTACGACAATTCTTGTAACGCATAGTATGGAGGACGCAGCACGTTACGCGGACCGAATAGCTATTATGCATGAAGGGAAATGTGTGTTAACGGGTGAGCCTCGTGTATTATTTGCGGATAGAGCAACATTGGAAAAATACCGTTTAGAGCCACCACGTGTCGTACGCTTCCAGCATAAAGTAGAGCAGATGATTGGTAAAAAATTATCAAAAGTGTGCTTAACGGAAGAAGAGCTAGCTGTAGAATTGGGGCAAGCTATTCGAGAGGGGCGTGGCGAGCAATGATGGAGAAAATGATCTTTGGCCGTTACATACCCGGAAATTCGTTTGTGCATCAGCTCGATCCACGCTCAAAATTAATTTTTGTTTTTGCTTTTATCATTATCGTTTTTTTAGCAAATAATATTGTTACGTATGCGATTTTGTTAGCATTTACGTTGTTCGTTATTTTGATGTCTCGCATTCGCTTTTATTTTTTAATTAATGGGCTAAAACCCGTTATCTTTTTAATGGCATTTACATTTATATTGCATATTTTGATGAATAAAGAAGGAGCCGTGTTACTTGATCTGGGCTTCATGAAAATTCATGAAGAAGGATTAAAGCAAGGTATTTTTATTTCAATGCGTTTTTTAGTGCTTGTGTTCATTACGTCGATTTTAACATTAACAACATCACCGATTTCGATTACAGACGGATTAGAAACGTTATTAAATCCATTGAAGAAAATCAAGTTACCTGTGCATGAACTAGCACTCATGATGTCAATTTCTTTGCGTTTTATTCCTACATTAATGGATGAAACAGATAAAATTATGAAGGCACAGATGGCACGTGGTTCAGACCTTAGTGCAGGACCTATTAAAGATCGCTTAAAAGCGGTTGTCCCGTTATTAGTTCCGTTATTTGTGAGTGCTTTTAAACGTGCGGAGGATTTAGCTACGGCAATGGAAGTACGTGGCTATCGTGGCGGTGAAGGGCGTACAAGATACCGTCAGCTTAAATGGGATATAAAAGATACGATGAGTTTAGTTATGCTCTTAGCGGTCGCTGCAACGTTGTGGCTGTTACGCAACTAAAGGAGTAAGGAAATGACGAGAATAAAAGCGATTATTAGTTATGACGGTACGCAATTTGCTGGCTATCAGGTACAGCCTGGGAAGCGTACTGTACAGCTTGAAATTGAAAAAGTACTTTCCAAGATGCATAAGGGCGCAACTGTAAAAATCATAGCAAGTGGACGAACGGATGCACGTGTCCATGCAACAGGGCAGACGATTCATTTTGATACGTCATTAATGATTCCCTCTGATAACTACATGAAAGCGTTAAATGTGCAGCTACCGCGTGATATTCGTGTGCTACAGCTCGAACAAGTGGCCGATGATTTTCATGCACGTTATGATGCGGTCGGAAAGCGTTACCGGTATATTTGGGATTGTGGTACAGTTCAAAGTCCATTCCGTCGTCACTATGCAGTGGAGACAAATGGTATTAAACCAAACGTTACAGCAATGATCGATGCTGCAAGGGCGATTGTCGGTCAACATGACTTTAGCTGCTTTTGCGCGGCTAATACGAGTGTAATCGATAAAGTGCGTACAGTAAGTGCTCTCGATTTTGAATGGCATCAGGAAGAGCTCCATATGACCATTTCAGGAGACGGATTTCTATATAATATGGTACGCATTATTGCAGGCACCTTGTGGGAAGCCGGCATTGAAAAACGGGATTTTGCGTCGGTTGTACAAACGATTGCCTCACAAGACAGGAACCAATCTGGTAAAACTGCACCAGCACATGGTTTGTATTTAGAAGAAGTCTTCTATGATAAAGAATAATTCTTCAATAAAGATTTTTTTGACTTTAGTCATAGTTTTTAATGATTAAATGGAAATTATTTTGGGTGAATTCAAGTCAATTCAGCAATCTAAAAGAGTTTAACAACCTTTCCAGGTGTTCAATTAAATATCTTGACTTATAACGCGATACATTATATGATGATGTATGGTATTTTCATTACCACCACAAAATAAGCCCCGAAACTTATAAGTGTTTAATAATGAAAAATAACGGTAATCAATATCGATTAGGAGGATACAAATATGCGCACAACATTCATGGCTAAAGGTCACGAAGTAGAACGCAAATGGTTAGTAGTTGACGCAGAAGGCCAAACGTTAGGTCGTTTAGCTTCTGAAGTAGCTGCTATCTTACGCGGTAAACATAAACCAACTTTCACACCAAACGTTGATACAGGTGATCACGTAATCATCATCAACGCTGAGAAAATTGAGTTAACAGGTAACAAATTAAAAGGTAAAATTTACTACCGCCACACTCAATTCTCTGGTGGTTTAAAACAACGTACAGCTGGTGAAATGAAAGAAAAATACCCAACTCAAATGCTTGAGTTAGCTATCAAAGGGATGCTTCCAAAGAACTCTTTAGGTCGTCAAATGTTCACTAAACTGAACGTTTACACTGGTTCTGAGCACCCACATGCAGCACAAAAACCAGAAGCTTACGAGCTACGCGGTTAATATACAATAATAGGAGGAAATAACCTTGGCACAAGTTCAATACATCGGCACAGGTCGCCGTAAAAGTTCTACAGCTCGCGTACGTTTAGTACCAGGCGAAGGCAAAATCGTAATCAACAACCGTGATGTTGCTGATTACCTACCATACGAAACTTTATTATTAATCATCAACCAACCATTAGAAACAACTGAAACTAAAGGTTCTTATGATGTACACGTTAACGTAAACGGTGGTGGATTCACAGGTCAAGCTGGTGCAATCCGTCATGGTATCGCTCGTGCATTATTACAAGTTGATCCAGATTTCCGTTCAGCGCTTAAATCAGCGGGTCTATTAACTCGTGATTCACGCATGAAAGAACGTAAAAAACCAGGTTTACGCGGCGCTCGTCGTGCACCTCAGTTCTCAAAACGTTAATCTTTCCGATTATACAATTTTGCGAATTACAAAACCCTTTCTCACATTTGTGGGAGAGGGTTTTTTTCTCTTTGATGCTATCCTAACTATAAATCCACTTTGTGATATTTACCCAATAGGTACAACAAAAGCACTCAGTCAGAATATGTATCTGATTAAGTGCTTAAATGGTACTCGTTATTGTATTGAATGATTGCAAGTAACGATCAATGCTCAATCTCACCGAGCGATAATAATTTTTGTCCAATTTGATTAATGGATACATAACCCTCGCTCATTTCGTGCATGCTCGCGGTGTATTCCTCGGTAAATGAGGCGATTTGCTTTGTATATGCATTAATATGTTCAATGGAGTCCGTAATAGTGAGTAGCTGGTGCGCGATACTATTGGCACTATTGGTACTATTTTGCGCCATTTTTTGAATTTCATTTGCTACAACAGCAAAGCCTCTGCCGTGTACACCGGAACGTGCAGCTTCAATAGATGCGTTTAATCCTAAAATTTTGGAATGCATTGCAATATCTTTCACAGCCCCAACAATGGAGTTAATCTGTTGGATATTGTCATTCATTTGCTCTGCATACTTCGATAATTCGACTAAACGTTTCGATACATCGGTACTTGCCAACGCTAGTTGCTCGGTCGTTGCAGACATTTCTTGAACAGAACCAGACAGCTCGTTTGCTACGATGCGCATATCGCTTACACGGCTATTTGAAATAACACCTGTAACAACGCCAACGATTACCCCGTTATCATATACTGGGACAGAGGATGCTATGTAAGGGAAACCAAATGCTTCCTCGCTACGTTCCTCACGTAAAAATCTTCCACTCTTCATCGCACGAACACTTGTCGTATTGCGATGTTGCTCAACCGTTTCACCTAGTGTAATCTTTAAATCCACTGTTTTTCCACGTTTATAACCGACTACTTTTTCGGTATCAAAAATCAAAATGCAGGCGTCTTCGGGATAAGTCGATTGGTAAAATTCAATAGACTCAACTATTACCTTTAATTTTTGATTCACTAAAAACACCCCTTCTCTCAAATGCATTTAATTAATCAACTATTCCAATAAAACAATATACTTCTTCAACTATATATTAAATATCTTTAATAAGGAATGCCTAGACAAAACTTCCAAGACTATGTACGAAAAACTAGATTTATTGTATACAAAAGCATACAATTGTATTCAAAATAAGGAGAGGTGAATTGTATGTACTCTGAACATAATGAAATGCATCAACGTGAACATGAAAAGTGTAATGGGGAAAGGCGTCGTAAAGGGGCTCAAACATTTCGAAGAGGGCGAGCGCTAGAGTTTTATCGACAGTTAGATACGAAGCGCGACACATTGAAAAAACAACTGGATTCCAATGAGCTTCAATCAATTCATTCTGTAATCGCGGGCGAGCTAAAGGCAACAGAAGCTATAATGAATGAATTTGTTGTTACATTTAAATTAACTGAAATACTTGGAGAAACAACAGAAGAATAGATTTTAGAAGGAATAGAGGAAGTGGTGCTTCAACATGCAAGCCGTATTAAAACTTACAAAATATATAAGGCCTTATATCGTTTTTGCGATTATAGCACCAGTCATGATGCTTATTGAAGTGGGAATGGACTTACTACAACCAACTATATTACAGCATATTATTGATGAGGGAATCTCAAAAGGGGATACCTCGTATATTTTAAAAATGTTTGGACTCATGATGGGAACATCGATTATCGCTCTAATTGGTGGGATAGGCTGTTCGGTCTATGCGTCAAAAACAGCTGTTAATTTTGCTACCGATTTACGACAAGATTTATATGAAACAATCACGTACTTATCAAATAACAGTAAGGATAAATTTACATTGGGCAAACTGATTACGAATTTAACGAGCGATGTGGAAATGCTACAGCGTGCCGTAACGATGCTTCTTAAAATTTTCGTGCGTGGACCAATGATGTTCATCGGTGCGGTTGTCATTGTTTTTGTAACAGCACGTGAGTTCTTTCCAATTTTATTAGTCGTTGTGCCAATATTAGCCTTTGCTATGTACTTTTTTACTTCACTATCAGGCAAGCTGTTTCACAAAGTACAGCGTGTTGTGGATCAAGTGAACATGAAAGTACAGGAAAACTTGGCGGGTATTCGTGTCATTAAGGCATATAATCGAAAAAATCATCAAATTGAACAGTTTACAGATGTGAATACGCAATTAATGAAGCGCAGTATGACAGCGGATCAAATTATTGGCGTGTTAGCACCGTTAACGATGTTTGTTGTGAATTTAGGGATTGTAGCGGCACTTTGGCTCGGAGCAATTCAAGTTGAAAGTGAAACAATACAAGTAGGTGTCATCCTCGCCTTTATAAACTATTTAATGATGGTCATGCAAGGGCTAATGAGTTCTTCCATGGTACTTGTTCAATTAGCACGTGCCATTCCGAGTGCAGGACGTATTGTTGAAGTGTTAGATGAAAAAGCTGATATTCAAAGTCCAAATCAACCGGTACAAAAATCTGTGCGAGGAGAGGTTGAATTCGAACAGGTAAGCTTTTCTTATATAGAAGGAACAGAGCCTGTTTTAAAAAATGTGAGCTTCCATGCAAAAGCAGGAGAAACAATCGGCATTATTGGAATGACGGGTAGTGGGAAATCAACGCTTGTCAAAATGATTTCGCGTTTGTTTGATGTCGACCAAGGTGTAGTCAAAATTGATGGTGTACCAATCCAACAATATGATGTAGAGCAACTACGTCAATCGATTGGCTTTGCGCCACAAAAAGCGACGTTGTTTTCAAAAACAATTGCTGAAAATATTCGTTACGGTAATGAAACGGCAACGGATGAACAACTAGAAGAAGCATTGGTAGCAGCATGTGCAACAGAATTCATAGAAAAGCTACCATCACGGACAGCACATTTACTAACACAAGGTGCAACGAATTTATCAGGTGGTCAAAAACAACGGCTTGCAATGGCGCGGGCATTTATTCGTAAACCGGCAATTTTAGTATTAGATGATGTGACGAGCGCGGTAGATAGTATTTCAGAAAAGAAAATTCAGCAGGCAATTGAACAGCAATTTGGGCAGGCAACAAAATTTATCGTGTCTGCAAAAATTTCTTCGATTCGCCATGCCAATCAAATTCTTGTCATGGATGATGGTCATATCGTAGCGCGTGGATCACATGAGGAGTTATTGAAAACAAGTTCGATGTATCAAGAAATTGATAAAACGCAAGAAGGAAAGGGAGGTACCCTACATGACTAAACATCCGGGTGGGCCTCCGTCACCAATGGGACATCCCGGTGGTAGATTTTCAGGAGCGGTTGTAAAACCAAAAAATCAAAAACAAACATTGTTACGCATTTGGAGCTATTTGCGATTGCAAAAAGTCGAGCTCCTAAGCGTCATCTTGATTGTCGTTATTAGCACGCTGTTAAGTTTAGTAGGACCATTTTTAATCGGGAAAACAATTGATGATTATATTGTCAAATTAGATGTAAATGGTGCGGTGAAAATGGCACTCGTTTTAGCAGGCGTTTATATTGCATCATCTGTATTAACATGGGTGCAAACTTTTGTGATGATTCGCATCTCTCAAAAAACGATTCACCGATTACGCCAGCAACTATTTGAACAATATCAATCCTTGCCACTAGCGTTTTTTGATAAGCGTAAGCAAGGTGATTTAATGAGTCGTATGACGAATGATATTGAAAATTTAAACGCAGCGCTTTCACAAAGTGTCATTCAAATCGTTTCTTCCTTTTTAACGATTATTGGTACGGCATTTGCTCTATTTTATTTAAATTGGGTACTTGCTCTTGTAACGCTTATTATTATTCCATTAATCGTTTGGGCGACGAAGCAGATTATTAAGCGGAGTAGTGTAAATTATAAAGAACGTCAGCGTAAATTAGGGATATTGAATAGCTATATAGAAGAAACAATTTCAAATGCTGATATTATTACGTTATTCGGCAATGAAAGGCAAGGTATTGAAGAATTTCAGGAAGCAAATGAAAACTTGCGTACGTCGGCTATGCGCGCGGATACCATTTCGGGCTTTATGGGTCCAATCAATAACTTTATGAATAATTTAGGATTGAGTTTAGTTATTGGTACAGGGGCGATTATGGCTGTAACGAGTGGTCTTTCAATTGGAGTTATTGCGTCATTTGTTACGTATACTCGCCAATTTTTCCGCCCAATTAACCAACTATCAAATTTACTGAATACGTTTCAGTCAGCGATTGCTGGTTCAGAACGTGTTTTTGAAATACTTGATGAAACGCAGGAAGTAGCAGATGTTACAAATGCAAAAGTAAAAGATAAGTTTGCGGGGAATGTCACGTTTCAAAATGTTCAATTTGCCTATGAACAAGGGAAACCCATTTTACATGGTATTAACTTTCATGCCCAAGCGGGAGAAACGATTGCCATTGTCGGTCCAACTGGCTCTGGGAAAACAACAATTATTCAGCTGCTTACGCGTTTTTATGATGCTACAGGCGGACGGATATTGCTAGATAGCCAGCCAATTGAGCATTATCAAATGAGTAATGTACGAAATCACATTGGTGTTGTTTTACAGGATACGTACTTGTTTTCGGGTACAGTCCGTGAGAATATTCGATTCGGTAAGCTTGATGCCACAAATGAAGAAGTAGAAGAAGCGGCTAAAGTTGCGTATGCACATAATTTTATTAAATACTTACCAGAACAGTATGAGACCGTGCTGACTAGTGGCGGGTTGAATTTAAGTCAAGGACAGCGCCAACTTATCGCCATTGCTCGTGCGATTTTAGAAGATCCGGATTTATTGATTTTAGATGAAGCGACTTCAAGTGTCGATACAATGACTGAAGTACACATTCAAAAGGGGCTAACGAATTTGATGAAGGGACGTACAAGCTTTGTCATTGCACACCGTTTAAAGACGATTGAAAATGCCAATCAAATTCTCGTTATCAATGAAGGGCAAATAATCGAACAAGGAAATCATCAAACTTTAATGAACAAACAAGGCTTTTATGCTGCATTGCAACGTCAGCTAATGGCTTGATAGGGAATAATCCACCGTCCGTTAGCGTATATTAGGCAAAAAGGGCGGTGGTTTTTTTGAGGCGTTGGCTTGCATTAATTTTTGTTATTTTTTGCTCGATGATGGTCGTTGTTTATGAAACAAGTGCATCGGATAAACGATTTTTTTTGCCGGAGCCTTTAGGTGGGTTGAAAATTGTATTAGATGCAGGACACGGGGGAATAGATGGGGGCGCATCCAGTGGGGAAATAATTGAGAAAGAAATTACGCTAGCGATTACTAAAAAAGTTGAACGTCAGCTAACACGTTTAGGGGCAGAAGTCATTTTAACGCGTAAAACGGATGGCGATGTGATTAGTGAACAGGCATCGAATGAACAAAACCTTACGAACCGGGAGCGGAAAAAACAAGATATCTTTTTACGCGAATCGCTCGTGCAGTCAAATGATCCGGATTTATTTGTAACGATTCATGCCAATGCGATTCCAAATGCGAAGTGGCGAGGTGCACAAGTATTTTTCCATAAGGGCGGACATCCGAATAGCGAGTTATTAGCTAAAGCGGTCCAGCAATCGTTACGCGAAACACTGGAAAATACAGAACGAGAAGCGCTATCGATTAAACAAGTGTATTTATTGAAAAAGGTAGATGCACCAGCAGCATTAGTTGAAACAGGCTTTATAAGTAATGAAGAAGAGAGAAAATTATTGGTGACAGATAGCTATCAAGAAAAAATAGCCTTTGCCATTGCACGCGGAATTGAAAATTATGTAAACCTAAATATAGACTAAGCAACATGTAATAGTAATAAGAAATGAGTGTGATATACTAGCATTGGATATTCAATTTAGGGGAGTGTTTGATGTGTTAAACGTGCAAAAAGTTCAAGAACTAGTAGGACAATTACAAGATCCGTTTTTACATAAATCCTTAGCAGAAACAAACGGAATAACTAATGTTTCAATTAAAGAAGAAAAAATGCATGTCAGCGTTCGTCTTGCCATTGCTAAAACGAATACGCCAGAACAAATGACACTTCAAATGAAAGTTGTTGAAGTATTAAAAGAAAATGGCGCGGCTTCTGTCGGCATTCGTTTTGAAGAATTATCACAAGAAGCATTACAAGCATTCCGCGGACAAGCAACAGAAGCGGAAGCACAAGATATTTTATCACCATTATCAAGCGTGCAATTTATATCAATTGCTTCAGGTAAGGGCGGCGTAGGGAAATCAACTGTTTCAGTAAATTTAGCAGTTGCGCTTGCTCGTTTAGGTAAAAAAGTTGGCTTAATCGATGCTGACATTTACGGCTTCAGTGTGCCGGACATGATGGGTGTTACAGAAATGCCTGTTGTAAAAGATAATCGTATTTATCCAGTAGAGCGTATGGGGGTAAAAGTAATTTCAATGGGCTTCTTCGTTGAAAATAATGCACCAATTGTATGGCGCGGCCCGATGCTTGGAAAAGTGTTAGATCAATTCTTCCGCGATGTGGAATGGGGCGATTTAGATTATCTTCTATTAGACTTACCACCAGGCACTGGCGATGTGGCATTGGATATTCACCAAATGTTACCGTCATCAAAAGAGATTGTTGTGACAACACCGCACCCAACAGCAGCATTTGTAGCAGCTCGTGCAGGTGCGATGGCATTACAAACAGACCATGAAATTTTAGGTGTTATTGAAAATATGGCATGGTATGAAAATAAAGACGGCGAAAAAGAATATATATTCGGTCAAGGTGGCGGTCCTAAGTTGACAGAAGAATTACGTACTAAGTTATTAGGGCAAATTCCACTAGGTCAGCCAGACTGGACAGATGAAGATTTTGCTCCATCTATTTATGCAGCGCAACATCCGACGGGTAAAATTTACTTAACAATTGCAGAAGAAGTGATTGCACAGTTAAAAAAATAATGAAAAAACGATTGCTTATGGGTCTACCTAAGCAATCGTTTTTTATTAGACATTTTGGAGGCCTACTCGGCACTGTCTCCCCCGCCACTGTCCTTGCTATCTTTAGAATCTGACTTTTCCCCAGAAGTTGGCGCCTCTCCGCTTTTCTTAATGAGTTCTTGCCATTTAGTTTGAAGGAGTGGATTTTCAATTGTGTCCATTACAGACTTTTCAATTTCCTTCTTAATTTTTGAACCTTTTAAGATGGACTCCAGCTGTTTTTGCATTTCAGGCTGATCGAAAAAGGAAATTAAATCTTCTTGATAGGAGGAATCTTTCAGTAAATCCTTCAGTAAATCCTCTTGCTGCTTTTTCATGCTTTTTGCGAAGGATTCCTTAAATTTAGGATCTTCAAAAGTTTTTTTCCAAAATTCCTCTGCTTCTTTAGAAAGTAACGTTTCCTCGGTTGCCTTTTTAACTTCTTCTGTATCTAAAACGAGAAGCTCACGAAAGCTCTTTTCTTCAAATAATTGACGAATTGCCTTCTTCCCTTCCTCAGTTTGTACTGCATCGACCATGATCTTCTTCACTTCTTCATAAGAAAGGGTTGTTGTTTTTGCATCACTACAGCTAACGAGAAATAATACCATTAGACTAAGGAAGAAATAACGCCGCACCATCTTTATCAGTCCTTTCTGCAACTAATCGCTTTCATCTATTGTTCACAATTTTACAGATAATATGTAAGAACCTAGAACATCGGTCGCTTTTTTTAATTTCGCTTGGTAAAATAAACAAATATATTAAAAATTGGGGGACGTTATGTCGTGACAATACGAAATTGGTTTAAATTTTCCTTTTGGGCATTATTAATTGGCGGTGGAGTGAATGCAATTGCCTCGTTAATAATACGATGGAGCTTCTTTCAACCTTACTTATTAAATGGAGAAATTGGAGAATTTCTTGCTGCATTTGTTTGGATGATTTTCCTCGGGTTTACAATGAGCGTAATGGCGCAGGCAGGATTCTTTGCCTACTTAACATTACACCAAGTTGGCGTAAATATTTTCCGTTCGCTAACATTGTGGAACTGGATTCAAATGTTATTAATTATTATTGTGCTTGCTGATATTATTATTTTCCGTTTTTCCCCAGGCGCGGAAACGATAGCAGACTGGGTATTTTATGTTTTTTTGCTTGTTGTATTAGTTGGGGCAGCCGTTGCAACGGGTTTGAAAAAAGTGAAAATGACACAAAAACCACATGTTTTAATTTCAACAATTTTCTTTATGATTGTAGTTACGTCATTAGAATGGATCATTGCTTTAATGGGACGACAAGATAATATTGATGTATATGTCGCATTATTATTATTCCCACTTGTTGCAGTAAATGCATTCCAAATTTTAATGCTACCTAAATACAATGCGCAATCTGAAGTAGACCGCAAAAAATTAGAAGAACGTCGAAAAGCTCGTAAAGAAGTGGTGAGAACTGCAAAGGCGTAAAATAGTTAAAAGACAGAAATGTTGTGACATAACGTTTCTGTCTTTTATTTTTGAATTGAGACTTCCTACTATCATAGAATAATGCACATATATATTTCAAAATTGAATGTGTGCGAACCAATATTGAACTTGTAAAATTATTTGGGGTAACGTTTTGTAGTAACTTTATAGCCAAATATATTTTCTTCTAAAGAAATAAGGGTATGCTTATTAATAAATTGGTCAATGACTTCAAAAGCGAGCGATTGTTGTCGGTGCAGGGGGGCGCTTATGAAATCACCATCTGCTAATGACATGTCGAGCTCGGTTAAAGATTGTGTCGGTGCCAAAATATTTATTTCCTTTGCAAATAATTGTTCTTGCAGGGCTGGTTCTACAATATAATCAGCAGTAGCGAACCAAAGTGGCAAATGTCCAAATGCTGTTTGGAATATAGTAAGTTGTTTTTTCAATAATGTAGAATCCTCATAATCCTTACTAGAATGCCCAAGTAATCCGACGTTGAGTTTTTTGTCTTTCAATAGTTGCACTAATTCCGGGCTGCGTTGTATCCATTCGCTATCAACTAAAAATAATAGGGAAGGTTCAGAAAGAGCGTCAATCCATTCAGCTAATCCTTTGTGAGAATAGCTTAGTTCAATAATTAAAGAATGCCCATATTGCCCTTTTGAGATAATAGTGGGCGAGTCCGTCATCTGAAAAGTAGGTAATTTGAAAGTTTTTTCATTAAAATAAAACAAGACCAGAAATACACAAAAAACCAGTGATACCAAACGTTTCAACATAATAATATTCCCTCTTCCTAATAGATTTATACGCAAGAAATTGATTTCCTTAAAAAAACTTATGAAATAGTGTTGACGGTTATAACAAATAGGTGTTATTATAAGTGAGTCGCCAAGAGATGACGCGACAAACGAAACAACATGAACCTTGAAAACTGAACAAGCAAACGTTAATGATTTAAACGTTTAAGTGATGAACTTAAACAAAACATAGATATCAACTTTATGTTGATACGCTAGCAAAGCAAATGAGCTTTCAAACTAACTTTTATGGAGAGTTTGATCCTGGCTCAGGACGAACGCTGGCGGCGTGCCTAATACATGCAAGTCGAGCGGACTTTCATTGGATGCTTGCATCCTTTGAAAGTTAGCGGCGGACGGGTGAGTAACACGTGGGTAACCTACCCTGTAGATTGGGATAACTCCGGGAAACCGGGGCTAATACCGAATAACACTTTTGAGCTCATGTTCGAAAGTTAAAAGATGGTTTCGGCTATCACTACAGGATGGGCCCGCGGCGCATTAGCTAGTTGGTGAGGTAACGGCTCACCAAGGCAACGATGCGTAGCCGACCTGAGAGGGTGATCGGCCACACTGGGACTGAGACACGGCCCAGACTCCTACGGGAGGCAGCAGTAGGGAATCTTCCACAATGGACGAAAGTCTGATGGAGCAACGCCGCGTGAGTGAAGAAGGATTTCGGTTCGTAAAACTCTGTTGCAAGGGAAGAACAAGTAGCGTAGTAACTGGCGCTACCTTGACGGTACCTTGTTAGAAAGCCACGGCTAACTACGTGCCAGCAGCCGCGGTAATACGTAGGTGGCAAGCGTTGTCCGGAATTATTGGGCGTAAAGCGCGCGCAGGTGGTTTCTTAAGTCTGATGTGAAAGCCCACGGCTCAACCGTGGAGGGTCATTGGAAACTGGGAAACTTGAGTGCAGAAGAGGATAGTGGAATTCCAAGTGTAGCGGTGAAATGCGTAGAGATTTGGAGGAACACCAGTGGCGAAGGCGACTATCTGGTCTGTAACTGACACTGAGGCGCGAAAGCGTGGGGAGCAAACAGGATTAGATACCCTGGTAGTCCACGCCGTAAACGATGAGTGCTAAGTGTTGGGGGGTTTCCGCCCCTCAGTGCTGCAGCTAACGCATTAAGCACTCCGCCTGGGGAGTACGGTCGCAAGACTGAAACTCAAAGGAATTGACGGGGGCCCGCACAAGCGGTGGAGCATGTGGTTTAATTCGAAGCAACGCGAAGAACCTTACCAGGTCTTGACATCCCATTGACCACTGTAGAGATACAGTTTTCCCTTCGGGGACAACGGTGACAGGTGGTGCATGGTTGTCGTCAGCTCGTGTCGTGAGATGTTGGGTTAAGTCCCGCAACGAGCGCAACCCTTATTCTTAGTTGCCATCATTTAGTTGGGCACTCTAAGGAGACTGCCGGTGACAAACCGGAGGAAGGTGGGGATGACGTCAAATCATCATGCCCCTTATGACCTGGGCTACACACGTGCTACAATGGACGGTACAAACGGTTGCCAACCCGCGAGGGGGAGCTAATCCGATAAAACCGTTCTCAGTTCGGATTGTAGGCTGCAACTCGCCTACATGAAGCCGGAATCGCTAGTAATCGCGGATCAGCATGCCGCGGTGAATACGTTCCCGGGCCTTGTACACACCGCCCGTCACACCACGAGAGTTTGTAACACCCGAAGTCGGTGGGGTAACCTTTATGGAGCCAGCCGCCGAAGGTGGGATAGATGATTGGGGTGAAGTCGTAACAAGGTAGCCGTATCGGAAGGTGCGGCTGGATCACCTCCTTTCTAAGGATATATTCGGAATCATTCCTTATGGAATGAAACATTAACGTTTGCTGTTCAGTTTTGAAGGTTCATCTTTATGATGAAATACTTCAAAACTTGTTCTTTGAAAACTGGATAAAACGACATTGAAAGCAATAAACAAACAAATGATCAAGAAATTGATCGTGCAATCTTTTAAAATCTTACTCATTTGAGTAAGTGTAACTTATTGGTTAAGTTAATAAGGGCGCACGGTGGATGCCTTGGCACTAGGAGTCGAAGAAGGACGGCACTAACACCGATATGCTTTGGGGAGCTGTAAGTAAGCTTTGATCCAGAGATTTCCGAATGGGGGAACCCACTATGTTTAATCACATAGTATCTTCACGTGAATACATAGCGTGTTGAGGACAGACGCAGGGAACTGAAACATCTAAGTACCTGCAGGAACAGAAAGAAAATTCGATTCCCTGAGTAGCGGCGAGCGAAACGGGAAGAGCCCAAACCAAAGAGCTTGCTCTTTGGGGTTGTAGGACATTCTATACGGAGTTACAAAAGAATGAGATAGTTGAAGCGGCTTGGAAAGGCCCGCCATAGAAGGTAAAAGCCCTGTAAGTGAAACCTCATTCCCTCTTGAATGTATCCTGAGTACGGCGGAACACGTGAAATTCCGTCGGAATCTGGGAGGACCATCTCCCAAGGCTAAATACTACCTAGTGACCGATAGTGAACCAGTACCGTGAGGGAAAGGTGAAAAGCACCCCGGAAGGGGAGTGAAATAGATCCTGAAACCGTGTGCCTACAAGTAGTTAGAGCCCGTTAATGGGTGATAGCGTGCCTTTTGTAGAATGAACCGGCGAGTTACGATTACGTGCGAGGTTAAGTTGATGAGACGGAGCCGCAGCGAAAGCGAGTCTGAATAGGGCGAATTAGTACGTGGTCGTAGACCCGAAACCAGGTGATCTACCCATGTCCAGGGTGAAGGTGAGGTAACACTTACTGGAGGCCCGAACCCACGCACGTTGAAAAGTGCGGGGATGAGGTGTGGGTAGCGGAGAAATTCCAATCGAACCTGGAGATAGCTGGTTCTCTCCGAAATAGCTTTAGGGCTAGCCTCGTGATTGAGAATACTGGAGGTAGAGCACTGTTTGGACTAGGGGGGCATCTCGCTTTACCGAATTCAGACAAACTCCGAATGCCAGATATTTATACACGGGAGTCAGACTGCGAGTGATAAGATCCGTAGTCAAGAGGGAAACAGCCCAGACCACCAGCTAAGGTCCCAAAGTAATCGTTAAGTGGAAAAGGATGTGGCGTTGCTTAGACAACCAGGATGTTGGCTTAGAAGCAGCCACCATTTAAAGAGTGCGTAATAGCTCACTGGTCGAGTGACGCTGCGCCGAAAATTTATCGGGGCTAAACGATTCACCGAAGCTGTGGATGCATCCGTATGGATGCGTGGTAGGAGAGCGTTCTAAGGGCGTTGAAGTCAGACCGGAAGGACTGGTGGAGCGCTTAGAAGTGAGAATGCCGGTATGAGTAGCGAAAGACGGGTGAGAATCCCGTCCACCGTATGACTAAGGTTTCCTGAGGAAGGCTCGTCCGCTCAGGGTTAGTCGGGACCTAAGCCGAGGCCGATAGGCGTAGGCGATGGACAACAGGTTGATATTCCTGTACCACCTCCTCACCGTTTGAGAAATGGGGGGACGCAGTAGGATAGGGTAAGCAGAGCGTTGGTTGTCTCTGTTCAAGCAGTAAGGCGTGTGTGTAGGCAAATCCGCACACTAATACGTTGAGCTGTGATGACGAGTCCGTATGGACGAAGTTCCTGATTTCACACTGCCAAGAAAAGCCTCTATCGAGGTGAGAGGTGCCCGTACCGCAAACCGACACAGGTAGTCGAGGAGAGAATCCTAAGGTGTGCGAGAGAACTCTCGTTAAGGAACTCGGCAAAATGACCCCGTAACTTCGGGAGAAGGGGTGCTCTTGAGCGTGCAAGCGCACGAGAGCCGCAGTGAATAGGCCCAGGCGACTGTTTAGCAAAAACACAGGTCTCTGCAAAACCGTAAGGTGAAGTATAGGGGCTGACGCCTGCCCGGTGCTGGAAGGTTAAGAGGAGTGGTTAGCGCAAGCGAAGCTACGAATTGAAGCCCCAGTAAACGGCGGCCGTAACTATAACGGTCCTAAGGTAGCGAAATTCCTTGTCGGGTAAGTTCCGACCCGCACGAAAGGCGTAACGATCTGGGCACTGTCTCAACGAGAGACTCGGTGAAATTATAGTACCTGTGAAGATGCAGGTTACCCGCGACAGGACGGAAAGACCCCGTGGAGCTTTACTGTAGCCTGATATTGAATTTTGGTACAACTTGTACAGGATAGGTAGGAGCCAGAGATCTCGGAGCGCCAGCTTCGAAGGAGGCGTCAGTGGGATACTACCCTGGTTGTATTGAACTTCTAACCCATGCCCCTTAACGGGGTAGGAGACAGTGTCAGGCGGACAGTTTGACTGGGGCGGTCGCCTCCTAAAGAGTAACGGAGGCGCCCAAAGGTTCCCTCAGAATGGTTGGAAATCATTCGTAGAGTGTAAAGGCATAAGGGAGCTTGACTGCGAGACCTACAAGTCGAGCAGGGTCGAAAGACGGGCTTAGTGATCCGGTGGTTCCGCATGGAAGGGCCATCGCTCAACGGATAAAAGCTACCCCGGGGATAACAGGCTTATCTCCCCCAAGAGTCCACATCGACGGGGAGGTTTGGCACCTCGATGTCGGCTCATCGCATCCTGGGGCTGTAGTCGGTCCCAAGGGTTGGGCTGTTCGCCCATTAAAGCGGTACGCGAGCTGGGTTCAGAACGTCGTGAGACAGTTCGGTCCCTATCCGTCGTGGGCGTAGGAAATTTGAGAGGAGCTGTCCTTAGTACGAGAGGACCGGGATGGACACACCGCTGGTGTACCAGTTGTCTTGCCAAAGGCATCGCTGGGTAGCTATGTGTGGACGGGATAAGTGCTGAAAGCATCTAAGCATGAAGCCCCCCTCAAGATGAGATTTCCCATTACGCAAGTAAGTAAGACCCCTGAAAGACGATCAGGTAGATAGGTTCGAGGTGGAAGTGTGGCGACATATGGAGCTGACGAATACTAATCGGTCGAGGACTTAACCACAATTTATTGCACAATTTCAATGAAACGTTTATCCAGTTTTGAAAGAACAATCTTTCATAGTGAAGTGATGATGGCAAAGAGGTCACACCCGTTCCCATACCGAACACGGAAGTTAAGCTCTTTAGCGCCGATGGTAGTTGGGGGCTTCCCCCTGTGAGAGTAGGACATCGCTTCGCGCAAAAAGTCGTTGCTGATTTAGTCAGTAGTGGCTTTTTTATTTTTTATATAAATGTTTAACAGTACTATTACTTTACATTAAGTATTAGACTGTCCATTAGGGATTTCTAAAAGTGAATTAAAGTAAAATGTAAGGCAGAAACGTTGTTAACTTAACGTTTCTGCCTTTAGTTATATCTACTCTTAACGATGTAGTGTTAATTTTACAAAATCCTTAAATGCCTCTTCTTCCTCAATAAATGGATTATGATTTGATTCTTCAAAAATCGATAATTGAGCATTAGAGATTAAATTAGCGATTTCAATCCCAAATTCTACAGGACATTGAGCATCATATTCTCCAGCAAATACAAAGGTTGGAATTTGAATAGCTGTTAATTGCTCACGAAGGTCAAAGTTTTTAACTTCAACTTTTCGAAAATAATCAAGATTTCTTCCAATGGTACGCCCACTATTTGGACGCATCAACGCCGATTTAAGCTTTTCCTCAGAATAATAAGACATTAAAGCCCATTCGTAATCCAATTCCTTGCGTTCCTCTTGTAATGTAGCAGGGTCATTAAGTAGCTCCATAATTTCAATAATTCGCGAATAATTATCGTTATTAGGGCTATAAATACTGTTTGGATGGCTTGCATACGCGTTACTTGCTGCAGTACATCCAGCTACTACCTTAGTTAACGATTCGGATGCTTCAATAGCATACTGTAGCGCAAGCATGCCTCCAGTTGAATGTCCTGCAAAAGCCCATTTTTCAAATCCTAAGGCCACTCTAATTGCCTCTAAATCACGAATCACTTCTTGTAAACTGAGTTGTTTATCATCTTCCACATTAGCAGAATTTGCTGCGCCTCTAACATTAATTAAATATACTTTATAATCTTCGGTAAATGGATTTGCAAATAAATTTCCTCGTGAATTGAATTCCATGTAAAAATGAGTAATTGCTAATGGCTCGCCATTCCCAGCTACAAAATATTCAAAACGCCCTCTACTTGTTTCTATATAATTTGTTTCCCACATAACAAAGCCCCTATCTGAAAGTAATAATAATTTAAATAATTCTCGTAATGTGATTGATGAAAAACTTTCTTAAAAACATTTTAGCATTTTACGGGAGTTAAAGTTAGAATAATTAATTAATTCGAAACTTTATTTTGTATGCTTCGTAGAGAAAGTAATGGATAATTATGAGGAGGATCATGATCGATGAAAAAGCTTCTTGTTTTAATGGGGATAACTGCTGTACTTGCAGGGTGTGGAGATAAAGAACAGCAATTGAAACCCGTAACTACTGAACAACAGAATAACGAGGAGGGACACGTGTTAATGAATGAAAAGATGCTGGGAAAATGGCAGGGAGAGATTGAAATTCCACAAATGCCGTTAGAAATTATTATTAACTTACAAAAGGGTGGGGGCTCAATTACTGTACCCGCTCAAAACTTAACTGATTTTCCGTTTGAATCTGTCCAATATAAAGGCGAGGAAATTAAAATCCTAATTAATTTGGCTGGTTCAGTTATAAAAATTGCAGGGAAATTTGATGGTGAGTATATTAACGGTACCTTTGCGCAAAATGGGCAAACATTCCCGGTTAAGTTCAAAGCTTATGAAGAGGAAGTTATAACATATGAAAAGGTTCAAGTTCCCGTAGAAGGTGGAATATTAAAAGTAGCGCTTCAGATGCCAGAGCAACCAACAGGGGAACTTGTGATTATTCAAGCTGGTTCTGGGCCGACGAATAAAGATGGCAATACAGTCGGTGGCGGTAGAAATAATAGTCTAAAAATGTTAGCAGAGGGATTGGCGGAAAAAGGTATTGCATCGGTTCGTTTTGATAAGCGTGGAATAGGTGAAAATATGGCGCTAATCGCGAAAGAAGAAGATCTTACAATAGATCAATTAGTGGGGGATGTAAGTGACATAATCACCTTTTTTAAGCAAGATAAACGTTTCCAAGAAGTTCATTTAATTGGTCATAGTGAAGGTGCTTTAATCATGACGCTAGCAGCCCAAAATAACAATGTAAAATCACTCACATCATTAGCAGGAACGGGACGAAGAGCAAATGTGAGATTAGAAGAACAGTTAAAGAAACAATTACCACCAAATTTAATGCAACAGTCGCAACAAATATTAGAAAAGCTACTAATTGGAGAACGGGTTAAAACGGTGCCAGTTGAGCTTCAAAGCCTCTTCAGACCATCTGTGCAGCCTTATTTCATTTCATGGCTTAAATATGATCCTAAAGAGGAAATAGGCAAAGTCCAAGTGCCTGTATTAATTGTTCAAGGACGAAATGATATTCAAGTGACAGTAGAAGATGCTGAGCTACTAAAAGCGGGAAATTCAGTAGCAAAGATTGTTTATTTTGATGAAATGAATCACATATTAAAGGAGACTTCTAGTAATTTTGAACAAAATTTAGCGAGCTATTCTAACCCCGAGCTTCCATTAGCTAATGGTTTACTAGATGAAATCATAAAAATAATACAATAAGTTATTTGAAGAGGGGCATGATCTTTTGAGATTATGTCCCTCATTAAAAAAACCAATAAACTATAATAAAATGCAGGAACTAAACTGAAATCTATTCTTGCAACACATACATACAGCTAGATTAGGGATATACAAATATATGTGAATTCGCCGCCTTCCACATTAGCGGCGTCCTAAATTATGAAGGCTTTGGAGTGTAAAATTTTGTATAGGATGGCCTTGCACATAGCACACAGATGAGTTGTATAGATTGGTGCGGGCATTACTGAACGCCTCATGTGCTGAACCAGCCTAATAAACGCACACTTTATGAGAATTCATATTAGAAGAATTACACCAATAGAAGAGAATTTTTCCTTTTTTATTAACGCGCATATCTCAATAAAAAACCAAAAAACACTTGAAAAATTTATTAACGTTGCTATAATAATAAATGTGCTTAAGGGATATACTCAATTGCACAAATCTAAATAGTAATGTTCCGAAGTAGCTCAGTGGTAGAGCAACCGGCTGTTAACCGGTTGGTCGTAGGTTCGAGTCCTACCTTCGGAGCCATTTTTTTGCTCATTTTAATGGGAAAATGAGATCAATTATAACTTTTTAAAAAAAGTTATAAAAAAGGCTTGCACTAATGCAAAAATGATGTTATTATAAATCTTGTCTTAAAGAGTTCGAGAGTTCGACATCCATGGCCCGTTGGTCAAGCGGTTAAGACACCGCCCTTTCACGGCGGTAACACGGGTTCGAATCCCGTACGGGTCACCATTTAAGAATTTACAAACTAATAGTAAGTAACACTTGTTTATAATGGAGGATTAGCTCAGCTGGGAGAGCATCTGCCTTACAAGCAGAGGGTCGGCGGTTCGAGCCCGTCATCCTCCACCATTTATTTAGAATGTGTTATAACTTATATCGGTGGGGTAGCGAAGTGGCTAAACGCGGCGGACTGTAAATCCGCTCCTTAGGGTTCGGCGGTTCGAATCCGTCCCCCACCACCATCTTATAAAATGTTTGGGGTATAGCCAAGCGGTAAGGCAACGGATTTTGATTCCGTCATGCCCTGGTTCGAATCCAGGTTCCCCAGCCATTTTTTTGTTTTATGAGCCATTAGCTCAGTTGGTAGAGCATCTGACTTTTAATCAGAGGGTCGAAGGTTCGAGTCCTTCATGGCTCACTTTTATTTTTATAATGATAAGTGTACTTAAATAATAAATTTCAATCCTTTACTTATGAAAAATAAGTAAAGGATTTTTTGCGTATAAAAAGGGAAACTTTACGAATGTCTCGAATTTTCAATATAGGCTTAAATTGAGCTGAAAGTTAAAATAAAGTATGAGCAACTTTAGAGGAGGCAAAATGGATGGGGAAAAAGAATGTTTCAATTATTGGGGTGCCATGTGATTATGGACAACAAAGACGTGGAGTAGATATGGGGCCGAGTGCAATTCGTTATGCGGGGTTACAAAATCGTTTAACGGTACTTGGTTATAGCGTAGAGGATGAGGGCAATATTCATGTAATAGATCAGACATCGAATGTACAGGCGGATGCGCAATTATTAAATTTAGATGAGGTTGTCAAAGTAAATACAGCATTAGCTAGGAAAGTGAATGAAGTAGTTGAAAAGCATCGTATGCCTTTAGTTTTAGGAGGAGATCATAGCATCGCAATTGGGACGCTTGCAGGTCTATCCAAGCATTATCAAAACATGGGGGTTATTTGGTTTGATGCGCATGCGGATTTAAATACGCCTGAAACGACCCCGTCTGGAAATATACATGGTATGCCGCTTGCAACAAGCTTAGGTCTTGGTCATGAGAGATTGACGACGATTTTACATGACGGACCTAAAATTAAGCAAGAGAATATCATTATTATTGGTGGTCGCTCAATTGACGAGGGCGAACGTAAACTCATAAAAGAACGTAGAATTAAGGTATATACTATGTATGATATTGATCGATTAGGCATGACGTACGTAATGGAAGAAACGCTAGCCTATTTCCGTGAGAAGAAAATTGACGGATTACACTTATCATTAGATTTAGATGCACTTGACCCACTTTATACACCAGGAGTAGGAACTCCGGTAGCGGGGGGGATTACGTATCGTGAAAGTCACTTAGCGATGGAAATGATTCAGGAATCCGGTCTACTCACATCGGCAGAGTTCGTGGAAGTAAACCCAATTTTAGATGAGCGCAATAAAACAGCAGATGTGGCGGTGGCATTGATAGGTTCGCTTTTTGGAGAAACATTAGTTTGAATAATTTGGAAAAAAATCCGTCCACTTAAATATAAAATTTGTTATAATAAAATCATGCGTTTTTGAAAGGGCAAATATAACAATGAACGATTTGAATAAAATTCACACCAACAGGATAAATTTTAAATCGTTTTCAAAAGTATTTATAAAAAGTGAAACCTTTTGATAAATGAGACGTAAATATAGAACAGCTATAAAGGTGGAGAGGGAAGACACATGGATGCGTTAGTTAATAAAAGAATAAAGCAAGTGCTTAAAGGTGATCAAAACGCATATGCCGATATTGTTAACCTCTACCAGCACAAGCTGTACCAAGTTTGTTATCGTATGCTGGGCAATAAACAAGAAGCGGAAGATATTGCACAGGAAGCGTTTATACGTGCCTATATCAATCTTCATTCGTATGATCAAAATCGAAAATTCTCTACCTGGCTTTACCGAATTGCAACCAATTTATGTATCGATCGCATACGCAAAAAAAAGCCGGATTATTATTTAGATGCAGAAGTTGCGGGGACAGAGGGATTGAATATGTATTCTCAAATCGCAGTGGATGAACAGTTACCTGAAGAGGCTGTTGAGCAAATGGAACTTCAGGATCGTATTCAATACGAAATTAGCCGCTTACCAGATAAATATCGTTCCGTAATCGTCCTAAAATACATCGAAGAATTATCGTTACTTGAGATTAGTGAAATATTAGATATGCCGCTTGGTACAGTGAAAACACGTATTCATCGGGGACGTGAAGCACTGAGAAAGCAATTAAACAACGTATAGTAGGAGGCAGATAGGCATGAAAATGTGTCCGTCACAAATCGTGAATTTTATGCACGAATATTTAGATGGCGATATTAGTCGCGAGCATGAGCAAGAATTAAAGTACCATTTACAAGCATGCCAAGATTGCCAACAACATATGCATGAATTAAGTGACACAATTGCGTTTATTAAGAGCGCAGCGCATATTACTGCCCCGCCTAGCTTTGAGGATCAAGTAATAAAGCGTCTACCAAAACGCAAAAATTCAGTAGGCATTAAACGTTGGTTCCGTCAGCATCCAGTTCTTGTTGCAGCTGCTGTATTTTGCTTATTTATGAGTGCCACTTTGCTTGGCAGTTTCCCTGATGACGATCAATTTTCTGTTACAAAGCAACCCAATTTAGTCGTGAATGGTCAAACTGTCATTGTTCCGGCAGGTGAGGTTGTAAAAGGGGATATCGTTGTCAAAAACGGTGACATTGTTATTGAAGGAGAAGTAGATGGTGATGTAACGGTAATAAATGGCAATTATATGGCGTCAACAGCGGTTGTAACAGGTCAAGTTAAAGAAATTGATGAAGCATTTGGCTGGTTATGGTATAAAATTAAAAAAGGATTTGATGATTTTACTAATTTGTTCGAATAAATCCGCAACTTTCTCGTTTTATTAACGTTTTATAAGAAAAGGCAAAGTCTACTCGGTTGGGTAGACTTTTTTCTGCTATAAAGTTAATCATAGCGAGAAATATGCTATACTAAATTCATTATGAATCGTTATTAAAAGTGGGGGATGCCACATGCAATTAGTTGAGCAATTTACAGATATAACCGCTGTAGAGGTTATATTTAAGTTATTGGACGTACTGCTTGTATGGTACGTAATTTATAAAGCATTAACCCTCATAAAAGGAACAAAGGCTGTTCAATTATTAAAAGGGTTATTTGTCATTGTTTTAGCCAAAATTGCGACGTATATATTTGGACTCAATACGCTCGATTGGCTGTTACAAGAAGTCATTGATTGGGGTTTCTTAGCAATCATCATTATCTTCCAACCTGAAATTCGTCGTGCCCTTGAACAAATCGGTCGAGGTAAAATTTTTCAGCGAACGAATATTCAGCAAGAAGATGAACAAACACGTTTAGTCGTAGCGATGAAGAAATCCGTAAGCTATATGGCAAAACGTCGCATCGGTGCCCTTATTTCGATTGAAAAAGAAACGGGGCTTAATGAGTATGTGGAAACGGGGATTAGGATGGATGCCCAAATTTCCTCGGAGCTATTGATTAATATCTTTATTCCGAATACGCCGTTACATGATGGTGCAGTACTTATTCAAAAAGATAAAATTTCAGCATCGGCATGTTATTTACCACTTTCAGAAAGCGCATTTATTTCAAAGGAGCTAGGTACACGTCACCGAGCTGCACTTGGGTTAAGTGAGGTAACAGATGCGATTACAATAATTGTGTCAGAGGAAACGGGTGCGATTAGTATTACAGCAAACGGCAACCTACATCGTAATTTGTCACTGACGGAATTTGAAGAGTTATTACGCAAAATGTGGTTTGGCCCTGAGCAAGATTCAAACTTAGCTTCTAAGTGGACTTGGGGAGGGAAAAAGAATGGATAAATTATTCGATAGCCCATGGATACTACGTTTAACAGCATTAACTTTGGCTGCCTTATTATTTTTCTATGTCCAAACAGAGATGAAAAAGGGCGTCGATTCAGGCTCAGCTAATGAAACGGATATCATAACAAATGTACCGCTAGAAGTTTATTATGATGAAAGCAATTTATTCGTTACGGGGGTACCTGATACGGTTAATGTCAAAATTTCTGGACCGACGCCAATCGTGTTAAAGACAAAGCTTGAGAAGGATTTTAAAGTGTTTGTTAATTTAAACTCATTGTTAATTGGCGAGCATAGCGTTACAATACAGCAAGAAAACTTTTCTGAAAAACTAAATGTCGAAATCGAACCTAGATCCATTAATGTAATAATCGAAGAAAAGGTCGTAGGAGATTTTCGAGTTGAGCCAGATATGAATAATAGTCTTGTAGCGGATGATTACATCGTAAATAACATGACGGCCAATCCAAGTCGCGTATCCATTACCGGAGCAAAAAGTGTTATAAATAGCATTAGCTATGTGAAAGCAACTGTTACAGGTGAAAAGGGCATGAAAGAATCCTTTGAGCAGGATGCAACTGTTAAGGTATTAGATCGTGACCTAAATAAGCTGGACGTACAAATAAGTCCAGAGAAAGTAAAAGTGAAAGTCGATATGAGTGAATATAGTCGAGATTTTCCGCTTACAATTAAACAAATAGGTGAAACAGCTGAAGGGGTAACGATTGAAAAATTGACGACCGAACCTTCAAAAATTGCTGTTTACGGGACTAAATCAGTAATTGATTCAATTTCAGAAGTTTTGGTAGAAGTGGACCTTTCTAAAATCAAACAATCAGGACCTTATGAATTTAATGTGACTTTACCAACAGGTGCAACAAAACTATCACAAGGAAAAGTAATTGTTCATGCGGATGTTGTAAAAGAGTTAGTAAATCCAAATGAATCAACAGAAAGCCCAACTGAAGATGGAGTTAGTACAGATGGGACAGAGGATAATTGATTCGTCATTATAATGGATAATTCAGACAATCGTATGGAATGTCAAGTGTTGAAGGAGAGAAAAAAGTAATGGGTAAATATTTCGGAACAGATGGTGTTCGAGGTGTCGCGAATAGTGAATTGACGCCAGAGTTTGCGTTCAAATTAGGTCGAATTGGAGGCTATGTTTTAACAAAGGATTCAAAAGATCGACCAAAAGTATTAATCGGGCGTGATACACGTATTTCTGGAGAGATGTTAGAAGGCGCATTAGTAGCAGGGCTGCTTTCAATTGGAGCGGAGGTTATGCGCTTAGGTGTTATTAGTACACCAGGTGTTGCATATTTATCTCGCGTGATGAATGCAGAAGCAGGTGTTATGATTTCGGCTTCACATAATCCTGTCGCGGATAACGGCATTAAATTTTTCGGACCAGATGGCTTTAAATTGACGGATGCACAAGAAGCAGAAATTGAAGCATTAATTGATGCGGAAGAAGACACATTACCACGTCCAGTAGGAGCTGACATTGGTTCAGTGAGCGACTATTTCGAAGGTGGACAAAAATATATTTCTTACTTAAAACAAACGGTTGATGAAGATTTTGAGGGACTTCATGTGGGATTAGACTGCGCGCATGGTGCAACTTCTTCATTAGCAACGCATTTATTTGCTGATTTAGAGGCAGATATTTCAATGATGGGCTCATCACCAACAGGTTTAAATATTAATGATGGTGTCGGCTCCACTCATCCTGAAAAACTTGCCGCATTTGTATTAGAGCGCGGTGCACATGTAGGTTTAGCATTTGATGGTGACGGTGACCGTTTAATTGCAGTTGATGAAAATGGTCAAATCGTGGATGGCGATCAAATTATGTTCATCATTGGTAAATACTTAAATACAAAAGGTCGTTTAAATAAAAATACGATTGTCTCAACGGTTATGAGTAATATGGGCTTCTACAAAGCAGTAGAGGAAAATGGCATGACAAGTGTGCAAACAGCTGTTGGTGACCGATACGTAGTTGAAGAAATGCGTGCAAATGACTATAATGTTGGCGGCGAGCAATCGGGTCATATCGTATTTTTAGATTATAATACGACTGGTGATGGCTTACTTACAGGAATTCAACTTGTCAGCATTATGAAAGCAACAGAAAAAAAACTTTCTGAGCTTGCAGGTGAAATGACGATTTTCCCACAACGTTTAGTAAATGTGCGTGTAACAGATAAGCATGCTGTAACGCAAAACGAAAAAGTAGCAGCAGTAATTGCTGAAGTGGAAGCAGAAATGGCTGGTAACGGTCGTGTGTTAGTACGCTCATCAGGTACAGAACCTTTAGTCCGTGTCATGGTAGAAGCAGCAACAGAAGAAGCGTGCGAAACGTATGTAAATCGTATTGCAGATGTTGTACGTGCTGAAATGGGATTAGTAGAATAATTAATTATGGGACGTAATCACTTTAGTTGTGGTTGCGTCCTTATTTGTAACAAATATTTGACGTACTGCATAAATTTTTGTATGATAATATTGTTCTTGGTAAATTCAATAAAATTCCATTTTGTTGAAAAAGAGCATCAGTGTAAAAGGAGGAACGTTTAACACTTTAAACAATCGGAAAATAATTATAGCGCCTGAGCTAAGGAATCGAACGGATAGCAAACCTTAGTTGACGAGGTGGAGGTTTATCGAAATTTCGGCGGATGCCTCCCGATCGCATGCCCGGTCGTAATTTTCGTTTTAAAACAGAGGAGTAATCCTGTGCACAGAAAAACGAAACGGCAACAAATACACACGTAATGCAGCTGCAAAGCTTTTGGAAGTGAAGCGCGGATTAGTCAGAATCCCTTCACCAATTGCCTTTGTAGATTATTTTGACTTCTCCTTTTTTCGCTTACCGCTATCAAAGGTGTATTTTCATGAAGAGTAAAAATCTATAAGGGCACAAATATTTGCTTTTCGCGTTACGTGATGACGTTCGGAGGAAAAAGAAAATGTGTGGAATTGTTGGATATAATGGCGTTTTAGACGCGAAGGAAATTTTATTAAAAGGCTTAGAAAAATTAGAGTACCGAGGCTATGACTCAGCAGGTATTGCGGTGCACAATGAAGAGGGCGTAACTATCTTCAAGGAAAAGGGACGCATCGCAGACCTACGTAAAGCTGTAAATGAAGACGTAGAAGCAAATGTTGGAATCGGGCATACACGTTGGGCAACGCATGGTGTACCAAACCGTTTAAATGCGCATCCTCATACGAGTGCATCGGGTCGCTATACATTAGTGCACAACGGCGTCATTGAAAACTATCACTTATTACAAAAAGCCTATTTAAAAGGTATTCAAATGAATTCAGATACAGATACAGAAGTGATTGTTCAATTAGTTGATTTATTCGCAAAGGAAGGGCTGTCAACAGTAGAAGCTTTCCGCAAAACATTATCATTACTACATGGCTCTTATGCATTAGCACTTTTAGATAATGAAGATTGTGAAACGATTTATGTTGCCAAAAATAAATCACCATTGCTCGTTGGAGTTGGGGAAACATTTAATGTGATTGCTTCGGATGCAATGGCTATGCTACAAGTAACTGATCAATTTATCGAGCTACATGATAAAGAAGTTGTCATTATTCGAAAAGATCATGTTGAAATTTCGACACTAGGTGGCCGTCTTATAGAGCGTGAGCCATATACAGCACAACTCGACGCTGCGGATATTGAAAAAGGGACTTATGCGCACTATATGTTAAAAGAAATGGATGAGCAGCCAACTGTTATTCGTAAAATCATTCAAGCGTATGAGAACGAAACAGACGTTACAATTGATACGAATATTTTACAAGCACTTGCAGCAGCGGATCGTTTATATATTATCGCAGCAGGCACAAGCTACCACGCTGGTTTAATCGGGAAACAATACTTTGAAAAAATCGCAGGCATCCCAGTGGAAGTGCATATAGCGAGTGAATTTGGCTACAACATGCCGTTATTATCGGAAAAACCGTTGTTTATCTTCATTTCACAATCAGGTGAAACAGCGGATAGTCGCCAAGTATTAGTTAAAATTAAAGCACTTGGCTATGAAGCATTAACAATTACAAACGTACAAGGCTCAACACTTTCTCGTGAAGCCGACTACACATTATTGTTACATGCAGGTCCAGAAATTGCGGTTGCCTCAACAAAGGCTTATGTTGCGCAGGTGGCCGTATTAGCGGTGACGGCATATGCAGTTGCAAAAGAAATGGATATTGTGATTGATTTTGACTTAAAGCAAGAACTCGCAATCGTTGCAAATGCAATTCAAACAATTATTGATTCAAAAGATGTGATAGAGCAAATCGCCGAGGATTACTTAAAGATCGCGCGCAATGCGTTTTTCATCGGGCGTAATATTGACTTCTGTGTATCATTAGAGGGCGCATTAAAGCTAAAAGAGATTTCTTATATTCAGGCTGAAGGTTTTGCTGGTGGGGAATTAAAACATGGTACAATTGCGCTTATCGAAGAAGGTACACCTGTATTTGCACTCGTAACGCAAAAAGATGTTGCACTAAACATTCGCGGTAATGTGAAGGAAGTTGTAGCGCGCGGCGCAAACGCATGCATCCTCTCTATGCTTGGCATGGAAGAAGAAGGCGATACATTAGTCATTCCAAAAGTAAATGACCTACTAACGCCACTTGTATCAGTAGTACCACTCCAATTAATCAGTTACTATGCAGCATTACATCGCCGCTGTGACGTTGATAAGCCGAGGAATTTAGCTAAGAGTGTTACGGTTGAGTAGTGCGGGTATCGTTGTTTTGACGATTGTTGAATGACAAAAAAGTCGGGAACTGAACAAAAAAGTCGGGAACTAGACAAAAAAGTCGGGAACTAGACAAAAAAGTCGGGAACTAGACAAAAAAGTTGGGAACTGACATTCGACGATATAAAATAAAGTAAAAAAATGAAATCAACTAAAAAACTCGATCCATTAGCTATGGGTCGAGTTTTTTAGTTTAAATTTATTTAAGTCTGTTTTCTCAAGGATGTTTTTTTCAACTAACGGAGCAGGTTAGTTGTACAAATTGACTGTATTTATTAAAGCAAAAATGGGAACTATAAAAGATTCAAACCATACAATCATTTACTTTTTCTTTATGATGTCTTGCCAATTCGGAGGAAGTTTGTAGGTTTCTATATGCTTAAAATTTTTAAGACTGACCCCACTACCTGCCGAAATAGAAAATGTTAATTGGTCTTTTCCAACTTCAATATGCGGACCAACAACTGGAGTGACTTCAATGGTTACTAAAAACAGAAAACCCCGATATCCATTTGTTCTTTCCATCTTTAAAATTTTTATTTGGTACGGATACACCAAAGGACTTGTGGTAAGATAATCTGAATAGTAATTAGAAACTGCCTCTTGAACATTTGGTAAAAGTAGTGAAAAAAACAAGTCCATCATGAGTTCTTCTTTAGACTCTTTAGCAGGCTGATAATAATCTGGTTCAGCATAAGTTAATATTGCTGGCATTAGAAGTAACAGTAAAAAAGAAGGAACTATAATAATTTTTTTCATTTTCACACCACCCTTAATGTTTATTTTGTTCAGAAATGATTAACTTATCTCAAGCAAATATTTCATTTTTATTTTTATTAAGCTAACGAGTGCTTTACTTCAAGAAGGAGTAAAGCATTTTTTCTTATTGAACTAAAGCATCAGTTTAGTTAAAGAGGCAGATGTATCGGTAAAGGCATCGAAGTAGTATATAAGAAAAGTTACTCAAGTAACTGGCAGTTTAGTTCAATAAATGATATTTGAAGTTTAGTGGGAATAAACATAAAAAGACGGGGGTGTGTTTATGTTCAAAAAAAGATTAATTTTAATCTTCGCAGTAATTTTATCGTTAGTAATTGCGGGCTGTAATGACGAAGAGTCAATTGAGAAAAAAGAAGAAGTTATTCAACACAATTGGAAGGAAAGTCCACTTTTTGAATCAGGCAGTTACACAATGATTGGTGAAGAAGGACGCTTAGGTTTTCTCTACAATGATGCTGAAGTTGATAGGTTTTATCCTGATAAAGTCCAAAAGTACATGTGGCATTTTTGGGGTGAAGAACAAGAGTTGGAAGGAGAACTAAAAGTTGTTGCCACACATGAAAATGATGATGAAGAAATCTATGTGACTGGTGGGGGACTAAGCAGTGCAAATAATGGGGCAGACAAACACATGCCATCTCACATGTCATTACCCAAAAGTGGAATGTGGAAGTTAGATGCTTATATTGGAGATAGACTATTTGGAAGTGTTTATGTAAAAGTTCATGAGAAATAATAAATTATTGAACTAACGAGGCAGGTTAGCTTTTTCTTGTTGAACTAACGGGGCAGATAACCGTATTAAGTGGTTTTAGAACTCCTATACAGGCATATACTCAAATTAAAGAAGGAGTGTACTAACTGAAAAAGAGTAAAGTCATTTTAATTGGGACCATTCTAATTTTATTTGTTATAACCTTTCTATTTATCAATAACTCCTCATCAAAAGGAGATATATCCGAAGTTCCACCTACGATAAGTGCACAGCAACAAGCAGAAAATGAAAAAAAATTGACGGAGATTGAAAATTTCATCTACGGAGATAGTGGAATCATTAAACAAGTAAATGATGAATTAGTGAAAAAAGGTTTTAGATTTCAGACGTTGGTTATGGCAAATTCTGTGGATGATGTTCAAGTGAAATATATCTTAAACAATAAAAACGCTACTGAATCCGAACAAGAAGTGGTAAAATCAATTTTCTTTGAAATAGTTAAAAAGAATAATTTAGATTCAAATGCATTTAACCTTAAAGTGGCTGATAGTGATGATGGACCAGATTGGTAAGTAGGTGCTTTTTTCACTAACGGGGCGTTAGTTTAAATAGGACCATCATTTTTGATGGTCCTTTTTTATTGAACATATTGTACTAACGGGTGTTACGGTGCAATAAAGTGATCGACAATAATCAATTTATCATCGGTAGTTTTGTAGAAGGAATTCTCTCTTAGTTAGTAGAATAATGAAAGAATAAAAGATTTCATTAAGAGGGGGATGAATTTTGTATATTGAAAATATCAGAAAAACAATAAAAGCCATGACTGATGAACAGTATGTTGACTTCTTAAATAAATTAAGAAAAAACCTGAAATATAAATTTAGTATCGAAATAAAACTCTCTCAATTAAAAATACAAGTGGAGAATTTTGTTGAAAATAAAATAGAGAAAATATCCATTAAATATTTGGAAGCCTATTTATTCACGTTTGATGATCTCGCTGTACAGGGTGGGTTAAAAGCCATTCTTCATGGTGAAATGACCGTCGCTCGTACTTGGAGAGATTTGTTAATGATTTCGACTCAAGATCAACCCTTACCAAAGGGGATAAAGATTGATTTAATAGATGATGTATTAATAAAAGATATCAAATCCTTGTTTATGAATGTATTGAAATACTGTGCAAATGAAAATAAAGAAATACTTCAACATAATATACATGCTGTTAATAACTTTCTAACAATACAGAAGGACTTAGATGAATAATTAACGGGTTCGGTTGATGGGGAGAAAAGCGTTAAAAACAATGTAAATGACACTCTAATTAGCATATATTTAAACAGTAAATTCTCTATATAAATGGCAATTAAAAACGCTCAGAAAAGTCTGAGCGTTTTTTGATGCAATATTTTACTCTAATTGGTGTCTCGTTAGAAAAATGCGAAAACAACGGTAAAATTATGCCGAATACATCTTATATAAATTTATTATAGAATGTAACTGTTATTCGTTAGACGATTCGACTTTAGAGATCACTCCGCTATACATAGCTTTCCATCTACCATCGTCTTCCATTTCGGCTTGATATAATTCTAGAGTGCCTTTATACAAATGCCCTTCAACATCTTTTGTAAATTCGAAGAATTCGGGTTGTTGTTTTACTTCATGAAAATCGGCATAATATACTTCAGTTTTATAAATAGGTAATCCAGAAGGTGTGTGTAAATATTCTTTCGTAGTTAAGTAGGAAATACCTTGAAAATCTAAAATTGTTTCAGTTTGAACCTCCGTAGAGATCACTCCGCTATACATAGCTTTCCATCTACCATCGTCTTCCATTTCGGCTTGATATAATTCTAAAGTGCCTTTATACAAATGCCCTTCAACATCTTTTGTAAATTCGAAGAATTCGGGTTGTTGTTTTACCTCATGGAAATCGGCATAATATACTTCAGTTTTATAAATAGGTAATCCAGAAGGTGTGTGTAAATATTCTTTCGTAGTTAAGTAGGAAATACCTTGAAAATCTAAAATTGTTTCAGTTTGAACCTCCGTAGAATGATAGTCGTCTTTTAATTCTTTCACTTGTGTCACCGCATAAGAACTATTTGAAAATGAAAAAATACCACAGACTAATATTGTTAATAGTAAAAATATACTTAATTTCTTTTTCATTAACATCCCCCTTCCAATAATTGTATATATCATATACTGTACTATAATTTTCGTGAATATTCAATTTAATTTAAGTTTGAAAGTATCTTGATACATAGATTAAAAACCTTCAAAAAGCATCATCTGTTAACATTAAGTGCTTAACGTTGTAAATCCCATTAATTTGACGAGACACCTATATAGTTGATTTAACATAAATTACCTATTATCCTTCAAAAAATAAGTTCGCTTCTATTAAGCGAACTACCTTAGATAAATTATATCTTTTAAATCAAATATTTTATCTGTAATTCCCAATCGTTGTGCGGGTGTTTCCATTGTTCCATTTGATTTAAATGTAAAACAAAAGTTGTAATAAGTTCGCACCTTTTTTAGCACTAGTTTTAACAACACCACATAAATTTATGTGGTCTCTTCAAAGTGTATGCTAATTGATGTGCTAATTTGGGTGCTAAATTACCTTAAGTGCTGATATAACAACAAAAAGAGGGACACCAATTCATTTGCGAATTGTGTCCCTAAATATACTGCTATTTAATGTTTTCTCCCCATCAACCGAACCCATTAATGAATAATCTAGGTCCTTTTTGTATGGAGAAAAATAAATTTATGTAGTTTATAATTTACATTTTTAGTTAAGAATAAATACATAAAGTAAATTATGATTTACGTTAATTGAAATAAAAAAATATTTCCGATAAATAAAAGTTATAAAAAGATTTGTAATGATTTCTTTTTCTACTTTTTTACGTTTTTGAGCTAGAAAATTTTACAGCATGAAAGTAAGGAATCACCTGTTTATGATAGGTACAGACAACTTAGAGCAAGGGAGAGATACCAATGGCAAAGAGGAGAACAGAATTAACAGAAAAGAAAATTGCTGAAATGGAGAAGGAAGGTCGTGGTCAGGGAACAGGTGAGAATTATAAGCCTTGGATTACCATTCAAGATTTTCCGTCAAGTGGTTTAGTGACAAGAAGCAAAGGATGGAAAACCAAAAGAATACACCACTTCCTATCCAAATTAGAACGCGATTACTTTTATGTATTGGAGTGGAATCGAAATGTCGTTGATATAAGAGAACAATATCCACTCACACGAGAAGATACGTTATTCATCGCTGAAAATAAAGGCTTTAAACATCCGACAGATCCAAAATCGCAAAATCCTATCGTAATGACAACCGATTTTCTCATTACGTTATCTAATTCAAACGGTTTTACTCATGTTGCAAGGACGATAAAACCATCAAAGGAATTGGAAAACGAACGAACTATTGAGAAATTTGAAATTGAAAGGTCCTATTGGGCTGATCGAGGGGTTGATTGGGGAATCATCACGGAAAAAGAAATGCCAAAAAACATGATCGAAAATGTTGAATGGCTGCATTCCTCTTATTTTGAAATGGAAGACTTACCAAGTTCGACTCTTCAAACCTATATCCAACAAATGAAAACTTTCATTCAAAAATACAACACCTCAATTATTGAAATAGTCACAGAGTTTGATAATAAATTCCAATTAGATAACGGCATGGGATTAGAAATTTTAAAACACTTAATAGCACGCCGAGAACTGCAAGTAGATATTAATCAAAAGATTCATACTCACCTTTGGTGTGAAGATGTATTTAACTAAATACCACTAAAAAAAAGGAAGGAAGAAATTTAATGTTTGTCATTAATGACATTATTAGTTTTGAAGAGGCGATTGGTGAAAAACAATTAGAGCGTATTCTATGGATCGATGAAGGTAACGTAATTTGCTACACCATTAATATTGAAAAAGTAAACGCATTACCTATCAAACGGAAAATATCAGATTTGGAGCAATTGTTCGCTGATCAATTATTATCGTTGGTTGATAGTGATCCGTATGGTTTTGTCTATCAAGTTGAAGAAAAAATTTCTGAAAGAAATTTAATACTTCGAGATGAACGATGGAAAAGTATCGAAAGCATGGTTTTACAAGAGCCAGATATATATGAAAAAGATAAAAGGGGGCAGCTTGTTCGTTTTTCAGTTGAAGACACAGGAAAAAGCAAACGATTGTTCTATAAGTACATGGTCCAATACTGGCAAAGAGGCAAAGTGAAAAATGCATTGTTACCCGATTATACAAACTCTGGAGGTAGAGGGAAAGAAAAAACTTATACAGATCAGAAAAATGGGAGACGAAGAAAATTTGAAACGATAATCGGAGAAGGAATTATTGTCACTGATGAAATCAAAAGAACGTTTGAAGTTAGCGTGAAAAGGTTTTATCATACCGTTAAAAATAATCCTTTAGCCACGACGTATGATTTAATGCTTAAAACCTTCTTTGTGGCTGATTATCGTTATGATAACGGTGTAAAGAAACCCATTCTGTTAGACCAAGATCAGATCCCAACTTTTAGACAGTTCCAATATTGGTATGGGAAGACTTATCTATCTGAAGAAAAACTTCGTAAACGAAAAGGAAACCGAAAATATGAAACAGATCATCGAGCTGTATTAGGCACTTCAGTTGGTGATTTATATGGACCAGGAACGAAATATCAGATCGATGCAACAATTGCAGATATTTATATTGTTAGTTCATTTAATCGAAACTGGATTATTGGTCGCCCTATTATTTATGTGGTGATTGATGTTTTTAGCCGTATGGTGGTTGGTTTGTATGTAGGACTTGAAGGACCTTCTTGGTTTGGGGCAATGATGGCACTTGCTAATACAGCAAGTGATAAAGTTTCCTATTGTAAACAATACAGCATTGATATTGAAAAGGAAGAATGGGCTTGTCATTACCTACCCCAGACACTCCTTGCTGACCGTGGGGAATTGGAAGGCTACAATGTCGAGCGTCTTGTCTCTGCTTTCCATATGAAGGTAGAAAATACACCGCCATATCGAGCAGATTGGAAAGGAATAGTTGAGCAACACTTCAGAACCATTAATACAACTGGAATCAAACCTTTCCTTCCTGGTGTTGTAGATACAGATGTAAGAATTAGAGGGGATAGGGATTATCGATTAGATGCCACTTTAACGCTAGAGGAGTTTACAAGCGTTATTATCAAATGTGTTCTTTATCATAACAATCACCATTGGTTAAAAAATTACAATCAAGATGAAATGATGATTCATGATGAAGTCTCACTTATTCCACGTGAATTATGGAACTGGGGCATTAAAAACCGTTCAGGAAAACTTCGTTCTTATTCGGAAGATATCGTAAAAATGCATTTGCTTCCAACGGCAAATGCCCGAGTAACGTCTAAAGGTATTGAATTTAAGAGAATGCGTTTTAGCAGCGAGACGGCATTAAAAGAAAACTGGTTTGGAGAAGCAGTGGAAAAGAGTTGGCAAATCCCGATTTGTTATGATCCTAGGAATATGTCACAGATCTATTTGCAAAGTGAAGATGGTAAAAGTTATGAAGTAGCCACTTTACTAGATCATCATAAGAAATATGTAGATAAGACAATGGAAGATGTGGAGTATTACTTTGATTACGAATTGTTAAAGAAACAACAATATGCACATGAAGAAACTCAACACAAAGTTGATTTAACAAGTGATATTGAACACATTGCCCAAAAGGCAAAGAAATCTTTAAATGGAGAAAAAGTTAATATGAGTAACAATCAAAAAGTTAAAGGTATTCGCGATAATCGAACAATGGAAAAAGAAGCAAAGCGGAAAGAGGAAGCCTTTTTATTGGCGGATACAAATCGACTTGAGCAATCGGATGTACCTGATTTGATTATAGAAGAAACAACGACCCAACAAAGCGTTTCAAAGATTGAATTGTTACGTCAAAAACAAAAGGAGAAATTAAAAAATGCAAGAGTTAGTCACTAATGATAGGCAACTATTGTACGGAAAAGAAATGGTAGATGCTATATATAGTGAACAAATTGTACAAGATTATGAATTTAATCCTTTAATTGAGGCACTGCCGCCAATATTTACGGAGGATGAAGTAATCGAACAATTATCAGTTTTCCCATCGTTTGATGAAAAAGAACGTGCTCTAAACTCTAATTACCGTTTTCATTGTGTCCAGAGATTATTTCAATACTTTCAACCGTTTGAAACACACTTGGATTTAGAACAACGAATTTCAAGGGCAATTCGCCAAGGTTATTTACACCGAAATCCAATGCAGAGAGAAGAAGTCATGAGGGTGCACGAAAGTTATCAAGCGATAAAAGCGGGTAACTTTTTAAAAAACTATCAAACAGAAGCAAAACGGACAGCTGCTGGATTTACGATTATTGGTCTTTCGGGTATTGGAAAATCAACCGCAATTGAACGTGTTTTATCTTTTTATCCACAATTAATTAAGCATCGTGAATATAAGGGAAAACCATTCATTTTCACACAAATTAGTTGGCTGAAGTTAGAGTGCCCATTTGATGGGTCGTTAAAAGGATTATGTATAAGTTTTTTCTCTGAATTAGACCGACTATTAGGTTCCAACTATCTAAATAAGTTCGGAGCCTCAAGAAATACGACAGATTTAATGCTTCAACGAATGGCACACCTTGCAAGCCTTCATGGGGTTGGTTTGCTGATTATTGATGAAATTCAGCACCTTAGCCTTAGTAAAAGTGGCGGTTCGGATAAAATGCTAAACTTTTTTGTTACGTTGGTAAATACCATTGGCATTCCTGTGTTGATGGTCGGTACCAATAAAGCGATTTCTATTTTGCAAAGTGAATTTCGTCAAGCAAGACGTGGAAGCGGTCAAGGAGATATGGTCTGGTCACAAATGCCAAAAGATATGTCATGGGAGTTATTTGTGGAGGGAATGTGGGAGTATCAATGGACGGCAAATTACACACCTTTGACTGAGGAACTCAGTGATTTTATTTACGAAGAAAGTCAGGGAATTATTGATATTGCAATCAAACTTTTTATGTTATCTCAGGTCAGTGCGATTTCGACAGGCACAGAAAAAATAAGTAAGAAAATCATGAAAAAAGTGGCGAATGATAGTTTAAGATTAGTTAAACCAATGTTAGATGCCTTGAAGTCAGGTATTCCAAGTGAAATTGCCAAGTATGAGGATATTCGTCCCATTGATATAGATGAAGAAATGGAAAGATACAAAGCTTCCGTTGACTTGCAAGAAAAAATTCGCATTCAAAAGAAATTACAGCAACAAAAAAGAGAGAAAGCGGAACAATCTCTTTTAGAAGATGTGACCTTGCAACTGTTATCGATGGATTTTGATTCAAAGGAAATTGAGCGTGCTGTAAAGAGCGTATTAAACAAATTTGGAGAGGATGTCGAAAAACCGACGTTGCTAAAAGAAGCAGTAAAACTCCTTATTGATAAGGATGAAATAAAGACGGAGAACACAAATAAGAAAAAGAAAGTTAGCCAAATAAGTGGAAATTATTTAGGTGGTCTAATGAAAGAAGCAAGACAGAAGAAGCTATCTGTTCATGAATTGTTTCTCCAAAAAAATATTGTTAAACAACCTTCAGAAGAGTTCTGGGAGGAGGGTGAACATGCTGCATTGGTTTCCAACGCCATATCCTGATGAATTATTATACAGTGTTCTAGCAAGGTACCATGTTAGGTCTGGTAATACGAGTCCTAAAATGACAACAGAAGAACTGTTTGGAAAAAGGACAGTTAGAGCAGTTTGGGGCTTACCTGCTAATTTAAATACCTTCTTAAGGAATACAGGAGATTATTGGGATGCAGAACAATTAATTTTCAACTATACAATGTATCCTTATTACTCTGCCTTCCTGCTTCCAAAACAAGCAAAGCAAGTTAAGCAATCTATGATGGGGAATAAGGGTGGAGCCATCCACACTCGAATAGGAGTAGTAGCAAGCAATGTGAAATTAAAGGACAACCTTTGGGTATGCGGGGATTGTATCAAAGAAGATATGGATGCTTATGGTGAAACGTATTGGCGTCGAGTTCATCAGGCTCCAGGTGTCTTTATCTGCCCGAAACATGAAACGGCACTAGAGGAAACAATCGTTTCCATGAAAATTCAAAACCAACATGAGTATATTGTCGCTTCACCATTTATTGAAAGAAAAAAGGTTAATCTTAATTGGTTAAATAAAAATGAGGTTCATCTTTTGATAAAGCTGGCGAAAGCAACTGAATCTCTACTAAAAAACATTTACCTCCAATCAATGGAAAATACGATTCGAAATAAATACTTGGAGTTATTGAAGCAACAGGGATATGCGAGCGTCAATGGCTTTTTGAAACGGGACAAGTTGTACCAAAGTTTTGGTTCGAAATTTTCCGACCGCAGCTTAGAACTATTGCAATCACCTATATTTTTTGAGGAATCGGATTGGCTAACGATGATTTTTCAAAAACACCGCAAATCTTTTCATCCAATTCGGCACCTACTAGTCATGATGTTTTTGGATACCGATTTGGAACATTTTTTTGATAAGGAGGAATATAATCCTTTCGGAAAAGGACCTTGGCTATGCTTAAATGTTGCATGTCCAAATTCCCATAAACCAGTTATAACAGATTTAGCGATCACAAGGTGTTACGACACAGGAAATCCAGTAGGAACATTCCGATGCGAATGCGGCTTTGTATTTTCAAGAAGGGGACCTGACATAAATAAGGGTGACCGTTACCGCATTGGGACAATTAAAGATTTCGGTCATGTTTGGAAAGAAAAAATTGTGAAGTTGGTTAATGAAGAATACTCTCTTACAGAAATTGCGAAGGAAATGCAGGCAGACCGTGCTACAATCAAAAAATATGCTGTCGAGTTGGAATTAAGTGTTTCGTGGAAACTTCCGAATGTAGAAAAAAAGAACGGAGACACTGTTTTGCGGCAATTGAACAAACAATTGCTTGAGAGGAAAAATATATGGTTAGAACTTCAGGAGGAATTTCCTGAAAGGTCAAAAACAGAATTGCGAAAAATTGCACCTAATGTTTACGCCTTTTTATATCGAAATGATTGGGAATGGCTTAACGAATTTTCTCCCAAAGGGAAAAGAAATCACCCTCCAAATCAGCGGATTGATTGGGAAAAACGGGATATGGAATTGGTAAATCAAGTTATGAAAGTGGTTCAAAATTGGGATGTGGTCGTTGAAAAACTAAAAAGAATAACAATCGCTTCTGTTGGAAGGAAAATGGATAGGTTATCATTATTACAGAAAAAAGCGGATAAGCTACCGAAAACTATGAATTACATTTATGAAGTTCAAGAAAGTATGGAATCGTTTCAAATACGGCGGGCAAACTTTATTATTGATAAATTAAAACATGGGTGCGAACCGATTATTGAATGGCAAATATACAGAAAAGCAGGTTTACGACATACTGGATTATCAAATAAGGTAAAACGCTTTATTTCGTTAAAGGTTTCAGAGTATTCCACAGCAAAAAACAAAGGGGAGAAGATATGATCAGTTTTTTCCCCACACCTTATAAGAATGAAACTTTTCATAGTTTACTTTCTAGATTTCATGTTCGTATTGGTTCGTTAAAAGATTCTACCACCATTGATTTTCTTTATGAAAAAAGGGTTAACCCTGGAAACGTAGAGTTTCCAGTCCAATTGCAACAAATTCAAAGGAACTTACGATTCGAACATCCTTATACATTCAAAGATTGGTTGTTCAATCATTCAAGTATTCTTTACTACACTCCATTCTTAACCACCAAAAAGTTTGATGAGATATCAAAATCCATTGAAAACGAAACTTTGATCACGGGGAAATTATCTCACTATATTGGTTTAGCCTCAAGTTCAATTGAAAATTTAAAGTATCTACGTTTTTGTGATAGATGTTTGAAAGAATCAATAGAAAAACATGGAGAAGGGTACTGGAATATAATGCACCAACTCCCTAGCGTTCGTATGTGTCATATTCATTACAACTATCTTTCCATTTCTGATGTTCCTGTAAATACAAAAATCCGAAAGCAAATTTTTATTCCATTAACAGAAAACATGAAGGTTATAGCAAATGAGTGGATTCCTGATGATGAAAAAGATTTCTATATTTATTTAGCGAACGAAACATGTTACCTATTTAATCAACCTTTTCAGGCAATCTCGCATAAAAAAGTACACGATTGGTATGTGCAAAAATTTATGGAAAGATCGTGGATGAATTTAAATTCTATATTCAATCGACAAAAATTTGTTAAAGAGCTCTATACTACTTTACCTAAAACCTTTATCGAACAGAATAAATTAGATCCTAATGAAGTTGATTGGATTGCTAATCTGCTATCAAAAAATTATAGGGTATTTGTGCATCCTATTCGTATTTTGGCATTAAATTATACGTTGGGTGCTTCTTTAAAAGAGGCTTTTTATGATGATATTAAAAAATTTACACCATTTGGGTGTGGTCCTTGGATTTGTCAAAGTTCTGTGTGTCTTTTTTATAATCAGCCTTATATAAAGGATATTGAAATTAAAACAAATAAAAAAGACGGGCTTCCATTAGGCATTTTTGAATGCCCTTATTGCGAATTCACCTATATGCGAAAAGGACCCGAAAAAAGTAATGAAGAAAAATTTAATCGCTCTAGAGTCTTGAATTACGGAAGCCTTTTTAAAAAGGAACTTCTCTTTCTTGTTCCAAAGTATGATTTTAATTTTTCAGCAATTTCCAGAGTATTCAATGTGGATTCTAAAACCTTAAAAGCGTGGTACGAGCGTTGGCAAAATGATTTAGAAGATGAAATTGATTTTAAAAAGAAACGAAACGAAATGCGGAAATTTTGGGAGGGAAAAATTAAAGAAAACCCGCAACAAACTCGTTCTTTCTTTCAAGGTAAACATCCCAAAGAGTACCAATGGATATCTTACAATGATCGAGAATGGCTCGAAAATCATTTTCCTGAACCAGTGGAAGTCACTTTTAAATCAAGGAAAAAAAGAGATCGAACTACTTACGATAAGAAAGATTGGAGTAAACTTGACCTGGAGTTTGTAAAAAAAATTAACGAAACTATTAAAAAATTATACGCAATTTCCCCTCCCATCCGCATTACTAAACGTGCAATCGAAAAGGAAATTAATTATATTGGCTTTTTTCAAAGATATACAAGTAAATTACCTTTATCAAATCAATTAATAAATAGTCGATTAGAAGATTACGAAAACTTCAACCTTCGCCGAATTGATTGGTTTGTAAAAGATAGTTTAGACAAAGGAGAAGGCATTTCGAAAACGAAAATCTTGGAGAAAATTTGCATTTCAAATATCACACCAAGAATTGAAGAAAAGTTAAGGGATATATTCACTATAAAATATTAACATTTATGATTAAACCGTTTTCTTTTTACGTTATTGCCATATTTCCATTATTTTACGAATTTTAGTTACCGACTTTTTTCATGGAACATTAGGAAATGGACAAAAAAGCAGGGTTTCGAGTGAAGTGAAAAGTCATATTTCACTTATGGTAACCAAAAACGAAATTTAACATTAAAATGTCATTTAAAAAAGGTCAAAAAAATAAGAAAGAGAGGTCCAAATACCTCTCTTTCTTCCATCAATTTTTCACCAATCAAACTAAACCAAATCAACTTTATTACCCATCAACTTTACCAACAACTAATATTACCATAAATATACAGGGTATTAAATTCAAAGTCAAGCAATTTCCTGAAAATTTATTTGACGGAAAGTTCTTCCGAAATTACTTCTTTAACTTTTTCTGATTCAAGATTTAAAATCTTTCCTTTGTATGTTCCTTTAGAAGTTTTTTTATCCTCGTCTAAAATGTGGTTATTTTTTTCCAAAATAGAAATAATTTCTTTTGTGGTATTGGTAGGAACATTTAAATTCTTTTCTAACGTATTAATCAAAATTTTATAGCCTAACGCAAAATCCTGATTTCTTGTTTCTAAACTCCAGTTGTAGATAATGCCAATTGCAGCATCTACATATTCCTCTGCTTTATATTCTATGATACTTAATCCTAAAAAATCATATAAGTTATAAAAATTATTTGCATAAGTTGTTATGTTATTTTTTCCATCGGAAACTGCGTCTTCTAAGTAATAAAGATCAACGATTTTACCCTTATACATAAGACGACTTACTAATGGAATCATGTCACTGTCAGCCGTAACAATAACATAGCGATTGATATTTAATTCACGATATGTACTTTCAATTACATCAATGCTAAGTTCTATATCTGACGAATTTTTTCGTTTGTCTTCATCTTTTCCGTTGGAATAAACATGACGTATTTGAACTCGTTTCTTTTGGAGGCTTGTTAAATTAGTATCGACCTTATCGAAATCAGCATATGCTTTAAATGTTCTAACATTTTCTCTTCCGTATGTATTCCATAGTTTTTCAAAAATATTTTTTTCTGATTCATTAGAATTAGGATTATGTTTATGATTGTTCATTAAAGTCCAATACACATTGTCATAATCGATGAAGATACCAACATTTTCCTCTCTTGAATTTCCCTCTGGTTGAACAGGTGAATATACTATTACTTCATCTTCGGTTAAACTACCCATAATTATCTCTCCTTTTAATTTAAATTTATTAACAAAAGTAGATACTCCACTTTCATATGTATGAAATTACTCTTTATAGTAAAAATAACCTATATAAATTTAATTATATACTAATTATTAAAATTATTAAACTAATGGAAATAATTATTTAAGTATCCGCATAGTTCTGTAACAGTGAGAGTTTATTTTTAGCTAGCTGGTAAAAGCACATAGCATTAGAAGACGTGGTTACTCCACGTCTTTCACTTTTTTATAAAGTGAGCAAATGAATTTTATTTTCACCATTTAATTTTTTTAAATTCGCTAGGATTCCATACCATGATTTTTCAGGGGCATATGATTCATTAGTTCCCGACTTTTTTGTCATGTTGAAAAAATCCTAGTTCCTGACTTTCTTTTTCGTGAAGTGTTTCACAAAACGTAAGAATGCGGTTTTGAGCGTTTCTAAGTTCCCGACTTTTTTGTCTTTGAACAACGATTGTAGAATGACAACAAAGTCGGGTACTGACATTCGACAACATGCGTCATATAAATAAATTGATTACAGCAAATTAAAAAAGCTCGATCCTTTCATGGGTCGAGTTTTTTAATTCCAATTGAAGACGTTTTAAGACATACGTAGAAAAGCAGAGTTTAGACCGACCGTTGGCTGCTACAGAGGGAATCTTAGATGAAGAAGACCTATTAAATCTAATAAATGCTGTTATGAATAAAACAGAAAACGAAATTCCACAAACACAATTAAAAGACCTGTTTACTCAAATAGAAGCCAATGTATCGCTTGATTCGTTGTTAGAGAATCAAATAAAAATTAATTCTATAAAATCGGTTTCTTTAAGTGATGGAATGATATCAGACGTAATAATATTAAGTATTACTGAAGGTAAACACATATATAGGTTTGAGAAAGATTTTTTAAATGATATTTCAGAAGAGTTAACTACATTTAAGTAAATGGAAGGTCTACTGGAATTTTGCGTTGTATTTTCAATAATTGATAATAAATTTTGATAATCTTAATAAAATCATCTTTCCCCTAAAAAAATCTTAGTGGAGAGATGATTTTTTCATTGGCTAGCATTATCAAAGTTGTGAAGAAATATATTTAAACTAGTGGCGCAAAATAGTTGAACAAGCCATTAGGTGATAAAATAAAAAAACAATAGGGAAATCATATTTTTATCAAGAGTAAAATAAAATTACTATTATAGTAATTGCGTAGCTTAATTTTTTCTACGCGAATGAAGGGAGAGTTTGTATGGAAAATGATTGGGATAAAGTGATAGGCTCTCTTTCAAGAATAAAAGTTTTGTCAAATAAAAATAACGCGCCAGTAACTATAAGTGGTGTCCCTGATGATTTGAAGTGTATAGGTGTCGGGACAGATGCGGCTGTTTTTCAGTCACTTTCCACCCCAGCTTATGCATTTAAATTATATGCCAAGGACAAAGTAAACAAAGTAAAAATTGAAGCAAATGTTTATCAAATGCTAGGGGTTTCGCCTTTCTTTCCAACATGCTTTGCCTCATATGACGATTTCCTCGTTTTAAGTTACGAAGATGGGAAAACGCTCTTTGACTGCATTTTACAAGGTATTCACATTCCAGAAACGGTTGTAAATGAAGTGGAGGAAGCAAGGAAACATGCTCGGGATAAGGGACTAAACCCACGTGATATCCATTTGAAAAATATTTTATTACAAAATGGCAGAGCGAAAATAATTGATGTCTCTGAATATGCACTTCCAGGTAATGATTTTCGATGGGAGCATTTAAAAAAGGGATATGAGCAATACTATCATTTAGTAGATGGAAATTCAGTTCCATTTTGGTTGGTAGAAACGATTCGGAAGTGGTATAACCAGCAGGGGAAGAATGCCTCTTCATATGAAGAATTTACAAAAACTATTTTAAAACTTCTATATAAAAAATAATTGAACTAACTCTAATTAAAATATTTGTGAAATAGGTAAAACCTCGTATTTTGATCAAACTTTGTTCAAATATGAGGTCTATTTTTATGCCGAAATTGAGGATTGTCCGCTAAAATAAAGGCACGATGTTTATAAAAAAGATACGATGCTTTCCGCCTTTGGATAACCATTTAACACAAGGAGAATAACTTTATTGTCACTAAACAGTTCGTAATCAATCTTTCAATTCAGATATTCTTTTCACTATAAAAATCCCCTTCAGATAATAAGATCCAAAGGGGGAACCGGTACGACCTTACTTGAAATCTACAGCAAGTTTATTCGGTATTCTTTCGAGCTGGTATTAGTGTGGTAGTTAGTACAACTACATTAGGCAAAATACTCCATAATAAAAACAGCCAGTTGCCCGTCACGATAGAGAGGGTTGTAAAAAAAGTAAATGAACAAGCAACGACAATTAAGCCAACTTTTGCACGGGAAAGTTGTTTAGATGGTGAAACGGTCATGTTAATTGTCAAAACTATCCCAATTATCGCCCAACTCCCCAAGTGCGTTAAAAGAATAAGACCTAGAACCATTGCGGTGCTTAATTCAACTCCAAACATAATGAGCGAAAAGAAAACGTAAATCGCGCATAGTGTCAAATACCATGAATAAGATCTCGCCCTTTGCCAAATATGGTAGTACAACTCATCTAAACCTCTGTTTTCTCTTGCCTTTTTCCGTCCGAACCACCATCCAAGAAGCCCACAAAGCATGCCTCCGTATAATCCAATCATACCTCCGATAGAAATTTCCATAATTACATTCCCTCCTCTTCGAATAGAAACACTTCTTCAATTGTGCAGTTGAAAACCTTGGAAATGTTGTATGCAAGCTCTATAGATGGATTGAATTTTCCGGATTCAATTGCGATGATTGATTGCCTTGAAACGCCAACTTGTTTAGACAATTCTTCCTGCGTAATCTTCTTCAAGTTCCTTAATTCGCGAATTTTGTTTTTCATAAAGCCTCCTTATTCAATGTAAAGTAAACTGTACATTTGTTGATAAGTAAAGCTTACTTTACATTGTGCGGTATGTCAAGTGGGCTTTACAATTTCATTTTTAGTTATAGAAATCTTTGGGATATGTCCGGGAACGTAACAAAGCCATATTAGTGTTAAAATGAGAAGAGATTAAAAAGTAGGATACTCAAATAATTATTAGAGCATTAAAAAAACTAGAAGTATTAATTTCTGAGATCATATTTATTGAGGGCCACGCAATTATGCCGAGGCGAAATGGCTTGAAGAAATAAAATTTTACTAAAAGAATAGGAGACTATAAATGGAAATATCAATTAGACAAGAGCGTCCTGAAGACTATAGCAAAACCGAAGAAGTTGTTAAAAGCGCATTTTTAGATGAAGAATATAGTGATAAGAAAGAGCATGAACTTGTACATCGAATTAGGAAGACTGAAGCATTTATTCCTGAGCTTTCATTAGTCGCATTAAATCAAAACGAAAGCATTGTAGGGCATATTCTTTTATCAAAAATAAAAATAGTTGATGGTGAAAAAGCGGTTGAATCTTTGGCTCTTGCTCCAGTTTCCGTGTTACCGGAATATCAAAAGAAGGGAATTGGCAGCCAATTAATAAAAGAGGTTTTAAAAAAGGCGGAAGAAGCGGGCTTTCATTCAGTAATTGTTTTAGGACATAGCGAATATTATCCGAAATTTGGTTTTAAACAAGCGAAACTATGGGATATAAAAGCGCCTTTTGATGTTCCAGATGAAGTATTTATGGCGATTGAACTAACTGAAAAATGTCTTGAAAGTGTTAGAGGAATCGTTCAGTATTCAGAGGCCTTTTCAGAATAAATCTTGATGCATCCGTTCGCCTATAATTAAAATAAGCGAGCGGATGTATTACTTTTAAGGAGTATTGTGCTGAGTGAAGATACATTATAGTCTTACCTTAACCTCCGTACCGTCCTGAGCTTTGACATCTACTAGCATGATGCCCTTATAATTTTTCAGTTCTTTGACGATAGGCTTTAGCAATTTTTTATCTATTAGTGGAAAAGAAAAGTCCAGTTTTTTTCTTTTGAAGGACTCTTTAGTCCATTTGTTTAAATTGCGCTGAAAAAGTTTTGAAGACAAAATTGAAATTGCAATGTTTAAAACGGCATATGGAATGGGGATGGTAAATCGAACGCCTTTTGATTTCACTTTTACATGTATCATAAGGAAACCACTAATCAATGATGACTGAAACGGTATCGCCGTTTGCTGATTTAACATCTACAATTGGTCCTACTAATTCGTTATCAATTGCTTCAATAATAAGGTTGATGTCTAAGTCTTTAACGTATTTTTCCGATTGCGGAATGCTTGCAGCGATGCTATGTCCAGCCATTAATACGACTTTGACAAGCTTGATAGGCAAATTGACCGCAACATTATCATTTTCAGCTGATACTACACGGATTTTTAATGTTTTATCAAAATAGTTATCCGATTTTTCGGGTACATTATTACCTATTTCTTCTTTCTCTTTTAATACTTGAATCAGTTCTGATCCTGTTTCAGCATCAATTTTGCCTTCTTGAACCATTTTTAATACTTTTGTAATTTCCTCTTTCATAATCGAATCCCCCTAATCTTCTTTTAAGAGCTTAATGGCTTCTTCTGCTGTGATTTCGCCATTTTCCAACATTGTTACAACTTTTTTCTCATCTACTTTATTTTTCTTCTTCTCGTATCCAAGGGACTCAATGATGTCTGTTAGCTTACCACGAACTGTTGGATACGAAATTCCTAATTCCTTTTCAACTTCTTTAATACTTCCTCTACATGTTAAAAATACTTCTACAAAATGAAGCTGATCCTTTGATAAAGATGCTAGCTTAGATAATTCAAACTCATTTTCAATCGTAGTGTGACAATGCGAACAATGTAACTTTGTAATTTTCAACGTTTTACTGCAGACAGGACAATTTGTAATTACTTTATATGCCATAATGAAATCCCTTCCTTCTAATTGCTTTAATTATATAGCAGATAATTGAATGTGTAAATTGAAATATTTTATTTTATTTTAAATAAAAATCAATAATATTAATTTTATTATTAATTTATTTAATTTTTATCGTTTATTCATTTAATGGAAAAGAATGCAATGATCAAAGGAGTGTATCAATATTTTAAATTAATTTTCAAGGCGGTATTCTTAGAAGTAATTGGATAAGCGAAATCATAAATTTCCACATATGAAAAGGAAGATACCTCTTATTATGCTTTAGTAACCACTTATTATTGAATTTACATTGTTAGGAAATTCATGTGGTAAAATTATGGTAATGGAGGAATATATGGATGAAAATTCACTTAGTAATTAATAATGAGCTTGAAGAAACTGAAATTCATATTCATGTAAAAGAGTACAATGAGCAAATTGAACAATTGATGAGGCAATTACAATCGACACAGGTTTCAAAGATGATTGATGGTTATTTAAAACAAGAAATCCACATGCTCAAGATTGATGAAATTTATTCGATTTATGCGGATGGATCAAAAGTCTATTTACAAACAGAGGAGCAGGAGTTTGAGGCGAAGAAAAAATTGTATGAGCTTGAAGTACAATTTGCAAAGGATTTTGTTCGTGTGAATAAATCTACACTTATTAATCTGAATAAAATTACCTCGATTCAATTAGCGACGATTGGAACGACTCAAGTTCTTTTAGATAATGGCGTTTCGATACATATTAGCCGAAAATATTTAAAAGAATTGAAAGTACAATTAGGAATTGGAAAGGGGTACTAACATGCAATTTTTTCGTAGTGTAATAATTAGTGTACTCATCTCGCTAAGCTGCTCTTATATCATTATGTCATCGATGATTTTCACATCAAATGGCGTAATGAATGGGCAGCAATTAATAGTAGAAGTCATCATCGCAATCGCGTTGGGGTTAGCGATTAGTGTAATTTCACAAATTTTTAAGGTTGAACAAATACCATTTATAGGGCAGTTATTGTTGCATTTTTTAGGAATTCTAGTCTGTGTATTTACAGCAGGTTTTATTGGGAATTGGTATGACATATCGAATGTATCGACGATTATGGTTGTGTTGATCATAACAATAATCATTTATTGTGGTACGTGGTGGGGTATGCAAAACTTAGTGAAAAAAGATGTAGATGAATTGAATAAAACGATTAAAAAGAGAAGAGGTGAAATGAAATGAAAAGGATTATACAAGTTGAAAATTTGCAGAAGACATATGGTCAGCATAAAGCTGTAAAAGGTATTTCATTTACAGTTGAAGAAGGTACGCTCTTTGCTTTTTTAGGAACAAACGGTGCTGGCAAATCTACTACAATTGAAATTTTATGCACATTATTGCAAAAAACAAGTGGTACGGTTCGTATTAATGACTATGATTTAGATGAGAATAATCAAGCGAATATCCGAAAGTCAATTGGTGTTGTTTTTCAACAAAGCTTGTTAGATGACAAATTAACGGTTTATGAAAATATTATACATCGAGGAAAAATGTATGGTCTATCGAAAGTTCAGTTACAGCAAAATTATCAATTTGTTTCGACCTATTTACAGTTAGATGATATTGAGCAGAAAAAATACAGTGCATTATCAGGTGGTCAAAAGAGACGGGCCGATATTGCAAGAGCGTTAATTCATCGCCCAAAAATATTATTTTTAGATGAGCCAACTACTGGGTTAGACCCTCAAACGCGTCAATTTGTTTGGCAGGCCATTAAAAGATTGCAAGAGGAAACAAATATGACGGTGTTTTTAACAACTCATTATATGGAGGAAGCTGCCGTTGCAAATCAGGTTGTTGTTTTGAAAAATGGGGAAATTGTTGCCGAAGGGACACCGGATGCATTAAAAACGAAATATGCCTATGACCAGCTAGAAATTGTTTTTCAAAATATAGCTGAAGGGGAAAAGTGGCTACAACAAAATGGGGTAACCTTTACTGTACGAAATTGTGTTTTTTCGATTCGAGTTACTTCTACCATGCATGCTTTAGCATTATTAAAACAAATGGAACCATTGATTGCATCATTTGAGGTGATTAAAGGCACGATGGACGACGTATTTATTCATATTATGCATGAGGGGGATGCGGTTTAATGGAAGCATTAATTAGTTTAGTAGCTCGGAATAATAAAATGTTTCGAAGAGATAAAACACAAGTATTCTTTTCATTATTATCTATCATCATTGTGATTGCTTTATACGGTATCTTTCTACAAAAGATGCAAGTTGATTCCATTGAACAGGTGACTAAAGCTACTCCAGAAACAATAACAATGGTAAATGAATGGTTAGTTGCGGGTTTATTATCAATGATTGCGGTGACAACGACACTTGGTGCATTTGGAATCGCTATACAAGATCTTGAATCTAAATCAGCAGCCGATTTTTTAACGGCACCTATTTCAAGAGCAAAAATTCAACTTAGTTATATAATAAATGCTTTTTTCATCGGATTTATCTTTTCATTCATAGCTTTTATTGCATGCGAAGTTTTTATTGTTGCAACAGGTGGTCAGCTATTAAATAGTACGGAAATGGTGAAAGTGATAGGGATATTAATTTTATCTGTCCTATTAGCAAGTACATTTAATATGTTTCTCGTATTATTTGTTCACTCACAAAATGCGTATTCTACATTAACTACAATTGTTGGAACAGTAATAGGGTTTCTCTGTGGTGTGTATGTTCCTTTTGGGGTATTGCCTGGATTTGCACAAAACCTGATTATGTATTTTCCAATCAGTCATACGACTGTTCTTTTACGCGAGGCATTTATGCATAACTCAATACAAACTGTTTTTGCAGGGGCACCAGATGCACAGGTAGAGGCTTATAAAATAAACTATGGCATCGTCTATGAAATGAATGGCAAATTACTAGCTTCTACTACGAGTTTGCTTGTTATATTAGTCACAACAATTGTACTAGCAGTGTTATCCATACTTATATTTAAAAAGAAGAATAAATAGAAACGACTATTTAAGAAACGTATTGCATTTGCATAAATACAAAATAAGACCACTCTGATGGGTGGTCTTATTTTGTGTGTGGTCGCGATTGTAAATGGAACAAGTTATCCAAATGATGACGGTGTAGAGTTATTATTAAAGTAACGAAGTGGAATGGAAAATTAAGGTGTTTTAAACGGGTTACTTTAACATAGACGACAAAGTTTACAAAAAGCACTTCAGTAACAATTGAGAATAACTACCTCAATATCCAATAAAAGTGAACTTTTTCCAAGAGTCATTTGTTTATAAAGTATAACGTGAAGAAAGGGGTGCCTCGAATTGACCGAACGAGAATTATTCGATGCATATAACAAAGATGTATACCGCACCTGCTATTACATGCTGCGGAACAAACAAGATGCAGAGGATATTTGCCATGACGTGTTTGTCACAATTTTTCGCCAAGATTGGAAAGATGTTGAGCATACACGGGCATGGATTATGCGCATCGCGATGAATCATTGCTTAAATTTACTAAAAAGGAATCAAACCCAGCGTGAAAAGCAGGAGCAGATTCAATGGTCCCATGAACAGACTACGGCATCGGTTAAATCGGTAGACACTATCCTATTAGAGAAAACAGTTGCAGCTGAATGGGAGGAACTTTTGAAGCAGCTTCCAGATAAGTTGATGGCAGTTGTTACCCTCCGCTATATTGGCGAGTTATCGATGGTGGAAATTGCAGAAATCTTAAAAATACCTGTAGGCACAGTGAAGTCGAGGCTTCATAAGGCATTGAAAATTTTGCGCAAAAAGCTTGAATCCAATAACAGCTCATGGTTGAAGGGGGAGAATCAATTTGGAACGCTTTGAAAAGAAGATTAAAAATGAAATGAAGGAACCGGATAATATATCTTATCCAGATTTTGATCAAATGTGGAACGATATTCAGCAGGATGAACTGAAGACTAATGGAGGCAAACCAGTTGTAATTGTTCCTCGAAGACGAAAACGATTTGCCTTAATAGCGGGGTTAACTGTCGCTTTATTGGCAACACCCGTTTATGGAGCACTAACTTATGACTGGTCCAACATCCTTTCTTATAGAGAGGGTATTCAGACAGCGTTAGAACAAGGACTTGGACAATCAATCGAGCAATCCGTTACAAAGAACGACATAAAGCTAACCGTGCATACAGCATTTTTAGACGATAACAGAACCGTCCTACTGTATAGTTTGAAACCTGGCACATCATGGGCTGGAAAGGAAGTAAGCTTTGAACAAATCGGGCTGAAGGATCTTAAGGGTAATTTAATAGAAGGAAGATATACACATAAGTGGAATGATGAGCTCGGTATGTTCCAAGGTTATTTTGAGACTGATTGGGTTGCAAAAGGAAAGACGGCTGATGTTGAGTTTGTTATAGAGAATATTAAGTTAATTGGCGATACGAGTCAGCCAATTAACTACGACCCTAACGACCCCAATAAGCAAGTGTTTCAAGTTCAGAAAGGCGGGATTGGTAGCGTAACGATGGAAACATTTGAACAGCCGGAAGATAAAGTGCTTCTTCGATCAACCGTAACATTTACAAACCCTGAGATGGTAGGTAAAAGTTGGGTACGCATTGAAGCTATTGATAACACGAATAAATCTATTACAGAAGCAGAAACATCTTACTTCGGAACTCGAACAGCGACAGGAGAAGAAGTAAACCGCCAAATATTCAAATCTGACGCCTTACGTGAGGAGGGCACCAAATTCCAGCTAACTTATGTTCACACACTAGAAACTACTGAAGGTAACTGGAGCTTAAATTTAGCTTTGTCTAAAAAACATTTGGAAAACGGATCATTTAAGGAAGTGTTAAATATCCCTCTGGTTGATGTGCCTGGCGAAAGGGAAATTCGTGAGATGACAGTTACACCAACTCAAGTTCGCCTCATTATCGAAGGTAGAGGTAGATATTACACATTCCCTTATAGGGACTATCAACTGGATGTAGGAGGGACTCTATTAACTGGGCGTGTATGGAGTATAGAAGGAAAACCTAACAATATGGAGCTACGTTTTGAAATGACTGGAATTGATGCGATGAGTTTGGTAAATCAACCCATGACGTTTATCGCCAAGCGCCGCGTCGATGAAGCTGATGGCGACAACAATCCGATACGCTTGACCGGCATATCAGCGGAACCTCAAAACTTAACCACTCACATTGGGGGTTATCCGATTTCATGGACTTATTATATGAAGGACAATAACCTCTATGTGGAATCCTTAAGCTCAGACTCAACATTCGGGGGAGTCGTTCAAACCTATTATCTAGACGGTAAAGAGCGGGAGTATGGAACGCCTGCGATGTTGGGGATATTTGGCGATGATAATAATAAAAATATGGATGTGTATGAGAATTTCGATAAGACCGAGCTCGACATTTTCATTTCGAATTATACAACCCATAAGCGCGACGATGTACTACGTGTTCCGCTTAAGCATGGAAAATAACGTGGCATCGAGTTATATTGTGGAACTAAATAGTGTTCACGCTATTAATCAATGAAGATAATGAAATGGGGAAGTTTGAAAAAGTGGATGTTTCCCTTTATATAAAATGATGAGTGGTACCAGCTAATGTTATGTTCAATGGACGAATATATATCTTTCATAAGGACACCTTATAATTAGGAGGTGTCCTTATTGGCAATTAGGATTTTATTATTACTACTATTTGTTAGTATTAGTTTTACAACAGGTGCATCAGCTGAAGTTCCACTTAAAGCTGCCTTTATAAGAGATCATCAACTTTGGATGAAGGAGGGCGATAAAGAAACGCAACTTACAAAAAACACTTATGTATCTAATCCACAGTGGTCAAAAGATGGTCAATTTATTGCGTATACAGCAGGTGATAAAAATGGCGAAAACACCAATTTATTTATGATTTGAAGAAAAAGGAAAACTATTTGCCATATATCTCAATTGAAACGAGTAATTATAAGTGGTCACCAACATCCAATCAACTAGCGTACACTTCGGGTGGTGTCTTAAATGTTACAAAAACAAAAAATGGTCGACCACAAGGTTTTGAAAATGTATCTCTAGGTGTTAGTGATTTTGAATGGTTCCCCAACGGAAAAGAGTTTATCGTTTCATCTCAATCTAATCTGCTACCTACTGGATGGGAACCAGTTCATCTTTTTAAGGTGCCCGTAGATGCAAATCTTGATTCGAATAAAATAAAACCTTTTTACACCGTTCAAACAAATACATCTGACTTATTTGCGATTGATGCAGAATATTTCAAATGGAGTCCTGATGGAAAATGGGTTAGCTTCCTATTAACACCCACTGCATCTTGGTCCGCTGATAGCAATACACTATCTGTACTTTCATCAGTAGGAGACAACTTTCAAGTTATAGGAAAAATGCTTGGGAATGAAAGTTGGATAAAGTGGTCCCCTACAAAAAATCAACTAGCCTTTATATCAGGTGAAGGGAGATTTTACGTTGAAAACAAAAATGCAGCAGTTGCTGATATTCCATTCGAGAATAAACCTAAAGAATACACACCAAAAGGTTATGTTGACCTTGATTTAGAGTGGTTTTCTCCGGATGAGATAATTGTTGCTCGGGCAAAAGAAAATAAAAAGTGGAATGAGGGACCAGTTCCAGCTTTGTTTACAGCGCTATATGTAATTAATATTAAATCAGGAGAACAAAAGCAGCTGACCTTTCCAATTAACAATAAAATAGATAATTCACCTCAAGTGGTTGGTTCAACTATTACTTGGTATCGAACATCTGCTAAAGAAAACAAAGGAGATGTTTGGATTAAAGAAAGAATTGATGGTCTAGAAAATCGGTGGTTAAAAAATGTAGACTCGGCACCAATTTTTTTCTAAAAAAAGTAACTGAAACAATCACAGATGTTGGGGAAATTAGAATTAAAGAAGATACGTAAATTGTAGAAGATGATGAATTAACAACAACAGAAACGTTTGCAAGATATTGTTAGCTTTACACAGCGAGGATTCTACAAAACTAGTGGAATCCTCGCTGTTTTCTATTCCAAGGTGGAAAAGCCTCAATCATTTGGGGGGCTGCTCCAAATAATTTTAAAAAATTATAGCGGAAGATCTTTTCGTTTAAATACTTCTAAACTCGCAATATAAAGAACAATGCCAACACCTAAAAGAATGCCAAACTTCCACCAATAGTTACAGCCTTCTAAAATAGCGGCTGTATCAAATAGTGCATTCATTGTGAAATAGCTGAGTACATCAAGGCTTTCGTCAACGGAACTTAGTAGCTGAAATAAGAAAAAAGCGATGGGAATACCAGCTCCAAAAGCAAGCGAGTTTTTCGATAAGTTGCAATAGCTTGAGAAGAAGAACGAAATGCCGCTAATGGCAAACATTAATAAAAATAAACCAACATTCAACATCATAAAATCAGCTATTACAACATCCACATCAGATTGAAATACTTGAAGCGCAATGAAGCCAGCAGCTGTTTCAATACTGAACATCACAACTAAAGCGATAACTAAGAAAGAAGCCTGTGTCACAATTATTGTTGAGCGTTTTGTAGGTGTTGATAATAAGTAAGCCATGGAGCCACGATCAACTTGAGCAGCAATTAAACTATTTGCAGTCATAATGATATAAATAATTGGAAAAATAACACCGTGAATCGAATAAAATGTAGAAGCAAGCATGCTCAGCAATGTCGTTTGTGCAAAAAATCCTGCAAATGGCGTACCTTCTACCATATGACTAATATCTGTTATCATACTATCATCGAAAACAGAGACCATTACGATTTGCAATAAAGTTAAAACAAGAGTGAAAATAAGCCAAAGCTTTATATTAGCACGCAAAGTTTGTTTGAAAATCGTACTATTAAACATGAGTATGACCTCCTGTATATAATTGATAGAAATATTCTTGAAGCGTATGTTTTTGCTCGGTTAAGTTATCGAATGAATATGTTGATAAAATTGCTAAAAAATCATTCAATGAATTGTTCTCAACCGTGACAGAAACCGTTGAATGACTAATACAAATTGAATTGAGATTCTCTTGAACAAAACGCGAACAGTCCTGCGCATTGCTAAACTCGATAATAAATTTTTGCGATTTATATGACGTAATTGTTGAAATTGGAGTATTTGTAATGATTTTACCGTCCTTAATCATCGCTACTTTATCACAGGTTTCTTCAATTTCCTCGAACATATGGCTCGACATAAAAATCGTTTTGCCCTTTGCTTTTTGCTCTTTCATAATTTGTATAAACTCTGCACGCATTAACGGATCCAGTCCAGTAGTCGGCTCATCTAAAATTAGAATAGGAGAGTCAGCCATCAACGCGACAACAATGGCTGTTTTTTGCTTCATTCCTTTTGACATCCGTTTAATATTTGCAGAGGGGTCAAGCTGTAGCCGATTTACTAATTCATTTGCATAGCTTAAATCTGTTAGCTGTAATAGCGCGGCTTGTTGATGAATGAAATCCCAACCAGTGGAGACATCCGGAAAGGCAATTTCTCCAGGGATGTAGCCAATCCACTGCTTAATTTCCGCAGCATTTTTCCACGCATCCATGTCATTAATTTTCACTGTACCGGAATGTGGCTTTAAAAATCCCATCAAATGGCGTATTGTAGTTGTTTTGCCCGCCCCGTTTGTACCGATAAATCCAAAAGCTTCACCTGATTCAATAGCAAGATTAATCGTGAAAATGCCTCGACTATTTCCGTAATCTTTCGTTACATTAACTAATTCAATCATTGTCATGATAATCCCCCTCCTACACGGCGATCGTAAAATTCCATGAAATGCTTTTCTAAACTAAAAGTCACTTCGCTGAAACTTGAGACAGGGAAATTGGCTACTAATTTAATGAGCTGTGATAAGTCTTTAGGACAGCAGCCAATTTGAAGCTCATATGTTTGTTCATTTTTAAGGAGTAAATGGAATTTTACATCTGCTTCAATTTGTTGCACAAGCTGTGTATAGTACATGTTGTTTTCGACTGTCACATGAAAGACCTTTTCTGTCATTTTTAATAATTCTTGTTTATTAAATGAAGAAATGATATGCCCATCTTTAATAATCGAAATTTCATCACAAGTAGCATCGACTTCAGTAAAAATATGACTGGAAAGTAAAATGGTCTTGCCACGCCTTTTTTCATCTCTTACGAAATCGATAAAACGTTGCTGCATAATCGGATCTAACCCACTAGTCGGCTCATCGAGTATAAGTACATCTGGATCATGCATGAATGCCGTCACAATCGCTAATTTTCTTTTCATACCAAGTGACATTCGTTTCACCTTACTTGAAGCATCTAGCTCAAAGAAATCGAGTAGTTTTTTACAATGCGTATCATTTTTTACCTTTCTTAAATCCATCATCATTTGAATAAATTGTTTGCCTGTTAAATGTTCAGGTAATGCGACTTCTCCAGGTAAATAGCCAAGCTTTACTTGAATCGTACTCGCATTTTTCCAACTATCCAGTCCATTTACGGTTACGACACCCTGTTGTGGTTTTGAAAAGCCCATAATATGCCGAATAGCTGTCGTTTTCCCAGCTCCATTTGGTCCAAGAAAGCCATACACCGTCCCCTTATTAACATGAAATGAAACATCAAAAATCCCTCGTCCATGTCCATAATCCTTTGTGACATGCTGTAATGAAATGACCGTCATCTTCCCACTCCTTCCATGTATGGTTTTTAAATGTTTGAATATTAACACTAATATTATCATAACAAATTCCATTAATAATTAATTTTCTCGGACTGTAAAGCGCTTGTAGATGCTTACTGTTATTTCTTCATGATATTCATGTTGCTTGTTTAATACGCATACCCTTACAAGGTATATAGATTTGAGCTTTAACATGAAAAAAGCATTTACAGCAAATAAAAAAGGTGGGGGATTATTGGGGAATTATCAATTATTTATATTAATTTCATTGGTTTTGTTAACAATAGTAGTTGTAGCGATGGGAATCATTTGGAGAAAAAAATTTCGAACGATGCACGGAATGATTATTTCCATGTTCTTCGGAATGAATGTAGGTTTGACGGTAGGTGTTTTATTTGGTGTTACGTACCAAGGTAATTTATTTCACTCGACAATTTTATCTCTCGCTATTGGTGTACTTGCCGGCTCGGTGTGCGGCTTATGTTTTGGGTTACTCTCAGTGTTAGAGGGGCTAATGGCTGGTTTGATGGGCGGTATGATGGGGGCAATGCTAGGAGAGATGATTCGTGTAGAGCAGTCGTTTAGTTTGATCCAGCTATTTTTATTTCTCACGGGTTGTACAATTTTTATTATGGGCGTGTTGAAAAACCCAAAAAATGCTCAAGTGACTACGAAAAGATGGATATTAAAACCAATTGTCCTTTCGATTTTACTAAGTGTATATATCATTGTAGGTAATTCTTTAGCAGAAAACTTTGAGAACTTTAGCAGCGCGGATTCATTAAATGGTCATCATCCCCCATCATATACATCAACAGATGATACTGCTGCCGAAAAACAAGTTATTGTTATAGAAGCTGATGAAATGAAGTACTCGACCAATCAAATTGTTGTAGAGAAAAATAGAACTGTCCATTTAACATTTTCTAACCGAGACCAAATCGATCATTACGTTGAAATTAATGCTCCAGTCCTTCCAATTGATAATGAATCTATACACCATCAAGGGACAGAATATAATAGGACACTTCTTCATGCTGAGCCAAATAATACAGTAACCTCAACTTTTACGCCGACTGAGCCAGGGACATATGAATTTGTATGCACAGTTCCTGGACATAAGGAGTCTGGTATGGTCGGACGATTAATTGTCAGATGATTTATTTTAACGGAGATAATACATCGCGATTAAATGGATTTAACTTGTATTAACGAAATTCCATATTTTTACTGAATCCAATGGAGGTTAAAATCTCGGTGGATATCATAGATTTTTAAATGGATTTTTTGATGCGTAATTGATAAAGGTATTAACCTATTTATTGTGGAATCTAATGTTAGGAGGAGAGAATAATGGAGTAGGCTGCCGCTAAAAAAGGGGGAAACCAGTGTAGTGAAAGTAAAATTGCCTCTTATTTACTTTGGGTTACCCCAAATGGCGAAAATTTAGAGATTGTTACGGATAATCATAAACAAGTGAAATTAACAAAGCAAGATCCACAAGCTTGTATGAAATTTTAACAGGGGAAGAATTGAAAAAGTAATGTACTGTTTGCCAAATTTTAAATCGAAATTAACTCCACGTAATGATGATGTACGATTTAATAATAGACTTGTGTAGCGTACTGAAGTTTCATTTATAATCTTATACAAATGTAGGGGGAATGAAAGGTGAGACTTGGTTTGAACAATGATGAAGTTTTACTTGTGCCTTATGATGAAGCTTGGAAAGTTGAATTTACGCGAATTCAAGACGAGCTTTTGAGTTGTACAAAATTAACAAGTAATCAGATTGAGCATATTGGAAGTACGTCAATTGAAGGAATACGAGCAAAGCCAATTATTGATATTTTAGTTGGGGTAGAAAATTTAGAAACACTTGAAAGACCTTTCTTCAAAGACTTAGAGAAGGCTGGATTTTATAAATTGCGAGTGGTGCGTCCAAATGAAATTGTTTGTGCTAAATTTTTCGATGAAACGTTTCAAGTGAAAACGCATTTTATTCACATTGTTCAGTATGAAAGTGTGAAATGGCAGCAGTTAATATTTTTCAGAGATTACTTAAAAAGAAATGAAGAGGCTAAAAAACAGTATGAGCACTTAAAGGAATCCTTTTTTCAAACGGACTTAAGTGGCATCAATTCCTATACAGATTATAAAGAACAATTTGTAAAATCTATTTTTGAGAAAATGAAACTATGAATATGTACGGTCGTTTTTCCGTAGAATTAAGTTTACGCAATTGTATGATTGCTATTTTGCGGATTACTTAAAGGAGCTGATCATTTGATTTCCATTTTAGAAGATATACAAGAGCTAGCCCTTCTGATTATTATCCTTTCTAGCGCCATGTATTGTAGGCAACTAAAACTTACAAAGTGGAGAAGAAAGCTTACTAAAGGCGAAATGACCATGTATATTCTTACTTCAATCGCTCTTCCATTATACGCGGTTCTCTATTTGGCTTTTCTTTTGGGAGATTAATAATCATTTTAATTATTGGTTTAAAATTGTGAATGAATTTGATGATAACTTTGATGGACATCTATTAAAAACGGTGCGAATGGTGCTGAGTTTGGAAAGGGGATATTAAAAGGTAATGAAAGCACAACTTGAATTAGCGATTAAATTAAGACAAGAGGGGGAATTAATTGAATCCAATCAACTATTATTAGAAATGATTAATAAAGAACCACAAGATGCTTATTTAAATTACCAATGTGCATGGAGTTTAGATGTGTTAGGTGAAGAATCAAGAGCTGTTCCATTCTATGAAAAAGCCATTCAAAATGGGTTAGCTGGAGAAGACTTAGAAAATGCACTTTTAGGACTTGGTAGTACATACAGAACATTAGGTGAATATGAAAAATCAAGGGAAGTATTCCAACAAGGAGTCACCTTATTTCCTAATAATCGAGCGATACAAGTGTTTTTTTCGATGACTTTGTACAATTTAAATGACCATAAAACAGCTATGGAATTTTTACTAAAATGTTTAGTAGAAACGACATCAGACGCAAACATAGAAAATTATAAAAGGGCAATTGATTTCTACGCGGATAAGCTGGATGAAGTTTGGAATTAATTTTGAATACCTCAAAAACAATAAGTCAGGTAGGTGTTGATTAGCATGCTTTTAGAAAAGAAAAGTGTAATAGCGCATTTAGAATATTCTATTGATTGGGTAGAAAGCTTAATAGAATTAAATGAAAATGATTGGCGGAAACCAGTTGGACTGGACAAATGGTCGGTAGCAGAAGTAATTGGTCATTTTAAACCGTGGGATGAATTTATACTCAATCAACGCGTACCTTATTTATTTCAACAAGCTGGTTTACCAAAAGCACCGGATACAAATATTTTAAATAATGAATCCGCAAAAATTTCCAGAGAAAATACAAAGGAATTCATCATTAAAGAATTTGTAAATGCTCGGAAAAGGCTGGTAAAAAATCTAACAGAGGTAAAGGATGAGTTTTGGGAAGATGAATTTATGCTTGGTTCATTCGAATTTACGTTAGCAAGTTATTTTAATGGATTAAAGGAGCATGATATAAAGCACTTTCAACAAATCGCAGGAGTAGTGGATATTGAATGGTAAAAAAGAGTACTAAGTTTATAAATTTTTTCCGAAAGTATGAAATTGCTGGGTGAAAATAATATAGTTAATTGATGGACGGTATGAGTATTTTTTTCATTTCATCTTTTCTAGACCTAGCATCGTTAATGTATGGAGAGGGTGGTGCAAGTAGCTAAAAAATCTATACAGTTAAGGGATTCCCCTAATTCCGCCAGTGTGCAATCCCGACCAAAGTGCAACACAGCCCCTTAAATTAGAAATTCTACAAAAACATTCGTATAATTTACTTAACGACGTTTTGAAAAGGAGTTTAGTAAATGAAAACATTTAGCTTTAAGTTATTTGGCGGTTACAACATTTACATAGATCAAAAAGAGATGAAGATTGAATATTTGGGTGAGAAATGGTGGATTATTACAAAGGCAAAGCCACGTACGAAAGTGATTCCGTTTGAAGGAATTTCACGAGTAGACTATAAAGAGTCTGGCATGACATTCGGTTATGTGCGTCTAATTACGAATGAAAATATAGAATATCCAAGTAGCTCCTATGTGGCGCAGCATGATGAAAATGCATTTATGGTCGAAAAGGATGAACTGGCCAAGTTAAACGAAGTGTTGGATTTACTGAAGAAGCATAATAAAAAAATAGAGTTTGCCCATTTAAAAGCGTAGCCTAGTGCTAGGCTTTTTATTTTGGTATGTAAAAATGATGATAGTCATATTGAGGGGGGGGGATGGACTTATATAAAACGTAAAAGGGAGACCTTTACTGCTTATTCGCAAGCAAGGGACTCCCTTCATAGTTGAACGATTACATATTAGTGTTAAAATCTTTAATCATTTGTTCAATCATTTGGCTCGCGTTTTCAGCTGCTACTCCGACGAAGTCAACATATTTAACATTCGATTCACCGTTAGCATCATCTGAAATTGCACGAATAATTACAAATGGGATGTTATTTAATTGCGCAACATGTGCAATCGCTGCACCCTCCATTTCTACTGCATATGGAGCAAATGTTTTTGCGATTTTTTCTCGTTGTTCATTACTTGCAATAAATTGGTCCCCACTTGCGATTCGGCCTTTGAAAACATGAATATCCTCAGATAACGCTTTTGCTGATTCTTCTGCTAGTTGAATTAATTTCTCGTCAGCTGTAAATACACTTGTTTCCATTCGAGAAATAACACCAGGCTTTTCCCCTAGTGCAGTAATATCTACGTCATGTTGAATAGCATCAGTAGATATAACGATATCTCCTACTTTCACATCCGGGTTTAGTCCACCGGCAACACCTGAGTTAATAAGGTAGTTTACACCGAAATGATCCGCTAACACTTGTGCACATGCCGCTGCATTGACTTTTCCAACACCCGATTGCACTAGTACGATATTTTCTCCATCTAATGTACCTTGATAAAACTCCATTCCTGCAATCTTTTTAGTATTTTCAATTTCCATTTTCCCGCGAAGGATTTCAACCTCTTCACTCATCGCACCAATAATACCAATTACTTTTTCATTCGTTTGTTTGTTTTCACCTATAGTTGTATCTGCACCCTTTTCGCTTACTGAAGATTCATCGTTATTCTTCACATTGTCTGAACAACCAACCATCATTAAAACCAACATTAAAAGAGTGACAACATATTTAACATTTGATTTATTCTTCATTAAAATTCATTCCTCCTAATACACCTAAAACACGAACATTAAAATCATTTGATGTAAAGAATGTTCGCATTTCCTTCGATAGTATATAACAGCAATTGAATAGTTGCAATAGATTATTATCATAAAACTACTTAAATTTATTAACTTTTTCCAACAGAGGTTCTCTACTTTTATAAGTGCAGCTTCAAACCCTGGCTAACACCTCAATGAGTAATGAAGTTCTATCATGTGTAGAGAAAATATTTCTCATATGTAAGGGTAAATATAGTTAATTAACCAATATGTAGGGGAATGTGGGCGTTTATTGTTGAATTTAATATTGCGAAGCCACATTTCTCTATTGCTCCTGAAGGCGAGGGGATTGACTGTTTCGATGAAGAAATTATGCAAGCCGGCTATGAACATAGAAAGAAATATATTAAGATTAAGTGGGATAAAAATGGAAATTGTCCGAACAACCTGTTGAGAATTTTAATTTGGCAATAACAAAAGTTTGGGAGGAACCTACCTTTGCTTGGGAAGGTAGTGAGTCCAATATTACTGCCCAAAAACGGGGAGTTAGGGCTACTCTAAAAATAATAGAAGCTTATAAAGGTAAAAATATTGTTATAGGAACGCATGGTAATATACAAGTTCTTATTATGAATTATTTTGATAGAAAATATGATTTTAAATTCTGGGCTAACCTTGATATGCCGGATATTTACAAACTAACTTTTGAAAATGAAAAGCTAAAAGAAGTTAACCGAATATGGTATAGGGGATAATTGATTGCCCCAATCTAGTGCATATAATAATAAATCTTAACTATGGGGATGGGAATAATGGAAATAAAACGAGTTTTAGAAAATAAAAAGCAGTTTATAGAGTTGTTGCTGCTAGCTGATGAGCAAGAAAGTATGATTGATTGTTATTTGGATAGAGGGGATCTATATGTTTTAGAGGATGATGGAGTGAAGGGCGTATGTGTTGTGACAGATGAAGGGGACGGTCATTTTGAAATCAAAAATCTTGCTACGGACCCTTTACATCAAAGAAAAGGCTATGGCAGGAAAATGATTCAAGCTATGTTTGCTCATTATCAACAAAAAGGGCATACGATGCTTGTTGGAACAGGGGACAGTCCTTTAACAATACCTTTCTATGAATCATGCGGTTTTATTATTTCACATCAACTTGAAAACTATTTCATAAAAAATTATGATCATCCTATTTTTGAAAATGGCAAGCAATTAAAGCATATGGTTATATTGAAAAAGGACTTAAAATAAATCCCCCATTATTTCAATTATTTGTACGGGAGAGAGAAAATAATTCCTAAGTTGATGGTTCAAATTGTTGTGGTATGTTTGTTTTTAACAGGAGCGATGGCCACTGTGCAGGCGCAGCTTTTTACAGATGACTTCAATCAATACATTAATTTCCAATCAAATAACGATAGGTTTTGAAGATGGGAAATTTCATCCAGAGGCATCGTTAAAAGATTGTCTATAAAATTTGAAATTATGTTATGTGAATAAATTAGCAAGTTCCAGGGGAAATGTATTAAGATAAAGGAAAATGCAAAAGGAATGGGAGGCGTTTTGATGAATGTGTGGCTTTTAGCGACAGTCATTGTTCTTATAGTGGCAGTCATTGTGTTTGTAGGATGCATCGTCGCTGTTATTTTTCCATTAAAAAATGTAATTACCGTTATTTTGGCGCATATGCAAGGCATTCAAAAGCAACTTGAGGGAATCCAAACGCAAGCAATTGCATTGACTGCGACGATGGATAAAATGAAAACGGATATAGACTATAAAAAGCAATCGTTTCAATCCGTTGTCCAATCAGTAAAAGATGTTGGAACGGCATTGAATGAGCTAAATGATTCCTCGCAAAAAGCGACAACAGCTGTTGTGAAGCAATTTCAAAGTGATGAGGAAAAGCAAGCGCAAGTAAAACGATGGACGGATACAGCAATAAGCTTGTTAAATCGCAAGGCGAACTGAAAAACTGACTGTTCGAAAAATCGACATAAACAATTGAATAAAAAATGCCACATCAAGTGTAAAAATGATGTGGCATTTTTTAGTGTGTATAACGAATTTAGCACCATAAAAATTGAATAATTAAGGAAAAGTGGATCGATGAAACCTCTTGCGTTCTGTACTACAACAGAAGTTGCTCGTTTGGGAAGTAATTTACTAAAAATGAGCTTTAGACCTTGAAAATACTGATGTCACAAAGTGTTCAAAGAAAGTGCTACAAATATGAATACATTGTGAAATTGTCAACAAATCACTTTCTTTTTATAAAAATCGGAGTAGAATAGGAATCAAGAAACATGTTATATAACAATTAACAAAGTCATTGGGTAATGTAAAAGTGTTCTAGTACACAATTTGGATGTAAAAGGAGAAATGAATCATGTGGATAGTAACGGTATTTAATAATCAAAACGATATTCGTATGTTCGAATACACAAGTAAAAATGAGGCAGCACAAAAATTAGCAAAATACACAAACGCGGTATTATCATATACAAACTAAAAGGAGCGAATACACATGTGGGTAGTAACAGTATTTAATAATCAAAACGACATTCGTATGTTCGAATATACAAGTAAAAACGAAGCATCACAAACATTAGCGAAATATACAAACGCAGTATTATCTTTTACAAACTAATTACGAGAAAGACCTGAGTTCGAAATTCGAATTCAGGTCTTTTTTTAACTTGACTATGAAAGCAAAGCAAGACGATTGAACGGCTCACAATGATAAGGCTGCTTTGCATGTGGCAAATTCCCAAGTATTTTGTGTATCAATTCTGCCAAATGCAAATCAAAATCTTGCTCATACATTTGAATTGCACGCTCAAATTTTTTCATCTCCGTTTCATTATTTAAAATGCTGTATACCTCTAACAAGGAATGGTCGCAGTCGGTAGTTTGAAAAACGAGCTGTGCAGGAACTAAATAATCCATATTAATTTGCTCTTGACCAGGTAATTCGGATTCGATGAAAGTCGGAATTTTTTTCGAAAGAGCCTCTGCTACTGTTACACCACCAGGCTTTGAAATAATGGCATCGACCTGATCATAAAGAGCGTTCATCTGTTCGCGGCTCTCAATATAAGAGAGTGGTGTCACGTTAGGGAGTGAAAGATTTTGAAGCTCCTGTAATAATTTTCTGTTGTTTCCACATAGTACGGAAAACTGAGTATTTCTTAGCCCACAGCATTGGTTGACGAGCGATTTGATATTGCCTAATCCACTATTACCGCCCGCGATTAAAATATGTAACGGGTGCTTTACTTTACGTTTTGTAACAGGACGAATTTCTGGGTGAATGGGAATGCCTGAAATGACGATTTTTTCTTCTGCCACATGAAATTGTTCCATTAAATGTTTGGCTACATGTGTAGAGGGTGCTAAATGTAAATCAACACCATCCTTTGCCCAAACACCACTAGTAAAGAAATCTGTATAGGCATTAATAATCGGAACTTGGGTTTTCCCGGCCTGCTTAAGACGACTAGCGGCATGAGATGGAAAGCTATGTGTACAAATGATTGCCTCTGGTTGTTTTTCCAAAATGATTTTCTCAAGTGCCTGCTGCATCATATATTCAAATGGCTGAAATAACCGAACTTGATAGTCATTTGCATTAAAATTCTTCTTATAAAAACGACTGTAGGAATTAGGATATTGCTGAATCCATGTTAAATAGCATTTAGAAACAATCCGTTCCAATCTTGGCAATGTGTAATGAAAAATATCAATTTTTTCTACGCTAACATGTGGATTTTGCTGATAAATATGCGCTTCTAATGCATCCGCCACCTGATGATGCCCAGATTTCATTTGCATAAAGGGTAGAATTAGAATCATCATTTTCACGTCCTTTTACGAATTAAGATTTTTTTTTTAAGAAGATAGTAAATTCCGAACAGTAGCGCAATCCCAAGCCCGATAAGTGGTAAATATTTATATGGAATATGAAATAAATTGCCGGACATGTAGCCTAATGTAATAAATGGCACTGTCCAAAGAAGTGTCCCAATGAAGCTATAAAATAAAAAGGAAAGCACAGGAATATGAGATAACCCTGCAATATAAGGGTTCATCTGCCTAGCGCCTGGGATAAAAAAACCAATGACTAGTGCCTTTTTATAATTACTTTGATATTTTTCTTGCCAAGCCTGAGCTTGAAATGTATTGAGTTTTAATTGTTTTACCACTTTTTGAAATACGGGCGCCCCTGCATAACGCCCAATGCAATATGCGACAACCATGCCGAGATATGCGCCTAAAAGTGCACCCATAACTGAGGTCATGCCATTCAATTTTTGCGAGTGAATGAAAATCCCAATAATGAATAACAGTGTTTCTTCAGGGGCAGGGATGCCAACAATACCAAAGAACAAACAAATAAAGATGATAATTGCCCCGTATTGCTGTATAAGATTGAGAACATTTTCAACTGTGAACATACTGCCTCTTCCAATCATGCGGATTTGTAAAAGCTTGTCCTTCTTGCATAGCTTGCTCTAAAAAGTGATGTAATGTTTGTAGCATATGGGCAGGTGCATCTTGATCCGCTCCGAAAGTTTGACCGCAATCATGTAAAACATAAATCGCCCCATCGCATCTTGCCTGATGAAGCTGCTGGAGTAATGAGGTTTTGCATGTTTGCACTTTCCAATCACCGAAAATAGAAGTCCACATCATGATTTGAAAATTATTTGCGTTTTTAAGTGTTGCCGCATTGAAATGCCCCCAAGGCGGACGATAAAGTGAGACATGCTCATTTGTAATGCTCTCTAGGATTTGCTTGCTCTTAAATAATTGTTTTATTTGCATAGCTGGTGTCATGAAAAAGCTTGATTGATGCGTATAGTGATGGATGCCAATAACATGTCCTTCTGCCTGCATTCGTCTAATGAGTTCTGGATGTTGTAATGCTTTTTTTGCAACAACAAAAAATACTGCGTTAATTTTATACGTTTTTAGTAAATCTAATAGTAGCGGTGTATATTGTGGGTTTGGACCATCATCAAACGTCAATAATAGACCATTTTGTGATGTAGTTTTTACAATTCGTTTAGAAAAAGTTCGAATGAAAATAGTTGGTAATACGGTGTAGCAAGCCACACTACCGAATGCACCTAGGCCTAGTATGATTTTTTTCATTTGCACCCCCTGAATTTCTATACCCATTACAAGTGAAAGTATGAGTAGCCTGAAAAATCCTTTCATGAAGTCATGTACCAATAATTTGTTTATATGTATGTATATGAAAGAAAATTCTAAATTTACCGTATTATAATGTAAAAATATGTTACAATTTCTATCAACTTACAGGAGGAGGGGTTTGGATGTTTACATACAAAATAGATGAGGAGCTAGCATTAAAGCTCGTAACAATTCAAGATGCACCGAGAATTTTTGAATTAACGGACGTATCTCGCACTTACTTAAAACAGTGGCTCCCATGGCTTGATACAACGAAAACGGTACAAGATACGGAAAATTACATCAAATTTACACATCAAATTTTTGCGAATAATAAAGGGTTAAATACAGCGATTATCTATAAAGGAGAAATCGTTGGTATTGCAGGATTTAATGACATAAATTGGTCGAACCGTACAGCATATATTGGCTATTGGTTAGGGGAGCCTTATCAAGGTTGTGGCATAATGACGCGTGTTGCGAAAGCACTAACGGAGTATGCATTTTCAGAGTTGAAATTGAACAAAGTCGAAATTCGCGCGGCAGAAGGTAATAGTAAAAGTCGAAGTATTCCGGAACGATTAGGCTATGTAAATGAGGGTTGTATCCGAAGTGCAGAATGGTTATATGATCATTACGTCGATCATGTCGTATACGGGATATTGGTAAATGAGTGGAAAAACCAATAAACTACCAAAAAATATTAACAAATAAACTCTCCATTTTCAAAAGAGTTAGTAGTAAGTGAGAATGGAATAAAGAATTGTCCTAATTTATACTGGGCAGTTCTTTTTTTTATTGAATAAAAAACAAAATATCAACAATTCAAACTGTATTGACAGAATATCGCCTTTTAGTAAGAAAATTTAACTTTTATTAGAATATTCTTGTTCGATTGCAATTTAAATGTCGGATTCTCAATTGAAGTTGTGTATAAAAAAGGCACTGTTGTCACAGTTTATTCTTATATAATCAACGATTTTGGTGATTTGAACACTGAAGGTTGACGAATAATCGATAATATAAGATAATTTTAAACGGTAATAATAATTATTTTATAATAATTATAAATACGATAAACTTTTCTATTATTAGGAGGAAATAACACATGGCTTTAATCGGTAAAGAAATTCAAGCATTCTCAGCAAAAGCTTTCCAAAAAGGTGAATTCATCGACGTATCTTCAGAAAACTTCAAAGGACAATGGTCAGTAGTATGCTTCTACCCAGCAGACTTCACTTTCGTTTGCCCAACTGAATTAGAAGATTTACAAAATGAATACGCTGCATTAAAATCTTTAGGCGCAGAAGTTTACTCAGTATCAACTGATACACATTTCACGCACAAAGCATGGCATGACACTTCTGATGCAATTGGTAAAATTGAATATATTATGATTGGTGACCCATCTCACACAATTTCTAAAGCTTTCGATGTTTTAAATGAAGAAGATGGATTAGCAGAGCGCGGTACGTTCATCATCGATCCAGATGGCGTTGTACAAGCATTAGAAATCAACGCAGGTGGTATCGGCCGTGATGCTTCTACTATTTTAAACAAAATTAAAGCAGCACAATACGTTCGTAACAATCCAGGTGAGGTTTGCCCTGCTAAATGGGAAGAAGGTAGCGCAACATTAACTCCAAGCTTAGACTTAGTAGGTAAAATCTAAGTTCTTTCGATAAGAAAATAAATCCTGTAGCAACACTTTAGCTACAAACAAAGCAAGCGGCAAAGAACAATCATTGTGATTGATTTTTGTCGCTCTGTTTTTAAATGGATAACATCCCGTATCATTTTGTGCTAGAAGAGGTATTCTAATTCTTAACAAAGTTCTATTTTTTTTAGGTATTACTCTCTGCCTTTATTTTGAATTGAAATGAGGTGAAAAGCTGACTGTATAGAGAGTGAGGTACTACTGATTCCTTTAAATTGCCCAAATAGTAGGGGCGTGAAAATAAAAATAATCGGTGGAAATCATGCAGCAGCGAAAACATGTTAGATAATCAAATTAAAGCACAATTACAACAATATTTAACAATGCTTGAAGGCGATTTAGTGTTAAAGGTAAGTGCGGGAGATGATAAAGTTTCTCAAAACTTGCTTGAATTAGTAACGGAGCTTGAGAAAATGTCTCCACGTATTACACTCGAGCATACAATTCTAGAGCGTACACCAAGTTTTAGTGTGAATAAAAAAGGTGAAGAAGATTCTGGTGTTGTATTTGCAGGCTTACCACTTGGACATGAATTTACGTCATTAGTACTAGCATTACTACAAGTTTCAGGTCGTGCGCCGAAAGTAGATGAATCGGTTATTAAACGTATACAAGCGATTAAAGAGCCGATGCATTTTGAAACTTTTGTTAGCTTGACGTGCCACAACTGTCCAGATGTTGTACAAGCATTAAATATTATGTCTGTATTAAATCCGAATATTACGCATGTAATGGTCGAAGGTGGCGCGTTCCAGCATGAAGTAACAGAGCGTGACATTATGGCTGTACCAACTGTATTTGCAAATGGTAAGAACTTTGCAGGTGGTCGAATGGATATTGAAGAAATTTTAAATCAAATTGGTAGTAAATCAGATGGCTCTGAATTTGCTAACGTTGAACCGTTTGATGTGTTAGTTGTTGGTGGTGGTCCTGCGGGAGCTGCAGCGGCCATTTACTCAGCGCGTAAAGGAATTCGCACAGGAATCGTATCAGAGCGCTTCGGTGGGCAAGTAAATGATACATTATCAATTGAGAATATTATTGGGACAAAGGCAACAGAAGGCCCAGCATTTGTTTCAAACTTAGAAGCTCATGTTGCCGATTATGCGATCGATGTGATGAAATCTCAGCGTGCAGCGAAAATTGAGAAGAAGGATTTCGTGGAAGTAACGTTAGAGAATGGCGCGGTATTAAAAGGGAAAGCAGTGATCCTTTCTACAGGTGCGCGCTACCGTCAGCTTGGTGTACCTGGTGAGCAAGAGTTTAAAAATAAAGGTGTTGCATACTGTCCACACTGTGATGGTCCTATTTTTAAAGGGAAAAATATTGCGGTTATTGGTGGCGGTAACTCTGGCGTTGAAGCGGCAATCGACTTAGCGGGTATTGTTAACCACGTTACTTTACTACAAGGCAGTGAAGAACTAACAGCGGATAAAGTTTTACAAGAACGTGTACGTAGCTTGAAAAACGTAACGGTTATTACGAATGCTTTCACGCAAGAAATTACAGGTACTAATAAAGTAAACGGTTTAACATATATAGACAAGGTTACAGGCAAGGAACACCATGTAGAACTAGAGGGTATTTTCGTCCAAATCGGTTTACTACCAAATACAGAATTTTTACAAGGTGCAATTACAATGAACGCACATGGTGAAATTATTGTAGATAAGCACGGCGCAACAAATATGCCAGGTGTCTTTGCAGCAGGTGACTGTACAGATGCAGCTTATAAACAAATTATTATTTCAATGGGCTCTGGTGCTACAGCAGCACTTGGCGCATTCGATTATATGATTCGCCATACATCAGGTGAATCCGAATTAATGGGCGTATAATTGAATAGAAGTAGTGGGAGCCTTCGTAAAGAGGGTTCCTTTTTTTCCTTCATTGTCCAGACATTTGATATGATTGTTGTATCAGTACTAGTTACATAAAAATAAGTTGAGGTGACGAATATGATGAAATCCGAAAAAACAGTAAGAACATGCCCACAAGGACATAATTATTATAAAAGCAGTGACTGCCCAACATGTCCTGTTTGTGAAGCAGCGAAAAAACCAACAGCGGGATTTTTAGCAACACTTTCAGCACCTGCAAGAAGAGCGTTGGAGCATGAAGGAATTACGACGTTAGAACACTTATCGGGGTTTTCAGAAAAGGAAATTTTGAAGCTACACGGTGTTGGACCGGCAACAATGCCTACATTAAGAAAAGCACTACAAGATGCCCAACTCGCTTTTCTAACTAAAAAGTAGATGTTGACTAAGGGACCGAAAAAAAATTTAGCGTTAAATGAAAGACAGATCAAGCGCTATTAAGTACGAGATATGTTTTTTCCTTTACGTGAAGTTCACCAATTTTCCACAACAATTTCAGACAGTTTGATTTACAATGAGTTGGATAAGGCTAGAAAGGGGATATTTTAATGAAGATTAAATTATTATCAGTAGCATTGCTCGCGGTAGGTATACTCGCAGCATGTGGTGAGGAAAAAGGGACAGAGGGAGGACAATCTCCAGCACCAGTAGAACCTTCTACGTCACAACCTGAAACTAAAGAACCTACAACGACACAAGGGCAAACAGAGGATATTAAGGCATTAGTAGCAAGTTATAGCTCGAATAAAATAACAGATGAGCAAGCTTCGATTACATCAACACAGTTAATCGTAACGGATAAAGATGGTAATGAGACGACATATGATTTACCAGAGGAAGAGTTTTTCGTTTCGATTGCACCGTATATTAATCAAACACATCCATGTACAAACCATAGCTTAACAGGGTGTCAAGGTGAATTAGTCAGTAAGGAATTTGATGTATTTATTGAAAATGAAAAAGGAGAAATCATTGTAGACGAGAAACTTACGACGTTAGAAAATGGTTTCTTCGATTTATGGCTACCTCGTAATCAGGTATACATTATTCAAATCGAGCATGACGGTAAAAAAGTAGAGGGTGGATTTACAACTTTTGAAGAAGATGGTACATGCATTACAACATTACAGCTTTTATAATGGGGATATAGCCCGTTTAAGAAGCACACAAAAACGCTCGGAGAATATCCGAGCGTTTTTTGGTTATTTGTTTGAAATTCCAGATTGCATTTCATAATTCCTTACGAGCATGCCGTTTGATTTTATCATTCCAAAGTTTTCATAGTAAGGAATTAAGTTATCATCACAGCACAGATCAATCATATAAATATCATCAAGTTCTTTCAACAAGCGTTTTACTAATTCCTTGCCAATACCTGTGTTTTTATACGCTGGTAAAACTTCAAGGAACGGAATGTAGGCTGATAGAACGCCATCACTAATTGCAGTTATAAATCCAACAACTTGATTTGTATCTTCATCGAACGCAATGACCACTTTATTGCTATTTTTCAATAGTTTTAAGTGCGTTTGTGGATTTGGAGGATTAGGCCAATCCACGAAAAAGCCATTCAACATAGTAGACGAAATGCCAACAACATCATTTTTGTATATCATCATATATCAGCTCCTAATTAATTAATACAATTATGAGATAGATGATATATTTCAAAAGTACAGTAACAAAATGTAACCTCCAAACATTTCTTAGACTATTTTAAAGTGAAAGTCTCAAAAATTTAATTTAAGCAAGTGCCCCAGATTGTAAACGATACATCAGCTCATATTTCCCACCTAATGCAACGAGTTCATCATGTGAACCTTGCTCAACAATTTCACCGCGGTCTAACACTAAAATCTTATCTGCATTTTTAATCGTTGAAAGTCGGTGTGCAATGATAAATGTTGTGCGTCCTTGCTTTAAAACGTCCATCGCATGCTGAATAATTTCCTCAGTTTCGGAGTCAATATTTGATGTCGCTTCATCCAAAATTAAAATTGCTGGATCAAAGGCAAGCGCACGTGCGAATGAAATAAGCTGACGCTGACCAGAAGAAAGCGTACTTCCTTTTTCAATAACTGGCTCATCTATGCCATGTTCTAGTTTTGCTAGAACACGATCTCCACCAACTGCAGCAAGTGCTTTTTCCACGGTTTCACGCGAGATACGTTCATCATTTAAGCTAACATTCGTTTCAATCGTACCTGTAAACAAGTAAGGGTCTTGTAAAACGATCCCCATATGCTGGCGAATTGCTTGACGAGGAAGCTTTGTAATATCCTGCCCGTCAATAATGATGCGACCTTTTTGTGGATCATAGAAGCGGAATAATAAATTCATAATCGAACTTTTTCCTGAACCTGTATGCCCAACGAGTGCAATTGTTTCCCCTTGTTTTGCCTCGAATTGGATGTTTTTTAATACGTATTCATCGTTTTTATAAGCGAATGAAACATTATCGAACACAACATTCCCTGTGTAGCGTTCAATACGTGTTTCACTTACATTTTCCCCGGGTTGCTCTAACAGCTCAAATACACGAGAACCAGCAACAAGTGAACGCTCTAGCTGTGAAAATTGGTTCACTAAGTTTGTGATGGGATTAAAAAGACGTGTAATGTAATCAACAAAAGCATATAGCGTTCCTGCAGAAACAGCTTCTGGTAACGTCATCGATTGTGTACCAAAGTAAAATACAAACACAGCAAACATCGCTAAACGTAAAATATTTACTAAGTTATGAGAAGTAGCCGAGTCTAGGACAAGTAATTTACGATGGTATTCGTAATGTTCATTGTTCATTTCATCAAACTCATGCTTCATTTGTTCCTCACGACGGAATGCTTGAATGATTGTCATGCCGTTAATCGATTCATTAATCATGGCATTAATATCCGCAATTTTTGTGCGGATAACATGATTGTATTGAGAGGCATATTTACGGTATAAAATCATCCATGCATACACAATCGGAATTAAAATAAGTGCAACAAGTGCCATTTTCCAGTTTAAGATAAACAGTGCCACATAAACCCCTGCAATAGTAATGAAGCTTGTAGCAAACTGGGAAAGTACTGTCACATAAAGATTACGAATTGCTTCTGTATCGTTCGTAACACGGGCAACAACTTTTCCAGCAGGCAAGTTGTCAAAGTACTCGATTGGAAGCTTTTGAATATGTCCAAAAACATCTTTACGCAATTGCTGTACGACACGGTTAGCCCCGCGCTGTAAGTAGATGTTCATAAAATAACGGAACACCGCTGTCATTACAGCAAGCAGGAAGAATACAGAAAGTAGCCAAATAATCGGTTCAGCCTGTAAGCTACCAGGCGCCATATAGTTGTCAATGATATATTTCGCAATGAACGGTCCCATGATATCCGCTACTACTGCAAGCGTTAATAAGATTAAACCGATTAGTATCGGTGATTTAAATTTTATAGCGTATAAATACAATCTTTTTGATGTACTCATTCGCTCACCTCCTCTAGCTGCTGGCGATCAAATTGCTCTTTATACCAACCACCTAAAGTAAGGAGCTGTTCATGTGTACCACGTTCTACAATCATGCCATCATCTAGCACAATTACCTCGTCGGCATGTTGAATACCTGAGAGACGGTGTGTTGAAATAATCGTCGTTTTACCAGCACGCTCTGTTTGAATATTTTCGATAATTTTTGATTCCGTTTTCGCATCAACAGCAGATAATGAATCATCTAAAATTAAGATTTCCGGATCTTTAATTAAGGCGCGAGCGATCGAAACACGCTGCTTTTGTCCGCCGGATAGGGAAACCCCTTTTTCACCAACAAGCGTTTCAATACCCATCGGTAAATTCGTTAAATCCTTTTTAAAGTCAGCAAGTCGGATTGCTTCATTAATTTCCTCAGATGTTGCATCTTCCTTACCAAACAATATATTTTCACGAATGGTACGTGAGAATAGTGTGTGATCTTGTGGAACATAGCCAATCCAGTCTAAAACTTGTTCTTTCGTCATATTCGAAATGTTCGTATCATTGATGATGATGTTTCCATCACCAAGGGGATACTCACGTAGTAATTGACGAATGAATGTCGTTTTACCCGCACCTGTTTTTCCGACAATGCCAAGCGTTTGCCCTTTTTTCAAGTTCAGTGAAATTTGCTGTAAATTTTTCATTTGAGATAGTGGATATTGGAATGTGAAGTTATCAAATCCAATTGAATTTGGGATCGCATATGATTTTGGCGATGCTGGATTTTGAACATCTGCCTCATACTCAAGCGTCTCTTGAACCCGGTCTAAAGAAGCACTCCCTTGCTGCATCACGTTAATAAGCTCACCAATTGCGAACATTGGCCATACCGCCAAACCTAAATAAACGTTAAATGAAACAAGCTGACCTACTGAAAGCTCCCCATGAGAAACTAGTACAGCCCCATAGCCAAGTGCAATGACATAACAAATACCTGTTCCGATTTTCGTGATCGGCATAAACATCCCGTTAATATAGGCAACGTGCATGTTTTTATTGAAAACATCCTCACTCATATCAGCGAAACGTTGTTCATCCTCTTTTTCTTGAACATAGGCACGAATAACACGTGTACCAGCAACAGATTCTAGAACATTATCGTTCATCTCACCAAATGCATGCTGTGCAGTCATATAACGTTCATGTACGATTTTCCCTAAATATTGAATGATGACGGCCATAATTGGAATTGGTAGCATCGCAAAAAATGTCAGCTTCCAAGAAATAAAGAAGCCCATTGCTAAAATAATAAGCCCCATAAAAACAGTGGAATCAATTAGTGTCATAATCCCGAAACCAGCTGTTAAAGTGACTGAGTTTAGATCATTTGTTGCTTTGGCCATTAAGTCACCCGTACGATTTTTTTCATAAAACGTAGGTGTCATATTTAAAAATTGTTGCATCAACCGTTTACGTAAGATTCGATCGAGTGTAATGGAGCCACCGAATAATTGATATTGCCATACATAGTTAAGTGCATAACTAATTAAAGCTGCCCCTAAGATAAATGCGATATATTTAGCTAAAAGTTCACTTGTCATTTCACCTTCTGTCATTGCATCGATTGCCTCACCTAAAATCCATGGAGGCAATACTTCGACTACACTCGCAATCATAAGTAAGGTGATAGCAATCGTATATTGCTTTCGGTATTGTTTGAAAAACCATTTTAATTTAAAAAGTACGCTAAACATGTTTTAACCTTCTCTCCCCGTAGTTGTAAATGTGCTACCCATCATCTGTTCGATCGTTTCTTAATAGTTTTCTTTGCATACAATTTTTCATAGCAGAGCCCTCCTAAAGTGTTTTTACACTAATGTAGCGTCGAGTAATTTGTTGAATCAATGATTTATCCAACAAAAAAGACACCAATCCGATTTTCCGAATAGGTGTCAAAACGAAAAAGGGCACAGGTAAGTCCATACCTGTGCTACCTTCTGATTACGCGCTTATGCATAACATAATAAGTAGTTTTGGCTTGGACGATATGAAATTGTATAGTTGTGTTGCGAGTTAACAATTACTGTATTCATCATCGTCATAGCCTCCTTTTCCTTTTTACATTATTTAGTGTCCCTTAATATTAGTTGAATGGATTATAACTGTCAATATTTTTTGAAAATATTTTATATTCTGTTTGTATTGTGTTTTACTTTTTATTTTTCTAACATTGTTTTTGAGAGGGGTGAATTTCTTGGAACCAATATTTCATGGAATTATTTTAGCATTTGGATTAATTTTGCCGTGGTGTACAAAATGTGTTTGTTTTTACGCAAGGTGTGATGCAGCCAACGCTTTTACGCGCGTTACCAGCAGCGATTACAGCCGCCATTAGTGATACAATTTTAATTGTGTTAGCAAGTCTAGGTGTATCTTTAATTGTGCTGCAATTCGAATGGTTACGTCTTATTTTATTAATTGGAGGTATTTTATTTCTAGGCTATATAGGATTTATTATTTGGCGTTCTGATCCAGCAAAGATTGAAAATCAGCAGGCGATGCCGATAAAAAAACAAGTACTTTTTGCATTGTCCGTGTCATTACTAAATCCACATGCATTACTTGATACAATCGGTGTGATTGGTACGAATGCTGTGAAATATAGTGGAAATGAACAATGGCTATTTATTTTGGCCTGTGTGCTCGTTTCATGGCTATGGTTTTTGGGTTTAATGTCCACAGGGGCGCTACTAAAAAAGATGAAAATTTCTATGACTGTTTTTGCCTTATTTAATAAAATTTCTGCGCTATTTATTTGGGGAACAGCGATTTATCTTTTAAGTGGCATATTTTAAAGAGGACAGTAATGTTCACGTATTTGAAAAAGTATGATGAATTCGCTATGGTTATTAATAGAAAATTAAATAACAAAAGGAGTTGGATAGTATGAAAAAGTTAGTAATGCTAATGATGGTCATGTTGTTATTGGTGGCTTGCGGAACGGAATCATCGGAGCCAAAAGATAACACACAAGGAAGTGCTAAAGATAAAACAATTGTATTATACAAATCGGATGCTAATGCCGAGTTTACGATGCCGTTTGAAGAAAAATATCCGAGTAAAGATAAAGATTTGGTGAAATTTATATTTGATAAAGTGAATGAGCATGAAGTCGCGCTTATTGATTACAAATTTGAACAAGATAATAAAAGTTTAGTATTAAATTTAGGTGATGATATTTACACAATTCAAGGCTCAGCAGGGGCAAGTATGTTTGTAGAGACATTAGTCAAATCTTATTTTGAAAACTTCCCAAAATTACAGGAAGTCACATTTATTCATAAAGGCTCATACGAATCGATTTTGGATCACATGATGATCGGCGAACCGTATAATCGAGAAAACTTCAAAATGGAGTAAGGGGACTAAGGAAATGAACCAACTTTGGACAAATGGCATCATTTATACAATGGAAAGTGAATTTTCAACAGTAGAGGCGGTCCTTGTAGAAGAAGGTGAAATTCGAGCTGTGGGAACATTTGAAGCATTGAAAAATCAAGCGGATGAAGTTATTGATCTACATGGTGCAACGATGTATCCAGGTTTTGTGGATAGCCATTTGCATATGATAGCCCATGGTGAAAAGCTACAACGTCTCGATTTATCACAGGCAACATCCGCCGAGCAAATACTAGCACTCGTAAGTGAAGCTGCAAAAACACTAGAAGCAGGACAATGGCTATTGGGTGAAGGCTGGAATGAAAATAATTTTTATGATGGGCTTATTCCTACAAAAGAAGAGCTAGATAAAATTTCAAAAGTTCCGATACTATTGACGCGTGTCTGTCATCATGTTGTGCTAGCGAATTCAACTGCTTTAGCTGCCGGCCATATAACAGCGCAAACAAGTGATCCCCTTGGTGGTAAAATTGGACGTCATGCGGATGGGAATTTAAATGGTTTACTGTATGAACTTGCGATTAATATAATAACGGATGCGATACCAAAAGAAGGAGAAGCTTATATAAACTCCTTGGAAACAGCATTGTATCAAGCGGTGGACAATATGCTTTCTCACGGATTGACGGGTGGACATACCGAGGAAATGAGCTACTTTGGTCCCTATACAAACCCATTAACCGCGTATCAGCGCGTCATAGGAAATGTGCAAAACTTCCGTGTTCATCTACTTCGTCATCATAATGTGTTCCAAGAAATGATGGATGCGTATGAAGATGTTCAAGAGTCTTTTGTAGAACTAGGTGCAATGAAAATTTTTGCAGATGGATCTTTTGGTGGTTCGACAGCGGCGTTGCTATCACCCTATGCAAATGATGAAAATAGTAAAGGGATGCTCATTCATACAGATGAACAAATGGAGCAACTTATTAAGCTTGCTCGAGACCATCAGGAAGCTGTTGCGATTCATATGATTGGAGATGCGGGTGTAGAGCAAGTTCTTGCATTGTTAGAAAAGCACCCGGTATTTCCTGGGAAACGTGATCGACTCATTCACTGTTGTTTAGTCACACCAGAACAAATCGAACGAATGAAAAAGTTACCAGTTATTTTAGACTTGCAACCAGCGTTTGTGCCTTCTGATTTTCCGTGGGTGTTAGAAAAAATTGGTTCACAACGCACGTCCTTAGCTTATGCTTGGAAGACATTTATAGATGAAGGTCTTATGTGTGCTGCGGGAACTGATGCGCCGATTGAAGCGATTAGCCCGATGGAAACAATTTATGCTGCCGTAGAGCGTAAAAAATCGGGTGATACCCATGATGGATATATTCCCGAAGAAAAAGTATCGCGCTTTGAGGCAGTAAAAATGTATACAGTAGGCAGTGCGCAAGCTATTTGTAAGGAGCATAAGCGCGGCCAAATTAAAGTGGGTTATGACGCGGATTTCACTATTTTTGACCGCGATTTATTTGCAGGTACGACAGAAGATATGCGGCAAGCCAAAGCATTAAAAACCGTAGTAGCGGGTAATGTTGTCTTTAATAGAAACACAAATTAATAGAAGGTTAATCACAACTTTATTTTATACAGTAAGGTTGTGTTTTTTTAATATTAAAACAAAGTAAGTCTATACAAATTATGTGAAAATAATATTGTAATGCTTAGAATAAATAGGTAAAATATAAAAAACTGAAAATTCAGTTTTAAAAAGGGGGAATGAGAGAATGAAGCTAAATCGTATAGGCATGCTATTATTTATGGTTGTATTCGTTTTAATGTTGGCTGCATGTAACGATGATAAGGATGACACTAAAACAGGGGAAAAATCGGATTCAAGTGTCCAAACTGATACAAATGTTGACGAAACTGTCGAATCAGGCGGCGAGTTAATTGTAGAAGTATTATCAGAAGCAGTTGAGTTAGATCCACATGGCTCGAATGACGTTCCTTCTAATAATGTTCAGCGTAACATCTTTGAAACACTAGTTATTCGTAATTTTGAAACAGGTGATATTGAGCCGTTGTTGGCAGAATCTTGGGAGTACATTGATGAATTAACTTTACAGTTAAAGCTTCGTCAAGGTGTAAAATTTCATGATGGAACAGATTTTAATGCTTCAGCAGTAAAAGCGAACTTAGATCGAATTCTTGATCCAAACATCGCATCTCCTCGCCTTTCAAACTTTGAACCAATTAAAGAGATTGTAATAATAGATGATTACACTGTGCAAATTAAAACAGAAAAGCCATATGGTCCATTATTGTTCACATTAACACACCCAGGTGGAAATATGATGAGCCCAGCAGTTATTGAAGAAGACTACAAGCGTATGGAAAGCGGCGGAGAAGCTCGCGCATACGGAAATGAAAATCCAATCGGAACAGGTTTTGTGAAATTAGATAAGTGGATTCCGGGTCAAGAAATTCGTTTAGTGAAAAACACAGAATATTGGGGCGAGCAAGTAGCCTATGATTCGGTTGTATTCAAAACAGTTCCTGAAAGTCAAACACGTGCAGCAGATTTAGAGGCTGGCTATGCACATATTATTGACCCAGTACAGCCAACTGAAGTACCACTTGTAGAAGGCTTTGCAAATATGATTAATCAACCTTCTGTATCTATTTCATATTTAGGTTTTAATACAGAAAAAGCACCATTTGATAATGCAAAAGTTCGACAAGCTATTTCAAAAGCTTTAGATCGTAAATCTATTATTGATGGTGTTTACGATGGCTTCGGTGTTGCAGCATTTGGTCCATTATCTCCAATGGTTTGGGGCTATACAGAAGATGTGACACACCAAGATACTAATATCGAAGAAGCGAAAAAGTTATTAGAAGAAGCAGGCTTTAAAGATGGCTTCAAAACAACAATTTGGACAAATGACAATCCTCAACGTCAACAAATTGCGATTATATTACAAGAAACATTAAAGCAATTAAAAATTGACGTTTCCATTGAGGTAATGGAGTGGGGTGCATATTTAGAAAAAACATCTAAAGGCGATCATGATATGTTCATGCTTGGCTGGGCACCGTCAACTGGGGATGCAGATGGCGCGCTTTATCCATTATTCCATTCATCGGACATCGGTAATAACAACCGTACACGTTACTCAAATCCAGAGCTAGATAAGCTATTGGAAGCAGGACGGGTGGAAACAGATGATACAAAACGTGAGTCAATTTATAAAGAGGCACAAGAAATTATTAATGCAGAAGCACCAGCTGCATTTGTTCACCATCAAGCTTATTTAACAGGCTACAGTAAAAATGTTTCTGGTTTCTCTGTGGATGCTACGGGAATTTATCAGTTGCACAAAGTGAAAATTTCAAAATAATAATTCCAAAAGCTGTTTTTCATCAGCCCATAGAAAATGCTATCTTGATTTCGATCAAAGATAGCATTTTTTCACGATACAGCCGATTAACTGAAAAATCGATGTGCAATTTTTGTATACTAAATGTATTAGAAAGGAAATGATTCGATGCAGCCCATAGAAAATGTATTACCACCCATTGTTAATCAGCAGACGAAAATACTAATTGTGGGCTCTATGCCTAGCCAGCAGTCTTTAGAAAAACAACAGTACTACGGCAATCCACGCAATCATTTTTGGCCAATAATCGGGGAAATTTTGAAAGTAGTCATTCCTAAAGATTATGATCAGCGCATTCAATTGCTATGTAAGCATCACATAGGTTTATGGGATTCAATTCAAAGCTGCGAACGTAAAGGGAGCTTAGATGCTACGATCAAAAATGAAATACCTAATAATTTTGAATTGCTCTTTTCGCAGTATCCGCAAATCGAACTTATCTTATTTAATGGTGGTAAATCTTTTGATGTTTATAGAAAACGAGTTGGACTTGCGACCTTAAATGGGCGTGCGTATGAAAAAATGCCATCAACAAGTCCGATTCCAGGAAAGAATATTAAAACATTCGAGCAAAAAATAATGATATGGAAGAGCATGGAGCCATATTTATAGCGAAATTAATTGGATTTCGCTATGATTAGAATATTCAATATTGAGGGAGATGATATGTTTGTATCGTAACACAGAAGACTTTATTTCAGATTGGAACGCATCAGCAAAAGGCACGTTAAAGGTAATGCAGGCAATTCCAAATGACAAAATGGATGTTGCCATTGTAGATGGGCATAATTCACTTGGTTGGTTATCTTGGCATTTAGTAGGGGTAGCGGGTGCATTTGGTCATTTTGCAGGACTACAAATTCCAGCACCAGGACCAAATATGAAGCAGCCAGAGACAATGGCTGAGATTATTGAAGCCTATGAAAAAGTTATGGAAGCATACAAAGTTGAGGTTAGCGCATTAACAGCAGAACAGCTTGTGGAAGAAGTTTCAGCGTTTGGTGGGATGATGAAACGTGGACAACTACTACGAGTATTAGTTGATCACCAAACACATCACCGTGGACAAATGACGGTTTTACTTCGCCAATCGGGATTAACAGTACCTCCAGTTATGGGCCCAACTCAAGAAATGCAATAATTATTATGGAACTCCAGGCTAAATTGGCCCGGGGTTTTTGTTTATAGTTTAGTAGAAATTGATTTTGCCTAAACGAGCAGTAAAACTCCCACTTCAATTCAAGCAAGTGTGGGTGGGAGTTTAACTTGCATGTCGCGGATGTAAATATAGGAAGCTAGATTATTTTAAAAAATAATTATATGCATTTTTTATAAGGAGCGTTACAGTAACAACGATAAACAGGATACGTACATAGCCGCTTCCTCGTCGAATCGCAAATTGGGAACCTACAATGGCCCCTGCAATTTGCGCTGCTCCCATAATAAAACCAGCGGCATAATTAATTTGTCCGAGGCTAATAAACATTAAAAGAGCCCCTATATTACTGCCAAAGTTTAATAACTTGGCATTTCCGGCAGCCTTTAGGAAATCATAGCCTACGATTAAAAAAGCAAAAATTAAAAAAGTACCTGTACCTGGACCTAAAAAGCCATCATAAAATCCGATGAGGGTAATAACGATCAAAAATAAAATAAACTTTGTTTTTGAGAGTTTCTTTACCGCTGATATATTGCCCCAATCTTTTTTGAAAATAGTAAAAATAGCAACCGAAGCTAACATAATAAGCATCAATGGCTTGAGTAAATTGGGATCAAGTAAATGAACGATCCATGCCCCAATCATTGCACCGAAAAATGTGAGTGGGAAAAACTTGATGACGGATTTAATATCGAGTTTTCCCGAGCGATAAAATGAAATGGTACTTGTTAAAGAACCCATCGTACCTGCCAGTTTATTCGTTGCGACCGCGGCAGAAGGACTCATTCCAGTGAATAGTAAGGCAGGTAAGGAAATAAGCCCGCCGCCGCCAACAACTGAATCAATAAATGCAGCAAGAAAGCCAAAGCAAATTAAAATAATGATAAGCTGTGGATCTAATTCAAACCCCATATGTAATACCTTCTTTCTATGTAATCCATTGCACCTTAGAGTAATTGATATTATTCTAATATAGAATGTTTGCTAGAGTTCCACTAAGTGAAGATAAAGAAATGCTATCTGAAATATAGAATAAAGTAAATAGAAACAGTGCAAATAGTTGAACGATTTAAAAAATAAGATAACTTTAATAAGTTAGATGATTGGAAATGGAGATATAAAATGAAACAATATGAATTTTTATTATTTGATTTAGATGATACATTGCTCGACTTTAATGCGGCGGAACAAATCGCTTTACCGAAATTGTTTGAAGCACATCAATTCCCACTTACAGAGGAAGTTCGCCAAGTGTATAAAGGAATTAATGCAGAGCTTTGGCAGGCACTTGAAGAGGGACAAATTACGCGAGAAGAATTAATGGAAATTCGATTTGCGAAAACGTTTGAGTATTTCGGAGAAAAGGTAGACGGTCGTGCGTTAGATGCAGAGTTCCGTAGCTATTTAACAGAAAGTAAAGTGTTTGTTGAAGGTGCGTTTGAATTGATTCAATCCATTGCACCGAATTATGAGCTATATATTACATCCAATGGTAGTTCAGATACTCAAGTAAAACGTATGCAAGTAACGGGGCTTGCACCGTACTTTAAACAAGTGTTTGTCTCGGAGGATACAGGCTATCAAAAGCCGATGAAACCATTTTTCGATTATGTTTTTGAACGCATTCCACAATTTGATTCTGCGAAAACGATGATCATTGGAGATTCTTATAGCGCGGATATTATAGGTGGAGCAGGGGCGGGAATTGATACATGCTGGTTGAACCCTACACGTAAAGAGGCGCATGCTATGATTCAACCAACTTATGTGATTGATACACTATCACAATTATATCCAATATTAGAAGGGGCAAACTCTCTACAAAAAATTACGGGAAAACAGTGACTTTTTGATTGTCTCACAAGATTTATTTGTCAAATGACCGAGAGAATGTAGTCCATAGGAGCATAGTAAAGGGTTAAGATATTTGATAAACTAATGGATAACTATGCATATAAGGAGTGAGCACGATGACGTTACTTTTTATGGTCGTACTTATTGCTATTTTAGGCTTTTTTGCGATGAAGACTTATCAACATGACAATACAACCTTTTATAAATTGACGGGTTATTCCTATTTAGATGTGTGGACAAATAAAAAAGTTCGTACATCACATAAGCTTGTAGGGATATTGGATGAAGTGAAAGGTCCACATAAAATAGTAGTAAATGTACAACTTCCTACAAATGAAGCATTACAACCAATTGATGCTGTGTTTATTCATGAAACGGGTATTTATGTAATCAATATACTAGAAATGTCCGGTTGGATTAATGGGCGTGAACAAGATCTTCAGTGGACGCAACTACTACATAAAGATAAATCAAAATTGTTTAATAATCCGGTACATGAAACGAAAAGATTAAACTTTGCTTTACGGGATTATTTAGCTGAAGTGAATGAAGAAGTATTTGAATCACTCGTTTTATTTTCAAATGATTGCTCTTTCCAAAATATCGAGCTCTTTTCTGAGAATGTAGACGTGATTAAATCGTCGGCCATTAAAAAGTGGACGAAAAACTTGCAACAGCAGCGTTTAAGTGAAACGGACATTCAAACAATTTATTCTGCTTTAGAAGGCATGATGCAAGTGAAAAATAACGCACCAAAAGTAAAGAAAACCGTTCTTTCTTCAAATTAAATTTAGCGTAACCAAGTAGATTATAAATAATTTACTTGGTTTTTTTGTGTAAAAAAGGAATTTTTATGATAAATGTTTAATAGAGGGAATTAGTAAGCATTTCTTTGAGGAGGTTTTTTTCGTGAGGTTACAAGATAAAGTTGCCGTTGTAACGGGTGCTGCATCAGGAATGGGAAAAGCAATTGCCATTCTGTTTGCGAAAGAGGGAGCAAAAGTAGTTGTATCGGATTTAACACTTGAAGGGGCGGGCAATACAGTTGCTGAAATTACAGCTTTTGGTGGAGTAGCAACAGCTGTAACCGCTAATGTAGCGATAGAAGCGGATATTCATAAGCTAATTAAAGCCGCACAAAACAGCTATGGTACATTAGATATTTTAGTGAATAATGCCGGTATTATGGATGACTTCTCTCCAGTTGGTGATATAAAAGATGAACTATGGGATAGAGTTTTTGATGTGAATGTAAAAGGGGTAATGCGTGCTACCCGCCAAGCGATGCCAATTTTCCTTGAAAAAGGCGCAGGGACAATTATTAATATTGCCTCTGTTGGTGGTTTATATGGATCACGTGCTGGAGCAGCTTATACAGCAGCTAAGCATGCAGTTGTTGGATTAACGAAAAATACCGCTTTTCAATATGCAACGGAAGGTATTAAATGTAATGCGATTGCACCTGGAGGCGTGAATACAAATATTAGTGCAAGCTTCCAAAATCCTAATGAGCACGGAGTATCACGTGCGATGGCGGGTGCTAATTTTAATCCAAGAAATGGCGAGCCAGAAGATATTGCTCGTGTCGCGTTATTTTTAGCGTCGGCTGATTCTGATTTTGTAAATGGTGTTGTCATTACAGCAGATGCTGGGTGGACAGCGTATTAAAATGTTTTTTTGCTAAACAAATATGTAAGAAGAAAATCGATAAATGAAGGGTGTCATTTTGATAGAAAATCAAGATGGCATCCTTTATTTTATAGGATGTTGGTAAAACATAATTTTTTTTGCTCTATTATCAACTTTTTGACCTCTTGATACGTCTAATGGGTAATACATATTCGGAGGTCAAAAATGAGTAAAAAAATTGGGGCATTTGTTGCGATGCTCGGATTAATGTTTGTAGTTTTTCTACAAATAGACATAGAAGCAAGCCCGCAACCGCAGGGAAATGCACTAAATCTCACACATCCAAGCTTAACCCAACAGCTTGCATTTCTCGCATTTTTAAACGACTCAGCAGATACTATTGATGCGAAACAAATAGCAATCCGTCAAAGTGAAGTAGCACGGATTCCCTTCTATGAGCTGAAGGAATATCGCAACCCAACTGATGTTATCGAAAAAAAGGAAATGGAAGAGCCGCAAAAAAATCCAGATGAAGTTGATCGTGAAAAGAAGAAAATAGCGCTGACATTTGATGATGGCCCTCATCCAGAAGTGACGGAGCAAATATTAGCAGTGCTTCTTCAGTATGATATAAAGGCAACCTTTTTTGTACTCGGACAAAATGTTGAAAAACACCCACAAGTCGTAAGTCGAGCGGCAGAACAAGGTCATGAAATAGCCAACCATTCCTGGAGCCATGCCAATTTTACGAAGCTCTCAGATGAACAAATTACAGAAGAGCTAACTAAAACGAATGAAGCAATTTACAAAGTAACAGGAAAATATCCGAACATGTATCGCCCACCATATGGAGCGACTAATGCTAGTGTGCGCAGCCAAACATCAATGGAAGCCGTCATGTGGAGTGTTGATACAATGGATTGGAAACATCGTACACCAGAGAAAACCGTTGCTTACGTAAAAGAGCAAGCAAAAGACAACGGAATTATATTAATGCATGATATTCATAGTGAAACGGCGGAGTCTTTAGATGCGGTCATTAACTATTTAATCAATCAAGATTATGAATTTGTAACAGCGAGTGAAATAGTAGAATTACAAACATAGTTAATAGCCATCACTTACGGTCCTTCAAGACAATTTATAAGTGATGGTTTTTTTCGTTTGAATTTTTGGTAATGTCCAGGATTATGGTACGATAAAATCGAACAAGTATTAAGGAGAATTTATCATGGGTCTATTATCAAAACGAGAATTAACGATTCAACAAATTAATCAACAAATTCAACTATTTGCCTGTCCTATTTGTAAACAACAAATGGCGATGAGTAAAGAAGGAAAAATGAGTTGCCCAAATAATCATTCATTTGATGTAGCAAAGCAAGGATATATTAACTTATTGCATCGCCCAGTCAATTCGATGTATAGCAAAGCGCTTTTTGATTCACGCCATGCAGTCATTGAAAGTGGATTGTATAATATGGTACAAAAAGCCCTTGCTGAGGAAATTACAGCGCCTACCCCAATTATTTTGGATACGGGTTGCGGGGAAGGCTCTCACCTACATCGAATTTGTCAGCAGCTTGAACAGGCAACAGGTGTCGGCATTGATATCGCAAAAGAAGGCATTATGGCAGCGGGGAAATACTATACAGATGAAATATGGTGTGTTGGTGATTTAGCAAATAGCCCTTACAACGCACAGTCGTTCGATGCCATTTTAAATATCCTCTCACCAGCAAATTATGAGGAGTTTAAACGGCTCTTAAAGCCAGGTGGTAAAGTACTTAAAATTGTCCCACAGAAAAATTACTTAAAAGAATTGCGTATGCAAGCTTTTGCGGATTCTACGAAAGAAAGCTATACGAATGAACAAACGGTCGCTCGCTTTAAGGAAAGCTTTGCAAATACTGTAGTCAAAAGAATTACGTATACGATGCCCTTAAAAGAAGAGCTTGTATCCAAATTGCTTGAAATGACACCAATGGGCTGGCATATTGAACAGAAAGAGAATATTCAGCTTAATGAAATTACGATTGATTTCGATTTATTAATTGGCATGGGGGAATAGATGATGAAAAAGATTTTAGTACTCGGTGGCACACGATTTTTTGGTAAGAAATTAGTGGAGGAATTATTGAAACAAAATCATCAAGTAACGATTGTGACGAGAGGTGTTTCTAAAAACCCATTTGGTGACAAGGTCGAGCATTTGCAAGTAGATCGCCAAGATGAAGATGCGTTCAAAGCTGCTGTAGCAGGTCGCCACTTTGATGTTGTTTACGATAATATTTGCTATTCACCGAATGAAGCGAAGGCATTTTGTAATATATTTAACGGCTCGATTGGCAAGCTCGTATTTACTTCGACACTTTCGACGTATGAAGCAAATGGAAAGCCGCATGCTGAAGGGGATTTTGATCCGTATCACTATGAAATCGTTATGGGAGATACAGCAGACTTTACTTATGGGGAAGGCAAGCGATTAGCAGAGGCTGTTTTTTATAAACATGCAAAATTCCCTGTTGCAGCTGTACGTTTCCCGATTGTCATGGGGGAAGATGATTATACGAGACGCCTACATTTCCATATTGAGCGTATTGTAAATAATGAACCAATTGGCTTTGTGAATATGGATGCTGAAATGTCATTTATTCAAGCGTCCGAAGCAGCAAAATTTTTAGCTTGGGTTGGATTGAATGATATAGAAGGACCAATCAATGCAACGGCGAATGGGAGCATTTCATTAAAACGATTAATTGAACTCATTGAAGAAACAACAGGCGAACGTGCGAAAATAGCGCTGCTTGGAACAGAAGAAATTCGTTCTCCATATGCGATTCCTGCAACATGGTATATGACAACGGAAAAAGCACAGCAAGCCGGTTTCACATTTAGCGAGTTAAAGGATTGGCTCCCTACTTTAGTAGATGCGATTGTAAAGACGACGCCAAAAAAGTAGACATTGTATTAAAGGTCATTTTTCGCTTACAATAGTGGGAGAATAAATATAAGGTAGGATTCGAACGTGTATAAATTTATCGCAAGTATTATCAAAGCAATTTTAGGTGTCAATGGAGCAAAAGCTAAAGTTTATGGCCTTGAAAATGTACCAAAAGAAGGCGGATTTGTTATTGCCTGTACACATAATGGCTATATTGATATATGTAATTTAGGAATATCAGTATTGCCTCGTGAAATTCATTTTATGGCAAAAAAGCAGCTTTTCGATATTAAAGGGTTAGGCTGGCTCATTACAAAGTTAAATGCTTTTCCGGTAGATCGTGAAAATCCAGGTCCAAGTGTTATTAAAGTACCGCGCCAGTTAATTAAGGACGGTAAGATTGTAGGTATTTTCCCGAGTGGCACACGTAGCTCAGAAAATACGGAATTAAAAGCGGGCGCAGTGACGATTGCACAGCTTGCAAAAGCACAAATTGTCCCAGCAGCTTACATTGGTCCGAAAAATGTGAAAGCAGTATTTAAGCGTGAAAAGGGCTATCTCGTTTACGGGAAACCATTTTCTGTTGAAGGTGGTAAAGAAGGACGTGAAGAATCAATCCGTCATTTAGAAGCTGAGCTAGAACGTTTAACTAATGAATTAAAAGCCAAACATGCATGAGCACTCTCAATTTAGAGAGTGTTTTTTCTTATGATTAATACGAATATCCCATTCACCATAAAAGTTGGAATTTTCTGTTGAACGTAGATAAATTTTTGCGTAGTAATTTATCTTTTTTTACTCTTTATGTATAATAATAAGTATAAATAATATTTTACCTTGCTTCAGCAGAAGTCTTCTTCCACAATAAGTGTGGGATGATTGCAATATGCACTAAATTCGGTAGGGGTTCAAACTCCAGCTGAATCAAGTTAATGCCTCGGTGGTTGTCATAGATTTTTAAGGGGAGCTTTTCGAGCGTGCTCGAAAAATCTGGACGCAATTACGCCAAGGCGTAGTTGGTTAACTGTTTTCAAAAAGGGAAACGTTACTTTATATATTAAGGAAGAGAGTGAATAATGTGGGCCGTAAATGGAATAACATTAAAGAAAAAAAAGCAGGTAAAGACGCAGCAACAAGTCGTATCAACGCTAAATTTGGTCGCGAAATTTATGTAGCAGCAAAATCGGGTGAGCCAAATCCAGAATCAAACCGCGCACTAAAAACAGTATTAGAGCGTGCAAAAACGTATTCTGTACCGAAACATATTATTGAAAAAGCGATTGATAAAGCAAAAGGTGGCGGCGAAGAGCAATTTGACGAGCTGCGTTATGAAGGCTTTGGTGTAGGCGGTACAATGGTAATCGTTGATGCATTAACGAATAACGTTAACCGTACAGCTTCTGAAGTACGCGCGGCATTCGGTAAAAACGGAGGAAATATGGGTGTCAGTGGTTCTGCAGCTCATATGTTCCAAGCAACAGCTGTATTTGGAGTAGAAGGTAAATCAGAAGATGAGGTACTAGAAATCTTAATGGAAGCCGATTTAGATGCGCGCGATATTATAGATGAAGAAGGTACGATTATTGTGTATACAGAGCCGGATCAATTCCATGCAACACAAGAAGCCTTTAAAGCAGCGGGTGTGGAAGAATTCGCCGTTGCTGAATTGACAATGTTACCAATGACAGAAGTAGAATTAGCGGGCGATGACTTAACAAAATTTGAAAAAATGGTCGATGCGTTAGAAGAGTTAGAAGATGTGCAACGTGTTTACCACAACGCCGATTTAGGCGAATAAGAAAATACTCCTAAAAATCCGGAAGTGTATTTACATGCTTCTGGATTTTTTTTTAGATATTACATTTTCAATCACGGTTGAGCAATAACATAAGTCTCGGAAAAGTGTAGTGTGATTTTTTATATAGTTTTGTAAATATAACTAAGATATACTAATTTGTAATTTGTCAAATTAATAGAAAAATTCAGCTTCCGTAGGGAAAAATCTATTGTATTGCAAATGATACATACTAGAGGGGAATAATACAGTTTCGATAGGATGAGGGGTGGAAGGATGGCGATTCACCTTGTAGGATAAAGTTATACAAGAAAATATTTGCAATTATTAGATTAATAATGAATAATTAAGGTGATTTCGGATTCCGAATAAATTAATGGGGTGACATGATGAATACATTTGAAAATTTTGAATATAAACGTCCAAATCTGGATGAGATGAAAAAGGATTCAGCGGCGTTAATCGAACAGTTTAAAGCGGCATCAACAGTAGAAGAACAAAGCGTAGTGATTGAAAACTTTAATAACATGCGAAACGGATTTTCAACGATGGCAAATCTTGTTTATATTCGCGCGTCGGTTGATACGAACGATGCTTTTTATCAAGCAGAACGAGATTTTTTTGACGAGGTAAGCCCCGTAGCAGAGGAGCTAACTTTTAACTATTATACGGAACTAGTAAAATCACCATTTCGCGAGCAGTTAGAAGAGAAATGGGGCACGCAATTATTTGCACTAGCTGAAAATTTATTAAAAGGTTTCTCGCCAGAAGTGATCGAGCTATTACAAAAGGAAAACAAATTAACTTCTGAATATAGCAAGCTTGTGGCCTCTGCGCAAATTGAATTTGATGGGCAAACATTAACGCTGGCACAGTTAGGGCCTTACGGAGAATCAACAGATCGCAGTATGCGTAAAGCTGCACGTGAAGCAAGCGCGGACTACTTTGCAGGCAATAAAGAGCAGTTTGACTCAATTTACGATCAATTAGTAAAGCTACGTCACGAAATTGCGACAAAGCTAGGCTTTAAAAACTATGTGGAATTAGGTTACGTGAACATGAATCGTATTGATTATGATGCAAGCATGGTAGCCAATTTCCGAGAGCAAGTGCGCCAATTCATTGTGCCAATTGCTACGAAGCTATACGAGCGTCAAGCAGAGCGTATTGGAGTAGATGACTTTAAGTTTTACGATGAAGGCTTATCATTTTTAACAGGGAATGCTACGCCTCAAGGGGATGCAGACTGGATTGTAGCGAATGGTAAAAAGATGTATGAGGAACTTTCGAATGAAACAGGGGAATTTTTCAACTTTATGATTGACCATGATTTAATGGATTTAGTTGCGAAAAAAGGAAAAGAAGGTGGCGGTTATTGTACATTTATCGAGGATTATAAAGCGCCTTATATTTTCTCAAACTTCAACGGAACATCTGGAGATATCGATGTTTTAACACATGAAGCTGGGCATGCTTTCCAGGTATATTCAAGCCGTGATATTGGCATTCCAGAATATTTATGGCCAACGTATGAGTCTTGTGAAATTCATTCAATGAGTATGGAATTTTTCACATGGCCGTGGATGGAATTATTCTTTGAGCATCAAACAGAAAAATATAAATTCACGCATTTAAGTAGCGGCTTATTATTTTTACCTTATGGGGTTGCGGTGGATGAATTCCAACATGTTGTTTATGAACATCCAGAAATGACACCAGCAGAGCGTAATGCGGCATGGAAAGAAATTGAACAGAAGTATTTACCGCATCGTAAATATGATAGCCATGCGTATTTAGAATCGGGTGCTATGTGGCAACGTCAGCAGCATATTTACAATAGCCCATTCTATTATATTGATTACACATTAGCGCAAATTTGTGCCTTCCAATTTTGGAAACGTTCACGTGAAGATTTTGATGCCGCATGGAAAGATTATGCGAATTTATGCAGCCTAGGTGGTTCACAATCATTTACAGGTCTTGTACGTGAAGCGGGATTGATCTCACCATTTGAAGAGGGCTGTGTAGAATCAGTTATTGAAACAATTGAAGACTATTTAAATTCGGTAGACGATAAAAAATTATAAAAATAAAGAGTCCGCTCAAATTATTTGAGCGGATTTTTGTAATTCGTCCCACTTTGTGGCATTCTTAGACATAACTACCTAAGAAGAATTTAGTGAAAGGGAGAAAGTGAGATTATGACGAGAAAATTATGGTTCCAAGTGGGCGTTGGGATACTCATTATGCTATTAATTGTAAAATACTTCATTGAAATCCATCCCATTTTTAATCCAATTATCATTATATTTAAGACGATTTTAATTCCGCTACTGCTCGGTGGTGTACTTTACTATGTGACAGAACCATTGCAAAGATTTTTAGAAAAACGAGGGATGCCGAGGTGGGGAAGTTTAACGACGATTGTTCTCCTTCTAATTGGCGTATTAACAGGGCTATTATTATTAGTTGGCACACCCGTTGCGGACCAAGTAAATAATCTTGTAGAAAATGCACCAACGATTGCTTATCAAACAGAAGAGGCAATCAATTATGTATTAAATAATTGGGAATACCTACCACCTCAAATTGGGGAGTTTGTAGAAACGATTACGAGCTCCATTCAAAATATTGCGGTTGTGAGTAGTAAATATCTTGTGACGATTGTAAGCGGTGCGGTTTCAGCGACGTTTACATTAATATTAGTACCGTTCTTCTTTATTTTTATGTTGAAGGATCATGAGAAGTTTGCGCCACAAATTTATAATGTGTTTTCGGGTGAGCGTCGTACATGGTTAAAAAAGCTATTGGAAGATATTGATAAAGTATTAAGAAGTTATGTACAAGGACAAGTACTCGTTAGTTTTTTGCTCGCTTTAATGATGTTCATTGGATACCTCATTATTGATTTAGAGTATTCCATATTACTCGCGATTTTTTCATTTTTCATGAATATGATTCCGTTTATTGGTCCATGGATATCGCTTGTACCAGCTGTTATTGTGGCGCTCATTCAGGATCCGATGTTGGTCGTATGGGTAAGTGTTATTACATTAATTGCTCAGCAAGTTGAAAGCAATTTAATTACCCCGAATATTATGGGGAAATCATTGGATATTCATCCGCTAACGGTTATTTCTTTAGTGCTTGCTGCGGGAAATATTGCGGGCTTTATTGGGATTTTAGTAGCCATTCCGACGTATGCAGTCATTAAAGTTATCGTGCAAAATATTTATCACGAGCGTAAAAAGATTAAAGAAGCAGCAACAAAAACTGTGTAATTTCTTCCAGAGGGAGTGTAAATATCCGCTGAAAGAAATTAAGCCTCCGGCGGATGTCACGGATTCGACTTTGTGCTTGCACAAAGCCGAATCCGGACACAATTATGCCAAGGCATAATTGATAAATGTGGAGCCTGTGTGACAAACGTGGGCTTCTCTTTTTTATTTACGACGAACACGTTATACTTAATAATTGAGAATGAAACATTAAAGGAGCAAACAATGCTAACATTTGAACAAAAGCAAGCCATCATCGAAACATTTCCAACGCTAACGAAAAAAGAAATTTCGTTAAAGCGTTTAAATTATCACTTTGAAGCAAGTTTATATGAAAAATCTATAGTGGTAGAGAAGCTTCACCCGAACGGCAACGGTTTTGTCTTTATCGGGGATTTATTGAAATACGAAAAGGAAGCCAATGACAAAGGACTTGTGAATATTCGTGATTATAGTGAGGCGGCATTACGCGCAATTCTTACAGACGCAATTGACTATTTATCAGAGGAAATCGATGATTCGCCAGTTATTGAAATTTGGGCTTCTCGTGAAGGAACGAAACTAGAGCTGGAATTTAATAATCGTTCATGGAATATTTATCATCAGCGCAATTTGGAAGAATCATTTGGAACGCGTGAGGATGCGGTAGCCTATTTACGTGAAGAGGGATTCCGTCCTTCAAAATAAAAAAGTGAGGGGATAAAGTATGGCACAAGCAGAAACATCAAAAGAAGTTTCAGGTAAAAAAATGGCGACCGTTATTATCGGGACAATTATTATTGCATCGGTTGTTATTGTAATCGTCATTCTAGCTTTTTATATGTTATGGGAACCAAAGAAAAAAATAGAAAAGCAAGACGATGAAACAAAAGAGCCAAGCTATACAAAATCAGCTATCCACCATTATGAGCAGCTAATTAAAATTAGTTAACGTAAAAGGCAGAAATGTTGTTCAATCAACGTTTCTGCCTTTTGTTCGTTATTTCTTATTTTTCGTAAATGGTAGCCACCAGTTCCAGTCGCCAAATAGTTTCATAAAGCTTGGTACGAGCATGAGACGGATAATGGTTGCATCAATCGCAACGGCAATGGCAATTCCGACACCAATTTGCTTAACCGGCATAACATCTGTGAAAGCAAATGCGCCTGTAATAACAATCATAATTAACGCTGCAGACGTAATAATTTTACTCGTTGAAACAAGTCCGTCCACTGTTGCTTTTGTATTGCTAGAGCCTTTTAAATATTCTTCTTGAATACGCGAAATTAAGAAAACTTCATAGTCCATACTTAGTCCAAATACGAGACAAAATACGATTACGGGAATGATGAGTACAATCGTTCCTTCTGATAAGCCAAAATGACCGTATTGGAAAATGTATACGAGAAGTCCAAATGTAGAGCCAAGTCCAATAATGTTCATAATGATGGCCTTCAATGGAATTAAAATGGAACGGAAAGCAAACAGTAAAATAATAAATGTAGAAGTAATAATGATTGTTAAAGCAAGAATAATTTTATTTGAAATTTCATCAAAGATTTCTTGACTGAACTTCGAATGCCCCGCTATCCCAATTTCCACACCTACATCCTTTTTAGACCATTCGCGGACAAATTGCTGCGCCTCTGAGGAGGCACCGTCCGCTGTTAAATAAGCAACTAAATACATTTTATTATGCTGGACAAATTTTTCAGCGATTGGATCCAGTGCGCCCGGTGCCTGTGGATTACTATTGGCCATTTCCCACATATCAACTGAATCCATATTCGCGACTGTAAACATTGAAGTGACACTTTTTACAAGTGGATCCGCGAGCAATTTTTCTTGAATTTCAAAAATCTTTTCACGACCTTCAGTAGAATCCCAATCGGAATCGTTTTCAGCTAGTAAAAAAACGGGTGTTTCAGAGCCTATGCCAAATTGTTTATTTAGTGTGTCATATGTTTGTCTTGCATCATACGAGGCTGGCAAGGAATCCGTTGAAGGAATCGTTAAATCAATATCTTTAATTGGTACCATCGCGATGCCTAAAAGTCCAATAGCTACAAAAATAATAAGCACGGGACGTTTCATAACAAATGCCGCAAAGCTTTGCCAACGGGAAGTAGTTGATTTAATGCGCAAAATTTGACCCTTGTTTAGTCGGTCACCTATCAAGACAATGCTTGCTGGCAGTAAAGTTAAACCAGATAGCACAGCTAAAAATACGACAATTGTGCCTCCGAGTGCGATGTTTTGGAAAATTTCTACTTCAATGACGACCATTGCACCTAGGCCAATCATGACACAGAGCGCGGAAAAGATAATGGAGCGTCCAGCTGTTTGAATAGCCGTTTGTACGGATTGAACGACTGAAAAATTCACACGTTCTTCACGATAGCGGTTAATGAATAGTAAGGCAAAATCAATGGAAAGTGCCAAACCAAGCATCGGTACAATATTCAATACAAAAATGGAAAGATTAAACGTATCGCCTAATAATGTAAGTATGCCAAGTGCAATGATTACCGTAGCCCCACCAATAAAAATCGGTAAAAGTGAAGCAACAACCGTACCAAATGCAAGTAGTAAAACAATTAATGCGATCGGAATGCCTATTGCTTCGGCCTTAATTAAATCATTTTGGCTGGCTACATTAATGTCTTTTGAAATGACAGGCTCCCCGGTAATGGAAATTCCCTTTTCATCGCCAATAACGGTACGAATCTCGTCAATAATTGGGAAGTAATCGTCAATCGTATTATCAAATTCGAGCAATGCATAGGCATAGCTGTCTTGATTAAGTTCCTCCACTCCGATTGGAGAGGTTATCGATTGCATTTGATCAATTTTCTCAAGCTTTTGTAACATACTTTCGATTTCTGCATCTGTTTTATTTTTAAATAGCACAAAGATTGTTTTAGCAGGGATATCGAATGTTTCTGAAAGCTCTTCGGTCACACGAATATGTTCATCATCTACAAAAAAGCCATCACCTTGCAATTTAGTAGGAAGTTGAATGGCAAAGTAAATCATTATCATAAAGAAAAGAATCCAAATGACTATAATTGGCTTTGCAAATTTCGTGATGAAATGTGCGAGTTGCTTCATAAATATTCCGCCTTTCTATTTCTCATACTACTAGTGTAATAGATTTTAAGTGGGAATGTAAAAATTGATGTAAATTATTTCAAAAGAACAAGATAGTAATAACAGATTCTTTCCGAAAATGGATGTTATGAAGTATAACAGTAATAGAGAGAGTAGAAAAATTTTGTGGATTTTTGAAAAATAAAAAAACATTCCGAATGGAGATTTTTCGGAATGTTTTTTATATAGGGCTCAATATTGTAAGTTAAAAGAATAGATTTAGTACGGAGTAAATAACTGCCGACATGACAGCAGAAATCGGCATTGTTATAATCCATGTTGTTACAATTTTACGAGCAATTCCCCAGTTAACGCCCTTTACATTTTGAGCGGCACCAACACCCATGATCGCAGATGAAATAACATGTGTAGTTGAAACGGGAAGATGAATTAATGTTGCACTGAAAATAATCGAAGCAGAAGAAAGGTCTGCCGCTGCACCGTTTACAGGGCGAATCTTCATTATCTTACCGCCTACTGTTTTAATGATTTTATAACCACCAATAGAAGTACCTAACCCCATTGCTATCGCACAGGCTAAACGCACCCAGCCTTGTACATCATCAGTCGTTTGCCAGTTTGCAGCAATTAAGGCCATAGTAATAATACCCATTGCTTTTTGCGCATCATTTGTACCGTGTGTAAAGGATTGAATGGCTGCTGTGAAAATTTGCATAATGCGGAATCTTTTGTTTGTTTTATAAAGGTTTAAATCTTTAAATAAAAATTTGAACAAGGACATCATTAAATAACCAGTAACAATTGCAATGATTGGTGAAACAAGTAAAGCGATAATAATTTTACTAAAGCCACTGTAATTTAAAACGCCAAATCCTGAGGCAGCAACTGCAGCACCAGCTATCGAACCAATTAGTGTATGCGATGAACTGGATGGGATGCCGAAGTACCATGTGACTAAATTCCAAGTGATAGCGGAAAGTAAAGCTGCTAAAATAACGACCGAGCCAATAAGTGGTGCCTCAGGCGTCGATAAAGCAAATGGATCAACGATGTCTGATGCAATCGCTTTTGCTACACCAACAAATGTAATGGCTCCTAAGAAATTCATAACCGCCGCCATTAAAACGGCAACACGCGGTGGCAATGCACGTGTTGAAACGGAAGTAGCAATTGCATTTGCTGTATCATGGAAACCATTAATAAAGTCGAATGCTAAAGCACATATTACGACTAAAACTGTAATGATTAAAAGTGTATTCAATATAAGGACTCCCAAATATTATGCATTGCGCATAATGATAGTTTCAATCGTGTTGGCTACTGTTTGACAATAGTCAGCAATTTCTTCTAGTTGTTCATAAATATCTTTAAATTTAATTAAACGGATTGGATCTTTTTCATTTAAAAACAATTGCTTAATTGATGAGCGTAATACTTCATCGCATTCGCGTTCGTAATCTTTAATAAGAATCGCATGCTGACGCATTCCTACAAGATCCTTCTTATTTAGTAAATCCATTGCTTTGACGATTTCATCAGCTGATTTGACAATATAGCTTAGGAAATTACGCATTGATTCATCTATCTCTACTAATGAAAACATTTCAAAGTGCGCAATCGTGCCTTCAGTGCCATCTAAAATATCATCCATGCGAATCGCTAGCGCTAAAATGTCTTCCCGTTCAATAGGTGTCATAAATGATTTATTAAGCATGACGATTAGTTCATGAATTAATTTATCACCAGCTGTTTCATATTGCTTCATGCGGACGCTAATTTCTTTTAAATCAGAGACTGTTTCAATGCGAAAATCATTCGCGTAATGGACAGCTTGGCGCATGTTTTCAGCAATTTTATGAAGGGCTGAAAAGAATGGATCTTGTTTTTTTGGACTAAACATGGAATGCCTCCTGAATATATATTATTGATCGTATCTAAAAAATTACTCACTAATCATAACAAAATCTTTGCAATTTCGACACAAGAATTACTTCAAGCGAACGAATCTTTACAATTTTGTAACAAATGAGCATAGCATAAATTAAACGTTTAAAAAGAGGTGCTTAGCATTTCTTAACAAATTTCAGGGAAATCACCACTTAGTTAAGAAAATCCCGGAGTTCATTTTCTAAAAACGGTGTTGCTTTTAAAAATTGTACAAATTCATCATATTTTTTTCGTTGTCCATGTGTAGGTACCTTACCGGTGAAATACGCTCGAATTAAAATGTTTTTAGGTGTATTTTCCATATCAATAAATTCCAATAACTGCGTTTCATAGCCAACGAGCGATAAAATTTCAGCACGGATTGAGTCGGTAGCAAGTGCAGCAAAACGTTCTTTGATTAGACCGTGCTGCGTCATAATATTTAATTCAGAAACATGTAATTGACGATTCAGCTCATGTTGACAGCAAGGAACACTTAAAATAACTTTTGCGCCCCATTTGACAGCACGCGCTAAAGCCATATCCGTCGCAACATCACAGGCATGCAGAGTAACGACCATATCTACAGAAGTTTCGTCGTTATAATCATTGATGTCCCCAACTTGGAACTCTAAATCTTCATAGTGCAAATCTTGTGCAATCCGATTACATTCCTCGATTACTTCTTTTTTCAAATCGAGCCCTGTAACACGAATATTGAATCCTTTTTCGATTTTTAAATAATGATAAAGGGCAAACGTTAAATAGGACTTTCCTGAACCAAAATCTAAAATGCGGATTTGACGATCTTTTGGTAAATGGGCAAGGGAGTCATCAATAAATTCAACAAAACGATTAATTTGCTTAAATTTATCGTATTTTTGTTTTTTAATTTGCCCATCCTCTGATTGAACACCTAGACGCACTAAAAACGGATAAAGGTGTGATTCATCAAGTAAATACTGTTTTTTTCGGTTATGTGATAAATTGATTTGTTTTGTTGATGAAGCTTGATCCGACTTCCAAAGGACTTTATTTTTTTTCGAAAGCTGAATTTGAACGGTTTGCTCTGAAAACTCAGCATGCATTTGACGAAACTGCTCAAATAATTGATCAAGTTGCTGCTGTAAATTTTCGAGTAGGATGTTTTCGTGCTTTAAAATACGCTCATACTGATATTCAAGCTGAATCATGTAAGCGCCACGTAATTCGACTGGTTTTAGTCGGATACGCTTAAGTTCATTGGATTTTTGGCGAGGCTGACTAATCGTTGCCTGTACGAGTGATTTTGAGTTAAAGAGCGTAATGAGTTGCTCCTTCATTTGTTGGAATTCCATAGTTACCGCCTTTTCTTAGGTAGCTGTTTTTTCTACTTAGTATGTATAAACAGCTCTTATAGTGTTCCTTCTATTTTATCATATAGAATCTTTTTGATGCGATTGTACAGGTTTTTTGATTGTATGTTACGATAAAAACAAATAAAGAGTCGTTTTTAACGCGTGAGGAGGCAACATAGTGAATTCAATGAAAGACGTTGAAACTTTAGTAGAAAAGGGCATATTAGTAGGCGTAAATTTACAAAAGGATGATCATTTTGATTATTCAATGGAGGAACTCGCCAATTTAGCAGATGCCTTAAATGTTGAAGTGGTTGGTAGGGTCACGCAAAACTTGGAACGTGTCACACCATCGCATTATGTGGGGACAGGTAAAATTGAAGAAATTAAAGCATTTTTTGAAGAAGCAGATGCGAATATTATTATTTTTAATGATGAGCTTTCACCATCTCAAATTCGAAATTTAGAGCGCGATTTGGCATGTAAAGTAATTGACCGTACAATGCTTATTTTAGATATTTTTGGAAGACGTGCCAAAACGCGTGAGGCACAGTTACAAGTCGAGCTAGCTCAATTACAATATATGCTGCCGCGTTTAGTTGGGCTACATGCTTCGTTATCACGTCAAGGTGGAGGAACGGGCGGGGGCTTTAAAAACCGTGGTGCTGGTGAAACGAAGCTCGAGCTCGATCGTCGTAAAATCGAGGACCAAATTGCAAAAATAAAACGAGACTTAGAAGTGGTAAAAGAGCAACGAGAAACACAGCGTAAGCAGCGCCGAAAAAATGCGATACCTGTTGTTTCAATTGTAGGTTATACGAACGCAGGAAAGTCGACAATTATGAATCAGCTCCTTACTAAGATTGGCCAAGATGAAACGAAGCAAGTATTTGAAAAAGATATGCTATTTGCAACGCTTGAAACTTCTGTTCGTCAAATTGAGCTTGCGGATAATAAATCCTTTTTATTAACAGATACAGTCGGGTTTGTTAGTAAACTTCCTCACCATTTAGTGAAGGCTTTCCGTTCGACATTAGAAGAAGCACGGGATGCGGATTTACTTTTACACGTCGTCGATGTTTCGAACGAAGAATACCGTTTTATGATGGATGTGACAAATGATACGTTAAAAGCCGTTGGAGTTGAAGATGTGCCAACACTTTATGTATATAATAAGTCGGATTTAGCTAATTTAGAATATCCGCTCGTAAGTGGTGATAATATTTGGATTTCAGCAAAAGAGGACGTTGGTTTAGATGAGCTCGTACAGTTGATTCGCACGCAAGTTTTTGCAGATTATAAAACGTGTAAAATGCTCATTCCGTATGATCAAGGTACTGTCGTCTCATATTTAAATGAGCATGCGGCGATTTTAGAAACTGCTTATGAAGAAGAAGGAACTTTGCTCACAGTTGAAGTGCAGGACGCGGATTATCAAAAATACGAGCGATATATAATGAAATAAAAAAGTTATGTACTGTAAAAGAGTGAGTGTGGTATATAATGGTATAAAGTGAATATTCAATCATCGGGATGATTCCCCCGTGTTGCGAATGTTGAGCGCTTACACAATGTGAAATTAAAATTGTAGAAACAGCAGTGATTGTTGTTGCTGAGGTAAGTGTTGACGCACAAGAACGATTCGTGCAAGCGATTATTGAGGAAGTAGGGAAAGTCTTTTCTTCCTAAATTTCCATCCTCCCAAGGCATTATTGAATGCAAATCGCCTAATTATGGGTGCAAAGATTTTAGCACAAACAGCTTTACTCGCATGAAAAAAAGTGAAGAATGGGGAAGGTGGACATTATGTTAGAATCAGTAATTGTAAAGGAATTAACAACGATTGAACAAATTGAAGAGGCGAGAAATTTAGAGCATGATATTTGGGCAGTTGGCAGTATTCCGATGCATCAAACGCTTGCCACAATTCGAAATGGCGGGATTGTATTAGGCGCTTATCTTAACGATGAACTAATCGGCTTCAACTTTAGTTGCCCTGGCTTCATGGAAGAGAAAGTATATTTGTATTCACATATGATTGGAATCAAACGAAATTATCGCGAGCAAGGTGTAGGCGAGCTCATGAAAATTTATTTAAAGGATCTTGCTATAGCACGAGGGTATCGAAATTGCCGTTGGACATTTGACCCGCTTGAAGGGCGTAGTGGGTATTTAAACTTTACAAAGCTACGTGGTTATAGCGACACGTATATACCAAATTGTTACGGAGAAATGGAAGACCCGTTTAACCGCCTTTTACCAACAGATCGACTTTTTGTTGAGTGGCAACTTGTAGATAATGATTATTTACGTTGGGATACAAAAGTCGAGGAATTATTAGAGGAGGCAGTGCCTGTAGTGGAGTGGTCACTCAGTACAGATGGCTTGCCGATGCTTGATAAAGAACAGCAATTTATGCAGCAGGAAGCTTTTATAAAGGATTCCTATACATTACCGATTCCTACGCATTTCCAAAAAATAAAAGTTGAAAGTCCAGCACTTGCAGAAGATTGGCGCTATAAAACACGCCATATTTTACAAGCGATGTTCGATCAAGGCTATAAAATTATTCACTTATCAAAATACAATGAGCATATCGGTCATTATTTACTCGTAAAGCGATCTCTATTTGCTCTATAATAAGGAAAAAATTCAATCCGTGGGGCGGTTTCATTCTCCACGGATTGTTATTTTCGTTCAGAAGAAAACTCTCATCTCTGTAGATGGTGAGATGGATACGGTGTTTTGAATTTTTTCATTGGGTGATCAAATGCTCGATGTACAGTGGAGCTCTGGCTAAAGGAAGGGAACAAAGGCTAAACCCGTCACGTCCTGTGGCAACGCCTGAGTGACCAACATCGTGTTGGCATAAAGGAGAGAAATGAGATGAAATTGGTTGAAGTTATAATTTATCAGCTTGAAATGTGTATGAAAACTCCATTCACAACGAGTCTTGGAACAATGCAGAATAAGCGTTTTATAGTCATTAAGGCAAAGGACGAAACTGGTGCAATTGGCTGGGGGGAAGGGGTGGCATTTGAAGAACCTTCTTATACAGAAGAAACACTAAAAACATCATTACATATGTTAGAGGACTTTTTAATTCCGCGATTATTAGGGCAACAATTAGCGCATCCAGATGAGGTATATGAACTATTTCGTCCAATTCGTCGTAACAACATGGCAAAAGCGGCTATTGAAGGTGCGGTGTGGGATATTTATGCTCAGCTAACAAATCAAACACTAGCTAAAGCACTTGGGGGCATTACGGAAAAAATTGAGGTAGGCATTAGCATTGGATTGCAACCAACAAATGAGCAATTAATCGAAACCATTCGTGATTTTTTAGAGCAAGGCTATAAACGAATAAAGGTCAAAATCAAACCTGGGAAAGATATAGCGTTAATTCGAACGATTCGAGATGCCTTTCCAACTGTGCCATTAATGGCCGATGCGAATTCATCTTATACACTAGAGGACATCGAATTATTAAAGCAACTCGATGAATTTCAATTAATGATGATTGAACAGCCGCTTGCCCACGATGACTTAATTGATCATGCAACGTTACAGCAGCAAATTCAAACACCGATTTGCTTAGATGAAAGCATTACTTCTTATGAAGATGCACGCAAGGCTATTCAGTTAGGGAGCTGCGGCGTAATCAACATTAAAATTGCACGAGTTGGCGGAATAAGCGAAGCAAAGCGCATCCATGATTTATGCAGTGAACATGGCTTACCTGTATGGTGTGGCGGCATGCTTGAAGCGGGGATTGGAAGGGCACAAAATGTCGCACTCACAAGTTTATCCAACTTCACAATGCCTGGAGATACAGCCGCTTCTGAACGTTATTGGTATGAGGATATTATATTACCTGAAGTTATAGTAGAAGATGGCTACATAACAGTACCAAGCACAACAGGTCTCGGCTATAAAGTAAACGAGCAAGCAATTGAAAAATATTGCACTGAGAAAAACGTATTTAGAATATAGTAGTGACAGGCCGTACAGATTTGTAACAACAAAGCTGTGCGGCTCCTGTGCTTAGCAAGTCAAAATAAGCAAATAACTTATTAGATTCCTTATAAGAATCCCCCTAAAAGAAAGTACATTAATCCTTCAAAAAATAATCTCCATTCTTATAAACCTTGAATTCTCTAAAACAATCGAAAATACAGTAGATTTCTTGAATAAGTCCTTTCGTCTGTGCTAATCCATAACAAATGAAGAAAAGTTATTAAGGACTGTTTGATTTTCTAGTACTACCTAGCTATAATTGAAACAGATAAAGATGATAATCATTTTCAATGAGAGTCATTAAAAAAAGAAGGAAAACAGGAGAATGACATGAGATTATGGTATTTGATTGTCGCTACTGTTGTTCTATCATTCATTTCGTTATTTCTAGGTGCCAAGGACATTACACCACTTGATTTGCTTGATTTTACATCAGAAGAGACAGAAGTCTTCTTAATTAGCCGTATACCGCGCTTGATTGCAATCATATTAGCGGGTGTCGGCATGAGTATAGCTGGTTTAATCATGCAATCTTTAAGTAGAAATAAATTTGTATCTCCAACAACTGCAGGAACAGATGATGCGGCAAAATTTGGTGTGTTAATTGCGATGATTTATACAGGTGGGACACAATCTGAAAAAGTTGTGCTAGCCTTTATTTTTGCATTATTAGGTACAATGCTATTCATGCAATTGTTAAACCGAATTAAGTTTAAAGATGCAATTTTTATCCCCCTTGTAGGGATAATGTTTGGAAATATTATTTCTTCCATGACGACGTTTTTTGCTTATAAGGCAGACATTTTACAAAACGTTTCAGCCTTTTTAATGGGGAGCTTTACATTAGTTATTAAAGGAAACTATGAATTATTATATTTAAGCGTCCCTGTTATTATCATAACGTATCTTTATGCAAATCGTTTTACAGTTGCAGGTATGGGAGAGGACTTTGCGAAAAACTTAGGTGTTCGTTATAACCTTGTTGTAAATTTGGGGCTCATTTTAGTAGCACTTATTTCAACAACAGTTATTCTAACAGTCGGTTTAATTCCGTTTGTCGGATTAATTATTCCAAACATCGTATCGATTTATAAAGGGGATAATTTAAAGAAAACATTACCGCATACAGCAGTACTAGGTGCATTATTCCTATTGGCATGTGATATCGTTGGTCGAATTTTAATATATCCATATGAAATCCCTATTAACTTAACAGTCGGTGTAATCGGCGGCGTGATTTTCTTAATCATGTTGTTTAGGGGGCGTTCATATGCGTAAAACAGGATTGAAATTAGCCATTTTAGCGATTGTGGCAATCGGTTGTATCGCTCTTTATGGTTTATATGATATTAAAGGTAGCTTTGACTATGCGTTTCCACGTCGAATGATTCGCGTCTTGGCAATGATTGTAACCGGTGTAGCTATTGCGTATTCAACCGTTGTATTCCAGACGATTACACATAACCGAATTTTAACGCCTTCTGTCATGGGCTTAGATTCAATGTATATGGTTGTGCAAACATGTATTTATTTCTTCTTAGGATCTTCTTCTATATTAGTATTAAATAAATATTTTAACTTTGTAATTTCAATTGGAGCGATGGTATTATTCGCACTGATTTTATATCGTTTCTTATTTAGAGCAGATAAGCAGCCAATTTATTTTTTATTACTTATCGGAATGATTTTAGGAACATTACTTGGTAGCGTGACGACATTTATGCAAGTTGTTATTGATCCGAATGAATATACAAGTCTGCAAAATAAAATGTTTGCAAGCTTTAATAACGTTAATGGTGACCTTGTATGGGTAGCAGCGGGTATTTTAGCGATTGCCTTTATATATGGGTATACGATATTAAATAAGTTAGATGTTATGTCTTTAGGTCGCGATACAGCAATTAACCTGGGCATTAACTATGATCGTATTGTGATGAATGTACTTATTTTATCTTCTGTATTAATTGCAACATCTACAGCGCTTGTAGGTCCAATCCTATTCTTTGGATTAATTGTTGCCAACTTAGCGTATCAATTTTTTGCAACGTACAAGCATTCGGTGCTTATAGTGGGGGCAAGTTTAATTAGTATTATTGCATTAGTCGGTGGGCAATTTATTGTCGAGCATCTATTCGAATTTAGTACAACATTGAGTGTTATTATTAACTTCATTGGTGGCATTTACTTTATTTATTTACTATTAAAAGAGAGTAGGTCAGCAGGATGATTCAAGTAAAAGGATTAAGCAAATACTTCGGTAAAAAAGCCGTTGTAGAAGATGTACATGTAACGATAGAAACAGGTAAAATTACATCATTCATCGGGCCAAATGGTGCTGGAAAATCGACGCTACTTTCGATGGTGAGTCGTTTATTAGATGCAGATACAGGTGAAATATTACTGGATACAGCAGATGTACGTAAAATGAAATCCGAGGAATTTGCAAAACGTGTATCGATCTTAAAGCAATCAAATTTTATGAATGTACGTTTAACGATTCGTGAGCTTGTGTCATTTGGGCGTTTCCCCTATTCACGTGGTCGTCTTACAGCAGAAGATAATGGGCATATAGACCGTGCGATGGAGTATATGAACTTAGTGGACATGAGTGACAAGTTTTTAGATGAGCTTTCTGGTGGTCAACGTCAGCGTGCTTTCATTGCAATGGTCATCGCACAAGATACAGAATATGTGCTATTAGATGAGCCTTTAAATAACTTAGATATGAAGCACTCGGTTCAAATTATGAAAATTTTACGTAAGCTTGTAGATGAGTTAGGGAAAACGGTTATTATCGTATTGCATGATATTAACTTCGCATCGGTTTATTCCGACCGTATTGTGGCTTTAAAAGATGGACGTATTGTCAAAGATGGTCCAACAAACGAAATCATTAATTCTTCTGCATTAAAGCAAATTTATGATATGGACATCCCTGTTCAAGAACAAGATGGCTGCCGTATTTGTGTTTATTTTAATTCTCATTAGAGCGTAATGTTTATGTGAAAATGCCATTTTGATTCAGTCGAAATGGTGTTTTTCTTTTTTGAATAGTATGATGTGGGATTCTTTAAATAAGGACATGATGCAACGTTATTTTCATTTTTACCGAGGAAATAAAAGGGAAATATTTATTTAAAATCAAAAAAATCCCTCATAATGTACTTTTATTATAATAATTGATTTAATTTACAAAACTAGTTGACACTGAGAATCAATCTCGATATAATGAGTACTGTTCAAATGATAATGATAATCATTGGGAACTTAAATGAATAAAACGAATTTACATATATGAATAGGAGCGATTTACAGATGAAGAACTGGAAGTTAATGACTGTTATTTTATCAATGCTTGTTTTAATGTTAGCTGCATGTGGTTCAAATGATGATGCCACTTCAAAGGATTCAGAGAAAGAAAACTCTGCTAAAACAGAGGACACGAGTAAAGAAGAGGTTGCTTCAGCATACCCAATGACAATTAAATCAACAGATTCAAACTATGCAGATGTAACGTTTGAAAAAAAACCAGAAAAAATTGTAGTATTTGACTATGGTTTCTTAGATACATTAACTGCATTAGACGTTGAAGTTACAGCTGTTGCAAAAGGGAACTTCCCAAAACATTTAAGCCAATATGCGGATGACAAATATGCAAACGCAGGTGGATTAAAAGAGCCATTATTTGAAGATATCGCTGCAATGAAACCAGATGCAATTTTCATCTCTGGTCGTCAAGGAGATGCGTATGAAGAATTATCAAAAATAGCACCAACTGTATTCGTTGGTACTACAAGCACGGATTACTGGAATACATTTAAAGCTTCAACTCAAATCGCTGCAGATCTTTTTGGTAAGCAAGCTGAAGTAGATACAAAGATTGCTGAAATTGAAGCAGCTATTGAAGAAGTAAAATCAATCTCTTCTAGCTCAGATGAAAAAGCATTAGTAACACTTTACAATGAAACAATTTCTGCTTATGGCCCAGGTGAAGGTTCACGCTTTGGTTTCGTACACAACGTTTATGGATTCCCAGCTGCGGATGATACATTAGAAAACTCAACGCATGGTGCACAAATCAGCTATGAGCAAATTTTAGAAATTAACCCAGATATTTTATTCGTAGTTGATCGTATGGCCGCTACGGGTGAAGAATCAAACATTTCAGAAGCATTTAATAATGATTTAGTAAATAAAACGAACGCTGCTAAAAACGGTAAAATCGTATACTTAAACGGTGCGCTTTGGTACTTAGCAGGTGGCGGTTTAACTTCTGAGCTTGAAAAAGTAAATGAAATTATTAACGCTTTAAAATAATATAAATAGGCCGTCCTTCTAATTGAAGGCGGCTTTTTTAAAATAGGGGGCTATATAATAATGTTTGTACAAATTCGTAAATGGACGTTAACGGAAGGCAATGCAGATAAAATTATTGAACGATTTAGCCAAAAACCAGATGAAGGCCCATCTATATTAGAAAGGCAACCAGGCTTTATCGGACGTGAACTATTACAAAAAAAAGTTCGCCGCGGTGAAGATGAGGTAGTCATGATTATTCGCTGGGAATCTGAAGAAGTATGGAAAAATTGGGAAAAGAGTCCCGAGCATATTGCAGGACATAAAGCAAAAATTAAAGAGCATGGTGGTAAGCCGCCAAAACCAGAATTCGTTATTTCAATGGAAAATACGAATTATACAGTAGTTGAATAATAGACAGAAGCAACAGTGAAATACTCCCTGTTGTTTTTTTGATGGAATGAGCAGTAGGAAACTTTAAATCATTTTTTATCGTTTACTATGTATATGATAAGATAATGTTAGCATATTTAATATTAGGAAGTAGGAATTTATGTGAAAAAATGGGCTTATCCATTAGCAATTGTAACGGGCATTATTTTTATCGTAATGGCATTCACTTATAATACGACGGCAATGAATGCGTTTGATGATAAAATAGCTACATTACTAACTGGAAATGAATTCATTATTTTATTTCATTATATTGGAGAGCCGATATTTGTAGTAGCGGTTGGATTGATTGCTTTTCTTTATTTATGGAAACGCGAGCGAAACTATCATGGCATGATCTTCATTTTGCTTACATTTGCAGTAGGTAGCGCACTAAATCAAGTATTAAAAAGAATTTTTGAACGTCCTCGTCCGGAAATCATAGATCAGTTGACTTCTTTTAGTTTTCCATCAGGGCATTCAATGTCGGGTGTACTGTACTTATTTACACTTGCATTTATTTTTTCACAAATCGCTAAGGAAAAAAAGAAAATTCAAATCGTTTGGATTGCTGCTATCCTATTAGCTTGTTTAATAGGACTATCACGGATTGCAGAAAGCCGCCACTTTGCAACGGATGTTATTGCAGGATGGAGCATGGGCTACAGTTGGTTCATTGTATGTGTTATTTGGTATGAATCAAGAAAAAAGAAACTTAAGAAAAGGAACACCTAATTATCATTTAGGTGTTCTTTTTTTGAGTCAAAAGTTGGTCTTTTGCATAAGATGTTACTATAGCGAAAAATGTTGCTCTCGGGAAACATTTAGTTTATAATCATATTAATAAATAGATGAAGAGGGGAATTCTATGGACGAAAATGTTGTTTTTGCGTTAGGTTTAACACTCTTTGCAGGGCTTGCAACAGGTGTCGGTAGTTTATTAGCATTTTTCACTTCAAGAACGAATACAAAATTTTTATCTGTGGCCTTAGGTTTTTCTGCGGGCGTTATGATTTATGTTTCTTTAGTTGAAATTTTTGTCAAAGCAAAAATTTCATTAACAGCTGCATTAGGTGCTACACAAGGTTATTGGATGACACTCCTCGGTTTCTTTGGGGGTATATTATTAATTGCCTTAATAGACCGTTTCATCCCGAAATCTAATAATCCACACGAAGTTCGTACAGTTGAGGATGTAAATGCAGTACAGATCAAGCAAGGAATAGATGAAGAGCGATTAATGAAGATGGGGCTATTTACTGCCCTCGCTATTGCTATACACAACTTTCCGGAAGGTATTGCGACGTTTATGGCCGCGCTACAAGATCCGAATGTAGGTATAGCCATTGCGATTGCGGTAGCTATTCATAATATCCCAGAAGGAATTGCGGTAGCAGTACCTATTTATTTCGCGACAGGCAATCGTCGTAAAGCGTTTAAATTATCATTTTTATCGGGGCTAGCAGAACCAGTGGGGGCATTCGTTGCATTTTTAGTTTTAATGCCATTTTTAAATGATGTGATTTTTGGAATCATATTTGCTGGTGTTGCGGGGATTATGGTATTCATTTCATTAGATGAATTATTGCCCGCAGCTAAAAAATATGACGAGACCCATTTATCCATTTACGGGTTAGTAGCTGGTATGGCTGTTATGGCAATTAGCTTAGTTTTATTAACTCCTTAAAGCCTCAATGTCTTTTAAATTGCTTGTAGTGGAACTCTGGCTAGGAACGCCGCGTCGTGCGGCAACGCATGAGTGACCAACATCGTGTTGGCCCAAAGCACCGGTGGATGTCACAATTATTTAGAGGAGTTTTTCTGTCTTGGAAAAATATGGACGCAATTGCGACGAGGCGTAAATGATATTGATACGAAAAACATCATTTTGATTAATCGTCAAAATGATGTTTTTCGTGTGTAGGTAAATACATGTAAATTGATTAGGATGCAGCAGTTACATTTTCAGATGCAACGGTGAAGCATGTGTTGTTATGTTCATTTTTTTCGATTTCATCTAGCATTGCAACAGCAAAGTCTGCGTAACTAATATAACTATTGAATTGCGAATTAAGGAGCATTTGATTCTCGCCTTTAATGTAATGCCCTGTACGAGGACCTTCCGAATCAAACATGGCAGAAGGAATAAAATACGTCCATTGAATAGATGAGTTTTCTAGATTTTGTAAGTTTTGTAATTGTGCCTTAGAAGTATCGAGAAGGTCCTGTGGATACTCCTCATCCTCCATTAAGCGCTTTGTTTTTTCATCGTCAACAAATAAGCAACCGGAGCATCCAATGATAAATAACTTTTGTGATGTCCCCTCGAGTAAGGTGATTAAATGATTCCCTGCTGAAATATGAAGATGTTCTTCCCCTGATAACGGAGCGAAAGCATTAATAATAATATTAAACGGTGCTAAATCATCCTTTGTTAAATTAAATAAATCTCTTTCAATGATTGAGACATCCTCGATGGATAGATTGGCTGCATTTTTTAGAATGGCCGTAACATCTAGTTGTCGTAATAATGCTTCATTAAGAAGATGTGTTCCAGCTTTACCCGCAGCCCCAATAATAGCAATTTTCATCTACAATTCCCCCTTTCACATAGGGTAATTTATACCCCAAATTGGTGAAATCTATGCGGGTAATTAAATAAAAGGAGCATTTTGATGTTAACCAAAATGCTCCTTTTAATATAGCGACTTTATAAAAGTTCAGTCACCGTAATACCCTCATTATCGGCGCTTGTTAAAACAATGTCATGCTCAGGGAATTGTGTGCGCATCGTACTTACAAACTGATTCGCAATCGTAGTCGGGACTATTGAAATAAGTGTCGGGCCAGCGCCACTTAAAGCTGTTCCATACGCACCAGCTTGCTTTGCGGACTCTCGAATTTCTATATAGTTTGGAATAAGCTTTGCTCGGAATGGCTCGTGGAATAAGTCAGCTTCCATATATCGACCGATACGCTCATAATCTTTTGCAACGAAAGAGGCTGCAAGCATGTTTGCATGGGCACTTGCACGGACGGAATAGCCACGGTCAAGTTGATCAGGCAAAACATTGCGTGAATCGGCTGTTTTTAATTCAACATCTGGAATAAAAACAACAAATGCCACGTCTAAATCATTAATACGAATGGTATCTACAATGCCGCTTTCATCCATAGAAGAAATGGTTAATCCACCTACAACAGAAGCCGTTGCATTGTCAGGATGACCTTCTATTTGCGATGAAATATTCAACTTGTCTTGTGTCGACAAATTGAGCTCACATAAAATATTCGCTAGTTCTATGGCAGCCACAATCGCAGCGGCACTACTACCTAAACCTCTCGCAAGAGGCAGCTCACTCTTCATTTCTATTTTACAAGGGCGTAAGGTGCGTTCATATTGAAGAGCCACTTGCTTAGCAATTTGATAAATTAAATGCGTTTCTACGGTCGTATCCATTGGAACATTTTCCCCAATATGAACAAATTCCCACTCGTCTTGTAAACTTACATTTAATGTTAAGTAAAGTGATAGACTAAGCCCAATTGAATCAAAACCAGGACCTAAATTGGCTGTGCTACCAGGTATTGAAATTTGCCATTTTGTTCTCATAGTGAAAATACGCCTTCGATATAGCTACGAATTTCTTGCTCATCATTTTTTAATGAAACAAGATCAACTGAAGAAACATTCATTGCAGTATCAGGATCTTTTAAGCCATTTCCAGTAAATACAGTAACGACACGACTACCTAGTGCAATTTTACCTGCCTTTACTGATTTTATCACACCTGCTAATGAAGCAGCTGAACCAGGCTCAACAAAAATACCTTCTTTACCAGCGATTAGTTTGTATGCCTCTAAAATTTCCTTGTCTGTTACGGAATCGATAATACCGCCAGATTCATCACGAGCCGCTTCAGCGAACTTCCAACTAGCGGGGTTTCCTATACGGATTGCAGTTGCCACAGTTTCCGGATTTGCAATGGGTTCGCCTTTTACGATTGCCGCAGAACCTTCCGCCTCGAAACCATACATTTTTGGTAAGCCACTTTGTTTTGCTTCATTATATTCCTTGAAACCTTTCCAATACGCTGTAATATTCCCCGCATTTCCTACTGGAATACATAAATAATCAGGTGCTTTGCCTAATTGATCTACGATTTCGAATGCTGCCGTTTTTTGGCCTTCAATTCGGAATGGGTTTACAGAGTTTACAAGTGCAATCGGAGTTGTTTCTCCAATTTTTCGAACAATATTTAATGCATCATCGAAATTTCCGTCAATTTCAATGATTTTAGCACCGTACATACAAGCTTGAGCCAGTTTTCCTAGTGCCACTTTGCCTTTTGGAATGACAACGATGGACTGAATACCAGCGCGTGTTGCATATGCTGCTGCGGCTGCTGAAGTATTCCCTGTCGATGCACAAATGACAACTTTTGAACCTTCTTCAATAGCCTTTGCTACAGCAAAAACCATACCGCGGTCTTTAAATGAACCAGTTGGATTTGCCCCTTCAATTTTACCGTACAATTCAATTCCTAATTCCTTTGATAAGTTGACTAAATGGATGAGCGGTGTATTCCCCTCATTTAAAGTTAATGCAGGTGTATTTTCAGTTACGGGTAAAAATTGTTTATATTCTTCTATAAGACCTTTCCACATAGAAAATTAGCTCCTTTTGTTCTCGTAGGATGAACATTTGTTTTTATATACAAGACATTTTAAACCTATAGCTAGGTGATTTCAATAGGAAACGAAAAATTGTCTAAACTATTCGATAAATAAATTGAGAGTTGTCACTTTTAAGAAACAATTGTATAGTATTATTAATATGACACATGTAAAGACACGTAGAAGGGATATGAGTAAAGTGGAAGCAAATAATAGTCAAACAAAGCCCCTTTCACGTAACAAGCTTTTAGGTGTTGCAGGTGTAGGATGGATGTTCGATGCAATGGATGTTGGTATTTTATCCTTTGTTATTGCAGCATTGGCAGTGGAGTGGAATTTAAATAGTACTGAAATGGGGTGGATTGGAAGCATTAACTCCATCGGTATGGCAGTTGGTGCACTAGTATTTGGTGTGTTAGCAGATAAAGTGGGACGCAAACAAATTTTTATGTGGACACTTATTTTATTTTCAGTTGCTAGCGGATTATCAGCGTTTACAACAACACTCACTGCATTTTTAATATTACGCTTTTTTGTGGGGATGGGACTTGGAGGAGAACTACCAGTTGCGTCAACATTAGTTGCTGAAAGTGTAAAGGCAGAGGAGCGCGGAAGAGTAGTCGTTTTATTAGAAAGTTTTTGGGCAGGTGGTTGGCTAATTGCCGCAATTATATCTTATTTTGTTATTCCAGCAGAATTTTGGCCGATTGATGGTTGGCGTGTTGCATTATTATTAACGGCATTACCAGCATTTTATGCAATCTATATTCGTATAAAATTACCGGATTCACCACAATTCAGGGTAAAAGCTGAATCAAAAAAACGATCTATCTTTCAAAACATATCGGAAGTATGGTCAGCAAAATACGCTCGTTCTACTTTGATGTTATGGATTTTATGGTTTGCAGTTGTATTTTCATATTACGGCATGTTCCTTTGGTTACCGAGTGTAATGGTAGGTAAAGGATTTGATTTAATCTCAAGCTTTAAGTATGTGTTAATTATGACGCTGGCTCAGTTACCAGGTTATTTTACAGCTGCTTGGTTTATCGAAAAGTTTGGTCGGAAATTTGTATTAGTTACTTATTTATTAGGGACAGCAGCAAGTGCCTTTGTATTTGGTGGCGCAGAAACGGTAACAGCATTATTAATTTCAGGTATGCTTTTATCTTTCTTTAATTTAGGTGCTTGGGGAGCATTATACGCTTATACTCCTGAGCAATACCCAGCGATTGTCCGTGGAACTGGAGCAGGAATGGCGGCATCAATCGGACGTGTAGGTGGTATTTTTGGTCCGTTATTAGTAGGTACATTGCTGACGAAGGGCTATGATATTAGCTACATTTTCACGATTTTCTGTGTGGCCATTGTTATTGGCGTGTTGACCGTTATCTTTTTAGGAAAAGAAACAAAACAAACAGAGCTACTATAAGTAAAAATGATAGGAAATAGCATGAAATTAAAAACTCACCATTTCGAAATTTGAGATGGTGAGTTTTTTGATGTGGAGTCAGTTGATTACCATGATAGGTTTACTCCATGCCAACTCAACCAAATCACACCTATTAAAAATGATACTTTTAACATAGAGGATTATTTGATTGAGGTGGAAAATAGTGTATAAATTTTTGGTGTGTTCTATGTAAAATAGCCTGTTGAAAATTAGGTTTTTTGTCTTAATTTTGTCTTTGTTAAACATGAAATATGCATTATGTTAATACCTATTAATATAATAAGTATAGTATATTCTTATTAATTCTCTATTTAATTTTAAAAACATTACAATTTTTTGTCAATTTTATACATATAGTACTTAATTCTCTGTGAAGATACAGTTTTTTCAGAAAACTCGTTGAATTCGATTAATATTCATGTTAATGTATTTTTTATTGTATAGAGAATATGGAATTAGGATTCGGGAAGCAATTGGTTGAAATTAAATAGAGAAAGGGTAGAGATATAGGATGAGAATTTGTGAAGAAATAAAGAAGAAATTTATTCACTTATCAAAAGGGCAACGTAAAGTGGCTCAATTTATAATGGATAATCCAAATGTTGTCGCGACACAAATTGCTTCTGAAGTTGGAAGACAAGCGGGTGTGAGCGAATCAACTGTCATTCGCTTTTGCTATGCGATGGACTTATCTGGATTTAGTGATTTGCAAAACAAAGTCAGAGAAAATCTGATTCATAACGGCGAAACGTCACTTAAGAAAAAATCAGCTCCAGTTTCAAAAGTAGAGAATAATGTCTGCTCGGCTATTGTTAAACAAAATATTGATGGCATTTCAAAGACATTTAATCAGCTGAACGAACAGCAATTTGAAGAAGTCGTTCAACTTTTGCACAGTACAAAAAAGGTGCACCTTTTAGGATTTAGACAATCAGCTCCTGCGTCATTTTGGTTATATAATAACATGGCTATGTTGCGAGATCATGTTTATTTTATTGAGCATGAAGCGGATAAAATTGTTCAACAGCTTACGTTAATGGATGAAGATTCGTTACTCATTATCATCTCGTTAGACGATGAATACGAGGATATTATTACAACTGTTGAAATTGCTAAAAGAAAGAAAGTCAAAATTGTTGCGATTCGTGATAAAAAGCTTATTGCTGTTAAAGAACCCGCGGACAAAGTATTGATTGTGCCTTCAGCTCAAGAAGGTGGCGCAACATGTACAATTGTTATTTTCGCATTGCTACATGCATTAGTAGAGTCAATGGTCATTCAAAATCCAAAGCAATATGAAGGGTTTCGTAAAAAACTAATTAAAGAATATAAAAGTGCAAAATTAATTGAAATTGGTAAACGATAAAAAAACGTAAAGGTGTAGGTGCCGTTACGTTTTTTGTATGTATTACAATTCGTGATGAAAATAGTAACGGTTGATTTGCTTTCATCAATTATAATCTTCTATTTTTTTCAACGACACGAATATGTTAAAATAGAGGACGAAATAGTTTTTATTATAGGAGGCTCAATTATGAGTAAAGTTTTAGTTTTCGGACATAAAAATCCAGATACAGATACAATTACATCCGCGATTGTATATGCGTATTTAAAGCAACAAATGGGTGTGGATGCAGAAGCAGTTCGCCTTGGTGAAATTAATAATGAAACGCAATTTGCGCTAAATAAATTCGGCTTTGAAGCACCTCGTTTAATTGGAAATGTAAAAGACGAAGCACAGCAAGTTATTTTAGTAGATCATAATGAATTCCAACAATCTGCAGAGGGTATTGAAGCGGTACAAATCACAGAAGTAATCGACCACCATCGTATTGCAAACTTCCAAACAGCAGATCCATTATATTTCCGTGCTGAGCCAGTAGGGTGTACAGCAACGATTTTAAATAAAATCTTCAAAGAAAATGGCGTAGAGATCCCAGCAAATATCGCTGGCTTAATGTTTTCTGCCATCGTTTCTGATACATTATTATTCAAATCACCAACTTGCACAGACCAAGATGTAAAAGCGGGTGAGGAGTTAGCAAAAATTGCAGGCGTTGATGCTGCAGAGTACGGCTTAGCTATGTTAAAAGCGGGTGCTGACCTTTCGGATAAATCATTGGAGGACCTTCTATCATTAGATGCAAAAGGCTTCGAGTTCGGTGCTTTTAAAGCAACTGTTGCACAAGTGAATGCAGTAGATATTGAGGATGTCCTAGGTCGTCAAGAAGAGTTAGTAAACTTATTAAATAAAGATGTTGCAGATAACGGATTAGATTTATTCTTCTTTGTTGTAACAGATATTTTAAACAATGATTCTACAGCAGTTGCGGCTGGACAAGTTGCAGAAGCAGCAGCAAAAGCATTTGGTGCAACAATCGAAAACGGTCGAATTGTACTTCCAGGTGTTGTATCACGTAAAAAGCAAATCGTTCCTGTGTTAACTGAAGGATTAAAATAATAAAAAAATCCGGTGCTTTCTCGAAATTAGAGGTAGCACCGGGTTTTTTTCATATCGAAATGTGAGGTAATTTTCTACATTTCACCTTGCCCATGTTTTAACTTTTTCATGTCTAATGGATAAACGGCCGGACCTTCAATTACTTGTCCGTGTTCATCATACCGTGAGCCATGACATGGGCAATCCCATGTGCGGTCGCCTTCATTCCATCTTGTTTTACAACCGAGATGTGTACAGCGGGGCGCATTTGTCCGTGTCACATGACCTTTAATAAATTCCTTACCAATAAAGCCCCCCGTTTGAATCATAAAATATAGTTTATTGCCGAAGCTAGAGCGGCTTGGTGAAAATAACTCTGTTGCAGGATGCGGTGTTTTCGAAATTAAGTTACTCAAAATTTCCCCTGCAACGAGTGCTGTCGAAAGTCCCCATTTATTAAACCCCGTTGCAATATATAAGCTATCATCATTTGGTGACAACTGCCCAATATAAGGAACTTTATCGGGCGTCTGAATATCTTGAGCACTCCAACTATATTTCGGTGCAGGAAGACCAAATTGAGTTTGTAATTCCGTGCTGAGCGTAGTATAAAATGGTTCCGTATGCGTGACGGTTCCAGCGGTATGTGAGCGGCCACCATAAACAAAATAGGGTACGTTATTAATGAGCGCGGTACGAATTGTCCGACTTTGTTCATCAATACTAATATATTGCTCCTGTAATAATTGCGTACACTTCGTAGCAGTCAAATAGGAGCGATTTACTTGAAGTTTTACACTATATAAACGTCGAATGGATTCAATAGGATAGTGCGTGCATAATAACAACTTTTTATAGTGAATGTCATGTCCGTGTTCGGTCGTTACACATTTTTTACTTGAATGAATTTGCGTGACGCGTGTGTTTAAAAAGATTTCGGCTCCATGCTGTCTAGCGAGCTGTACAAAGTGTTGTGCAAAAAGGAAGGGATTAATTTGACCTTCATCCTTCATCCCAAGTGCTAATTCTGCGGATAATGCTAGCTCTGTTTCATTTGTTGCAACGTAGGGAATCCCTATTTTTTTATAACATTCTGCCTCAGCTACTAATTGTTCCTTGCCTAAAGAAGTACCCGTATATAAAAAAGAGGTAGCACGTGAAAAACTTGGGGGATTCGTTTCGAGTGCTCGTTCAATTGCTGAATGGTTGGCTTCATAATAAAGCTTACCTTGATCCGTTGTTAATGCAGAATAAATTAAGCTATGCTGCGCAGTTAATTTGCCTGTTGAAAAGGCGGTTGTACCATAGGAAAATTCACTAAGCGCTTCGATTAATACGACATGGAAGCCCTTTTTGGCTAATAAATATGCATTGTAAATTCCGTTTAGCCCCCCTCCAATGATACAAATATCACAATGAAGGGATTGCTTTAATGATGGAGCAGAAATCGTTGGAACATTTTCTAACCAGAGCGACTGTTTCAAAGTATCACCTTTTTATTTTTTAGGATGATGAAAATGTTGGTGTTTTATACAAAATTCTTATTAGTGGATACTAAAATATTCGTTATGAAAGGAATTTGTGAGGGGAGCGCGATTCACTTAATGTACATATTTTCCTTATTTCGATACAATACAGTACGAGGAGAGTGAAACAGATGAAAATTGAAGTTTGGTCAGATTATGTATGTCCATTTTGTTATATTGGTAAAAAACAATTAGAAATCGCATTGCAACAAACAGGTTATGAACAGGCGGTAGAGATTGAATATAAAAGTTATTTATTAGATCCAAGTACACCTGTTGATGCTTCAGAATCGATTTATAACGACTTACAACAAAAATATAATATGTCTTTTGAAGAAGTGAAAAATATGGCAGACAACGTTGCGGAACGCGCAAAAAATGTCGGGTTAGATTACAATTTTGATGATATGAAAACGGCTAACACAGTGAAAGCTCATCGTTTATCGAAATGGGCCGAGACACAAGGAAAAGGAAAAGAATTTACAGAGTTTGTGTTAAAAGCGTATTTTTTAGAAGGGCAAGCAATTGGGCAAGCAGATGTTTTATTAGCTCTTGTGGAAAAAGCAGGTTTACCAACTGACGCAGCAAAAGAAATTATCGCAGGTGATCAATTTGAAGATGAAGTACAGCAAGATATTGCTACAGCACAGCAACTAGGCGTGCGCGGCGTACCATTTTTCGTTATTGATAATAAATACGGCATTGCAGGAGCGCAACCACAAGAAGTTTTTGAGAAAACAATTGAAAAAGCTGCACAAGAAGCGGGCTTAAGAAAACCTTTAAATATGCAGGGCGGAAATGGTCCAACCTGCACAGATGATTCTTGCGATATTTAATTTCAGACTAAAGTATGAAGGTAATCTAATTGCTTTTTTTAGGTTACTTTTATATTATAGAAAAGTACCTCGAATTTGAGATATATAAAACTAGGATAAATAAGGAGAATTAACATAGTATGAAAAACGTATTAGTAATTAAAGCAAATAACCGTCCAGATGGCGTATCAACTAAAATGTATGAAACATTCGTAGCAGAGGCTTCAAAAGTAGAAGGTTTATCGATTTCAACTTTTGATGTATTTGAAGAAAACTTAGAATACTTCGGTCAAGAATTATTCAACGCTTTCGGTAAAGCACAAAATGGTGAAGTATTGTCAGTTCGTGAGCAAGCTTCAATTGAATCATTCAACAAATCACGTGAAGTGTTAACAGCTGCTGACGTAGTAGTATTTGCCTTCCCATTATGGAACTTAACAATTCCTGCTGCGTTACAATCATTTATTGACTACACTTACGGTGCAGGCTATTCATTCAAATATGATGAGAATGGTAACTTAGTAAGCTTAATGACAGATAAAAAATATATTGTATTATCAGCTCGTGGTGGGATTTACTCAACACCAGAGACTGCTCCAATGGAAATGGCTGCAACATATATCAATATGGTTGTTGGTGGCGTTTATGGTATGACAAAAGTGGCTGAAGTAATCATCGAAGGTCACAATGCAAACCAAGCAGAAGCTGCAAACATTATCGAAGCAGGTTTAGCGCAAGTTAAAGAAGTTGCACAAAAATTAGCTACAGTAACTGCTTAATCGTTTTATAAAAAAGCTTCTCGCATTAATTTGCGAGAAGCTTTTGTTATTTATGGCTATTACGATAAACTATATGACAAATCATATTACTTCTGTCGCTCAAACGATATGAGACGACTACCTTGGAAAGCTAATACGCCTAAATCCTTCTCAACAAACTGCCCAAACTGCTCCCCCTTTACTTTGAACTCCATTCGATCGCCACTTTGTACTTCGAATGTGACAAAGTAAGTTGTATAAGAGTGGTCGCCTTGTACGGTAGTTCTTTTAGTAACTACTTGTGCAGGGACAGAAAGCAATGGAGAATTATTATTTTTGATGCTCTGATTAATGTTAGTAAATACTCTGAAAATGATAATTCCGAATACTGTAACGAAACCGAGCGAAACAATTACAGGAATAATTGAAAAAAATCCATCATCGATAAACATATAAACCTTCCTTTTCCTTTTAAAATTATAATGGATTTATCTCCAGTTCAACATTGATTTGAACATTTTCGTCGATTAAAAACCCACCGGATTCGAGTGTAGATTTGTATGTTAAGTTAAAATCCTTCCGATTGATAATGGTTTGGCAAGAAAAGCCGTAAGCATCTGTGTTCCATGGGCTTTTGACATGTCCTGAATAAACGACATCAAAAACCACTTCTTTTGTAACGCCTTTAATCGTTAAATCACCAATCAGCTTAATGTTTGTATTGTCACCTTCAGATGCCTTTTTGATAAACGTAATTTTAGGATATCGATCGGCATCAAAGAAATCTGCAGAAACTAGATGGTGATCACGTGAATTATCGCGTGTATTAATACTAGCAACATCCAAGTCAAAGCGAATGTCAGCGTTTTTAAAATCCTCAATTTGTTCCATTTGCAATTGAGCAGAATACGAATTAAATACCCCGTGAATTTTCGAAATCATCATATGTTTGATTGAAAAGTTAATAGATGAATGCATAAAGTCAATAGCATATGTAGTCATAGTATCTCCCCTTGATAATTCATACTGGCATATATATCCATCATAAAATACTTGGATATTAATTACAATGATGATTAAAAAGTAAGCTACTAACTATTCGTAATTTGTCTAAAGTGTTAAAATAAAGTACGGAAAGTGTACAATTTACTAATTTTCAGTGTATAGAATTAAAACATAGAGGTGAAAAACGTGAAAGAAACAGCATTATGTCCACGTTTATCAAAGGCGATGGAGCTTGTCGGAAAACGCTGGACAGCATTAATTATTTATCAATTATTAGATGGTCCACAACGTTTTAATGCGATTGAATCATCCTTGCCAATTAGTGGTCGCTTATTATCAGAGCGTCTCAAAGAATTAGAAAAGGAAGGAATTGTAGAACGTAACGTTTTTTCTGAGGTTCCAGTTCGAGTAGAGTACTCATTAACAGAAAAAGGACAGTCTCTTGAGCAAGTAGTAAGGGAAATTGAGGAATGGTCGAAAAAATGGTTATAGCGATACAGTTTTACTTGTAAAAAGAACGGTAAAAACAGATACTAAAGAAGTACTGAGCTTTACAAGAAAGGAAATGGCTTTTATGACAATGAAACAATGGGAAATAGATTTAGCACAGTGGGTTCAACCACATAATATAAAACGAAATGAATCGTTAAAAAAATATACGATGACAAAACTTGGTGGCAAGGCAGATCTACTTGTTTTACCAGAAACAGAGGAGCAAGCAGCAGCTGTTGTTAAATATGCTGTTGAACATCAAATTCCCCTACTTATGTTGGGTAATGGTTCGAATATGGTTGTTCGTGATGGTGGTATTCGCGGTATTGTAATAAATTTTGCTTTATTAAATGAGGTCCACATTGAGGGAGATACTGTATTAGTGCAAAGTGGTGCGCTTATTAAAGAGGTATCAAAAATGGTAGCTGCTCAAAGTTTAACTGGCTTTGAATTTGCATGTGGTATTCCTGGTTCAATTGGCGGTGCGATGGCGATGAATGCTGGTGCATATGGGGGCGAAGTGAAAGATATCGTTACATCTTGCACAGTGATCACACCAGAAGGCGAGCGAATTACTTTAACAAATGATCAGCTTGAACTTGCCTATCGAAAAAGTATTATATCGAAAAATGGTTATTATGTACTTTCGGCAACGTTCCAATTAGCGCGCGGTGATCAACAAGAAATTGATGCAAAAATAGCGGATTTAACTTATCAGCGTGAATCAAAACAGCCGTTAGAATATCCATCTGCCGGAAGTGTATTTAAACGCCCACCAGGACACTTTGCTGGGAAGTTGATACAAGACAGCGACCTACAAGGAAAAGGTGTTGGCGGAGCAGAAGTTTCTACAAAACATGCAGGCTTTATTATTAATAAAGACAATGCATCGGCAACGGACTATATCGAAACTATTAAAATGGTGCAAAAAGTTGTAAAAGAAAAATTTAATGTAGATCTTGAGATGGAAGTTAAAATCGTCGGCGAAGATTAAAAAGAAGGCACTTTTCGTACAAACGTAAAGTGTCTTTTTTTATCTTCTTTCAGTGTGTGTTCAAATACCAGCTGAATAGAGGAACTCTGGCTAAAGAAGCACAATTCAAAATCTGGACAAGAGTTAGCCAAGGTGTAATTGATTAATGAAAGGAAGAGGACAATGAAGTTTATTTCGTGGAATGTAAATGGGATACGAGCATGTGTGAAAAAAGGCTTTTTGGATTATTTTATGGAAATGGACGCAGACTTTTTTTGCATTCAAGAAACAAAGTGCCAAGCAGGACAAATTGAATTACAACTAGAGGGATATTTTCAATATTGGAATTATGCACAGAAAAAAGGGTACTCAGGAACGGCTATTTTTACAAAGCATGAGCCACTCAATGTTTTTTATGGTGTAGGAGAAGAAGAGTCAGAAGCAGAAGGACGAATTATAACATTAGAATACGAACATTTTTACATAGTTAATGTGTATACACCGAATGCACAGCGGGATTTGGCGCGACTGAATTTTCGACTCCATTGGGAAGACAAGCTCGCACTGTATTTAAAGGAGCTTGATGCGAAAAAGCCTGTCATTTATTGTGGGGACTTGAATGTTGCACACGAAGAAATTGATATTAAAAATGCGAAATCAAATAAGGGTAACTCAGGATTTACGGTGGAAGAGCGTGGAAAGATGACAGATTTATTGGCGAGTGGCTTCAACGATACATTCCGACATTGCCACCCTCATGAAACTGACCATTTTACGTGGTGGTCTTACATGAATAGTGTGCGCGAAAGAAACATAGGTTGGCGTATCGATTATTTCATCCTATCGAATCGTTTAATAGAAAATATTGAAGAAGCAAGCATTCATCCACAAGTTTTAGGAAGCGACCATTGCCCGATATTACTAAAATTAAGTTCAAACATTAGAAGGTAAATAGAATTGCAGGGTTTTGTCAAAATGTGTGGAAATGAATAGTAATTGATTTCCAAAGGGGTTACATAGACAAAAGGGGTGGGTTAAATGGCAGGACAGACGACAAAATCCAAGAAACGTAATCTGTTAAAAATAGCAATGTGGGTTATTGGGATACTCATTGTTATCGGTGGTGTAGCGGTAGCAGGCTTACAAATATACCTTTCGCAATCAAAGCCGTTAATTAAAGGCGAAGCGGTTGTTTCAATTTTGGAAAGTGATGTAAAGGTAACGCGTGACGAGGTAGGGGTGCCGCATATTGTGGCTCAATCGGATGCTGATTTATATCGAGCACAAGGGTATGTACAAGCACAGGATCGCCTATTTCAAATGGATTTAGCGCGTCGTCAAGCAAGCGGTAACTTAGCAGAAGTAATTGGGGGAGCCGCGGTAAATACAGATAAATATTTCCGTACATTTAGTTTACGTCATGCAGCAGAACGCTCATGGGATGGCTATGATGCCGAGTCTAAACAAATTTTAGAGTGGTTTGCAGAAGGGGTTAATGCTTTTATTGATGAAGTAAAGGGAACGAGCAAGCTATCTTATGAATTTAAGGTGCTCGGTTATACACCAGAGCCATGGACACCATTGGATTCTTTAACAATTGGTAAGTATATGGCGTATGATTTAGGGGGCAACTGGAATCAGCAAGCGTTTCGTTCATGGGCATTACAAAATTATACACTAGAGCAAGTAGAAGAATTATTTGTGGAATATCCTGAGGAAGCAAAATCGATTATTGAAGCCAATTTAAATATAAAAACAAATGTGGCAACAGCCTTTACAGCCGATTATTTACCCCCAGAATTTAATGGAAGTAATAACTGGGTCGTTTCAGGTGAGCTCACAGAATCAGGGAAACCATTGCTTGCGGATGATCCTCATTTAGGATTAAGCACACCGTCGATTTGGTATCAAATGCATTTGCAATCACCAGAGCAAAATGTAAGTGGTGTTATTTTCGCTGGGATTCCAGGCATTATTTTAGGGCATAACGAAGAAATTACTTGGGGTGTAACGAACGTCAATCCAGATGTACAGGATTTATATATCGAAACGCCAAACCCAGAAAATCCATATCAATTTAAATATGATGGACAGTGGGAAGATGCAACTGTTCGCCAAGAGCCGATTAAAGTAAAAGGTGGGCAAACGGTTGATTTTGAAGTGGTGGAAACGAGACATGGTCCAATTATTTCGAACATTATAACAAAAGAAACAGAAGTAAAAGAACTGTTTTCGATGCAATGGACAGCATTGCAATCAACACAAGAATTAAAAGCAATTTTAGGTTTTAACAAAGCGACGAATTGGGATGAATTTGAGCTTGCTTTAGAAGATTTTAAAGCGCCGGCTCAAAACTTTGTATTTGCTTCAACAGATGGACAAATCGCCTATAAGGCAAATGGTTTAGTGCCAATCCGTAAGCAAGGTACAGGTGCACTACCAGTACCGGGTGATTCTTCTGCCTATGGTTGGGGAAGCTATATTCCGTTTGACGAATTACCAACAGTGATCGATCCAGAACAAGGCTTTATAGCAACGGCAAATAACGAAGTCATCGGAAAAGAATATCCGTATCATTTGTCAAATCTTTGGGCGCAGCCATATCGTTATGAACGAATTGTAGAAATGATTGCAGATGAAAAAGCAAATAAGCAAATAAAACTAACGGCAGAAGACATGAAAAAAATGCAGATGGATAAGAAAAACCTACATGCTGTGGAATTTTTACCGAAATTTTTAGAAACCATTAAAGCGCAAGATTCGGAAGGTAAATATAAAGAGGCAATTTCGCTGTTAGAAGAGTGGGAGTACTATGATAATCAAGAACAAGGTGCACCGCTTATTTATCACTTCTTATTTGAAAATATGAAAAAGGAATTATTTGAAGATACTATGCCAGCGGATATTTATAAAATCATGCCAGCTAAAGCGCAAATTACAAATGATATGCTACGAGATGCGTATGCCGGTAGTCCAGGTGTTTGGATTACGGAAGAGGGTGGATTAGATGAATTTGTTTATACTGCATTTGAAGATACGATTGCGAAAATACAAGATAAATTCGGGAAGTCCGTGTCAAAGTGGCAATGGGGTAGCTATAGTCAGCTTACGTTTAACCACCCATTATCAAGTGCTTCAGATTTATTGGCTAGGTACTTAAATCCAAAAAAGTTGCCAGTAGGCGGATCGAGCGTTACCGTTCAAGCGGCTGCTGAAGATGGTAAAGGAAACGTTAATCACGGAGCGTCATGGCGTTTCGTAGCGGATTTACAAGATTTATCCGCAGCCGAGCACATAGTAGGTCCTGGTCAAAGCGGTCACGTAAAATCAAAATGGTACGATAATCAAGTATCCAACTGGGTATCTGGTAATTACCATAAAACCAAAATTAACGGTGAATTAGACACAGGCTATGAGCTCTTATTGAAAGCCCAATAATAATCGGCAGTAGCATAAAATAAATCTACTATGAGGAAAAAGGTATTTCAACTTTGTGTTGAATACCTTTTTTGTATTGGGGTGAGTGCCTTCTATGCCCCCCACCAGCTAAACAAGTTCTAGAAGAAAGATACTAAAACTTTTATAAAAAAATCCCCACATTGCCCCGAACATTCAAACGCCCATTTGAATAAGATGAATCAATAAGTTATAATACAATCAAACAAACATTTGAATGAGGTGATGAAGTGACAAAGGAAATTTGTGAAGTAACGAAGGTTAATGAAGAAGCAGTACAACGTGTGCAACAACAAATGCCAGAGCTTTCAAAAGTTGCCCAATTTTTAAAGGCACTAGCAGACGAAACACGCTTAAAAATTGCGTACGCATTAACGATAGAAAAACGACTATGCGTATGTGATGTTGCGGCGATTATTGGCTCAAGTACAGCAACTGCCTCCCATCATTTACGCTATTTAAAAGAGCATGCCTTAGCAAAATCAACACGTGAAGGAAAATTGATGTATTACTCATTAGCGGATGACCATGTTTATCAAATTGTTACAATTGCATATGAACATTCAAGGGAGTGAAAGGGATGGCACAAAAGACAGAACAATTTCGATTAGAAAATTTATCTTGTGCGAATTGCGCAGCGAAATTTGAACGTAATATACGTGAAATTTCTACTGTGGAAGAGGTGCAGCTAAATTTTGGTGCAGCAAAGTTAACCGTTACAGGTGAGGTAACGGTTGCACAGTTAGAAGAGGCTGGAGCATTTGACGGCATAAAAGTAGCTTTAGCAAATGAACGGAAAAAGGTAAATTCGATTCCATTCTACAAGCGAAAAGAAAATCTATTAGCCGCCTTTTCACTTATCTTTGTTTTCTTTGGTTTGATCGCGAGCTTTACAAAAGGGGAAGGCCATCTTATCGCGAATAGTTTATTTGCAATCGCCATTGTTGTAGGTGGGTTACCTATTTTCAAAACGGGTATTAAGAATTTGAGAAACCTAGAATTCGATATGAAAACGTTAATGACGATTGCCATTATTGGTGCAGCCATTATTGGGGAATGGCAAGAAGCAGCGATTGTTGTATTTTTATTTGCGGTAAGTGAAGCGTTAGAAGCCTATTCTATGAACAAAGCGCGTCAATCGATTTCACAGCTGATCGATATTGCACCTTCTACCGCACTCATTAAACGAGCACATGGCGGGCATTTCCACGAAATGGAAGTGGCAACTGAAAATATTCAGATTGGCGATATTTTAATCGTCAAGCCAGGGCAAAAAATTGCAATGGATGGGATTGTAATCGAGGGCGTTTCGACGGTTAATCAGTCAGCCATTACAGGGGAGTCTATTCCTGTAACGAAAACGGTTGAAGATACGGTTTTTGCAGGCACACTGAATGAAGAAGGTGCGCTTGAAATAAAAGTTACAAAGCGTGTAGAGGATACAACGATCGCGAAAATTATTCATTTAGTAGAAGAGGCCCAAGCTGAAAAAGCTCCTTCACAAAAATTCGTCGACCGCTTTGCCAAATATTATACACCGGCTATCATGTTAGGCGCGTTATTAGTTGCGGTTGTTCCAGGGTTTATAACGGGTGATTGGCAACATTGGATTTATCAAGGGCTCGCGGTATTAGTTGTTGGTTGTCCATGTGCGTTAATTATTTCAACTCCAGTTGCGATTGTTACGGCCATCGGGAATGCTGCTAAACAGGGCGTATTGATTAAGGGTGGCGCGTATTTAGAAGAGCTTGGTCGTATTCAAGCAGTAGCATTTGATAAAACGGGTACATTAACAAAAGGCCAGCCAGAAGTAGTTGCGGTTTTAGCAGAAGAAGGACAAAATGAGCAGCAATTATTAGCGCAAATTGCCGCAGTAGAGAAAAAATCACAGCATCCATTAGCACGCGCAATTCTTTCTAAAGCATTTGAGCAAAAAGTCCATATTCCAAGCGTAGAAAACTTCCAATCCGTAATGGGTAAAGGGGCTTATGCAAGTGTTAATGGCCAAATGATTTATGTAGGAAGCGTTAACTGGATTCAAACAATCGTTCCAATTTCACCAAAGCTACATCATGTCATCGAAAAATTTGCATCAGAAGGAAAATCGGTCATAATTGCAGCCAATGAAACAGCTCTACTTGGCGTCATTGCTATTGCTGATCAAGTGCGTGACGAAAGTAAAGAAGTTATCAAAGTACTCCATGAAAATAAAATTCGTCATACGGTGATGTTGACAGGGGATGCATCCCAAACCGCAAACAAAATTGCTGAGGAACTACGCATTGATGATGTGCGCGCTAATTTATTGCCAGAAAACAAATTACAAGCGATGAAGGAGTTACAACAGCAGTATGGCACGGTTGCGATGATTGGAGATGGTGTCAATGATGCTCCTGCATTAGCGGCAGCTAATATTGGTATCGCCATGGGTGGCGCGGGGACGGATGCCGCCTTAGAAACCGCTCAAGTTGTGTTGATGAGTGATGATTTAACAAAATTACCTTATACGATTAATTTAAGTAAAAAAACAGTAACGATTATTAAGCAAAATATTATTTTTGCCTTAGGTTTAAAAGTAATTGCGCTATTGTTAGTAATACCAGGTTGGCTGACATTATGGATTGCTATATTTGCAGATATGGGTGCAACTTTACTCGTTATTTTAAATTCACTACGATTATTAAAAATGAAATAGGATAAAATAAAAATAAGCATAATGTTATGAGAATCGGTTATAGCATAAATATGCTGAATATAGAAAATCTTTACGAAGTGGAACTGAAATAATTGAGTTATTTCAATGAACGGTATATGATTAGGAGTAACATAAAACCAACAATTGAATGAGGCGAAAGTAAGAAATGTCGAATAGTATATTGGTAAATGTGATGGAAGAAATTGTTCGAGGACTTGTTAATTTTTTGTTGCACGGTGTAGAATATCAAACATTTTGCCATTGTGAGCAATGTGAGATGGATGTTAACGCGATTGCATTAAATGTATTACCAGCAAAATATATAGCCTCACAAAAATCAAGAGATATTGTATTTGAACAACTAAACACTCCAGAAAATATCGAAGAAATAAACAAGCAAATTATTCGTGCACTTCATATAGTGAGTCGATATCCAAGACATTAAAAAAGAGCCTTCTTCATTGAGAAGAGGGCTCTTTTACCGTTTTCAGTTAACTTTTTATGCAAAAATGTAGTAAACTTGAGATAGTATTTGGAAAGAGGGGAACAGACTATGCCAACACCTAGTATGGAGGATCACATAGAACAAATTTATTTACTCATTGAAAATAAAGGATATGCGCGTGTGTCCGATATTGCGGAAGCTTTATCTGTTCTGCCTTCCTCAGTGACAAAGATGGTCCAAAAATTAGATAAAGATGGCTATTTAATCTATGAAAAATATCGAGGATTAACTTTGACGCCAAAAGGGCAAAAGTTAGGCAAGCGCCTCGTGCAGCGACATGATTTGTTAGAACAGTTTTTACGACTGATTGGTGTGGATGAGGAACGTATTTATGACGATGTTGAAGGTATTGAACATCATTTAAGCTGGAACTCAATCGACAGAATTGCTGATCTTGTTCAGCTTTTAGAAGAGCAGCCCGAGCTGACACAGAAGTTGGAAGAAATGAAATAAAATCATAATAAGTAATGATTGACGAGAAAAAGGAGAAAACGAATGAATCAATTAATGAAATCAGGTCAAGTTGTAGACTTAACAATACTAGAAGAACAAGGGTCACGTTATATTTTAACGAACGGTGATATCGAAATTCCGTTAAATACTTCGGATGTAGAACAAGCATTAACAATTGGAGATGTCGTGAAAGTATTTTTATACACAGACCGTCGAGGCAGTTTGCAGGCAACAACGGTAGTTCCCCATATTACAGAAGCAGATTATGGATGGGCACGCGTATTAAAGGTGACACAAGAGGGTGCTTTTTGTGATATCGGAACGACTCGTGAAGTACTCGTACGCGCGGAAGATTTACCTGCATTACAGGAAGTTTGGCCACAAGCAGGGGATCATTTATATATAACGTTGCGCACAGACCGTAATGGTGATTTATTTGGTCGTCTAATTACAGAAGAAAAAGTTAACGAAATGTATGAAGGTGCCCATGAGGATGCTTTTAATAAAAACATTGTTGCACGTCCATATCGCTTATTACCAATTGGCTCGTTTTTAATTGGAGTGGAAGCACCATATCGTATTTTTGTACACCAATCTGAAATGAAGGCAGAGCCACGCTTAGGTCAAGATGTTCAAGTGCGTATTATTGATGTGAAAGAGGATGGGTCATTAAATGGTTCGCTACTTCCACGTAAGCACGAAAGACTAGGGGAAGATGCAGAAAAAATCTTTGCTTATTTAGAAAGTGTTGGTGGAAAGATGCCATTCCATGATAAATCAACACCTGAAGAAATTGAAGAAATGTTCAATATGAGTAAAGGTGCATTCAAACGCGCACTCGGAACGTTAATGAAAGCTCGCAAAATTATACAACAAGACGGCTGGACAGAAATCGTCTAAGTCAACAAAAGCAAAGCGAAAAAAGTAAAAGGCTAACAGGATTGCAACCTTTTACTTTTTTTATTCGTATTATAAAATGAGTTTGCAATCAATTACGCCTCGGCTAACTTTTGTCTAGATTTTTTTCGAGCTTGCTCGAAAAACTCCAATAAAAATCTGTGACATCCGTCGGGGGCTTTAACTTGATTCAGCTTGGGTTTGAATTCCCAGTGAATTAAGGTCATACTTGGCATTCACCCCTCACACTTAATTGAAGTGGGAGACTTCTGCTGAAGCAAGTTAATCGTACATTTTGAAAGGGGTATTTTTCATGAAACAAAAATGGTTCGCACTCTTTGCTGCTTTAGTAATGTTATTTGCATGTATTTCTCCGATGCATACATTTGCAGCGGACAATACACAAAAAAATCCAGTAAATGAAAAGCTAGGTGTACCAATCGTCGTTTATGGAAGTAGCCTATCGAGCAACGAAAAGGAACATGTAAAAACGGCTTTACGGGTAGATCAGGAATCTGAAATAGATGAAATTACAATCTCAGGACAAGATTTGGCAAAATATATTAAAGACAGTAATTCAAGCTCTCGTATGTACTCATCAGCAAAAATTACGCGTCAAGATAAGGGAAAAGGGTTAACAATTAGTATAGTTACACCAGAAAATATTACACAAGTAACATCTGAAATGTATGCAAGTGCGATGTTAACAGCAGGAATTGAGGATGCAATTGTAGAAATTGCAGCACCTAAGCCTGTAACGGGTCACTCGGCATTGGTAGGGATTTACAAAGCGTATGAAGTAGGAACAGGAGAAACGCTCGATATGGAACGTACAGACGTTGCAAACGATGAGTTATCTGTTGCTACTTCATTAGCCGAAACAGCTGGTATAAGTGATGAAAGAGTAGCAGAATTAATAACAGAAATTAAAAAAGTAATTGCTGAAAATAAGCCTGCTACAAAAGAAGAAGTACAAACAATCGTCGAAGAACAATTAGCGAAGTTCCAAATTAACTTAAGTGATCAAGATCGCCAATTATTAGTGGACCTAATGGATCGAATTAGTAATTTAAATATCGACTTTAGTAAATTATCAAGTCAACTCTCAGATTTAAGCTCAAAATTTGAAGAAAAGTTTGGAGCTATTTTAGAAGATGAAGGTTTCTGGCAAAGCGTAAAAAACTTCTTTAGTAATTTAATTGATACAATCTCATCTTGGTTTACAAAAGAATAAAAATGTGAAAGCTTCCAATTTTGGAGGCTTTTTATTTTTTGTGCTTTTTGGAAATATGCTATATTAAATTTACAAAGAGGAGGGATAGTATGGAATTTAAGTTGAATAAATCAGGTAATGGTCAAGGGGCATTTGAATACGAGCTGGACGGACAACGTGTAGCAGAAATTACTTGGATCGAGCTGAACGGAATTATGTCAATGGACCACACATACGTATCTAATATACTACGAGGTCAAGGTGTAGCGAAAAAGCTGTTAGATGCGGCCGCAAATTATGCACGTGAAGAACAATTAAAAATGACACCAGTTTGTTCGTATGTTGTCTCTGCATTTGAAAAAAGTAATGAATATGACGATGTTAAAGCATAGAAAATGAATAGTGGGTTGTGAAAATCCACAATTAAAAAGAGGACATTCATTCACGTTCGATTTACGTGAATGGGTGTCCTTTTATCTTCATTTAGCTAATGTTTGAATTCATTCCGTCATTAAAAGTGAAATAATGTCAGTAATAACCAGCGATACACCGAAAGGGAGGGATTTCCAGCCATTCAAAACCAATTTCTTTATTTTGGAATATATAGATTGCTCATTTTGAATAACACTACTATTATGCCCATGAATATCTTAATCCGTTCATTTTAATTGAAATTTTAAAGTTTCTAAATAATGGATGTTTTAAATACTGTATTTAGGGAAAAATATTTGTAGCTAAATTTTTGGGAGGAATGTATGATGGCGAAATTTAAAGGTAAAGGTGTTGTTTTCGCAGGTTTAGTTGCTGGGGTAGCTTCCGTGTTAAGTAAAAAGGAAAACCGTGATAAAGCGATGGAATTATTTAATGATGCAAAAACGAAAGCAACAAAAGTGATGGCAGACCAAAAAGGGAATATCGGAAGTACTTCAACACGAAGTAATTTAATGGCAACAGGAGACGTGGCGGGTGATGTAGCACAAACACCAGCAGGACCCAAATCCTTAACAATTCAAGAAAATAGATTTATCGATGAGGGCGGCGGACAAACAGCGATTAGTGAATTTAACAAAAATCAAAGTTAATTACAAAATATAGAAAATCAGCATAAGAAAAGACACAACTCGATTTAATTAGATCGAATTGTGTCTTTTAAGTTATGGGACAAGCCCAACGAAAAATTATGCTTTAACAGCTTCTTTTTTCATTGTTTTGTTTTTAGCAAGGTTTACGTGCCAAGAAAGTGCTTCCTCTAAGATATGAGGAGTATGTGCATTACCTGTTGCTTCAACTGCACGGTTATAGTAATCAAATAATTGCTCTTTGAAATCTGGGTGTGCACAGTTATTGATAATTAATTGTACACGCTCTTTTGGAGAAAGGCCGCGTAAGTCTGCAATCCCTTGCTCAGTTACGATTACATCTACATCATGTTCAGTGTGGTCTACGTGAGAAACCATTGGTACGATTGAAGAAATCGCGCCACCTTTTGCATATGATTTCGTTACGAAAATTCCAAGACGAGCGTTACGAGCGAAGTCACCAGAACCACCGATACCGTTCATCATTTTTGTACCTGAAACGTGTGTAGAGTTAACGTTACCATAGATATCTAACTCAAGTGCTGTATTAATTGAAATTAAACCTAAACGACGGATAATTTCTGGGTGGTTAGAGATTTCTTGTGGACGTAAGCAAATTTTATCTGCGTAAGCTTCTAAGTTACCGTAAACTTTATCTTGTAATTCTTTCGTTAACGTAATTGAAGTTGCAGCCGCAAATCGTACTTTACCAGCATCGATTAAGTTGAATACTGCATCTTGTAATACTTCAGAAGCAACAACTAAGTTTTCGAACTCTGAATCAGCAAAGCCATCTAATACAGCGTTAGCAACAGAACCTACACCAGATTGTAATGGCATAAGTTCATTTGTTAAACGACCCGCTTTAATTTCATCACGGAAGAAGTCTAATAAAATGTTTGCCATGTTTTGAGTTTCCTCATCTGGAGGAACGATTAATGAAGGCGCATCTGGCTCTTCAGAAATAACGATTGCTTGGATTTTCTCAACAGGAACACGAATACCGATTTCACCAATACGTTGTTCAGCATTTGTCATTGGAATCGCTTCACGTTTACCTTGTTCACCAGGAACGTAGATGTCGTGAATACCGATTAATGCTTCTGGATGAGAAATGTTTAATTCGATAATAATGTTTTCTGCATACTCTGCGAAAATTGGTGAGTTACCAACAGAGTTTGTTGGAATAATTAAACCATCTTCAGTAATTGCAACAGCTTCTAAAATTAAGTGTTTAATTGGACCCATAATACCTTGACGTACTAATTCAGCATTGTGAGAAAGGTGAGCGTCTACATATTTGATGTCGCCTTTGTTGATTAAACCACGCATTACCGCATCACCTTGGAACGGACCGCGTTTATTGATAACACCTGCAGCTGCTAGGTGGTTATCTACTTCAGGACCTAAAGAAGCCCCTGTATATACATCAATTTTAATTTGTTCATTTTTAGCGCGTTCAACTAATGCCATTGGTACTACTTTTGCATCTCCAGCGCGAGTAAATCCAGACATACCTACTACTGTGCCATCTTGAATTAAAGCAGCAGCCTCTTGTGCAGATACGACCTTATCTGCTAATTGTTTTAAACCTAAACGTTTCTCAACTCGTGGATCCATAGAAAAAATCCTCCCCTAAAAGTTTTTTGATGGTTTGGAGCTATTAGAAAATTGTTTGAATTTTCTGTTTATTTCGTCAGATAGTAAGCTGACATATGAGATAATAATATCATCAAATTGTCACATTTTGTTTGCGGGAACATAAAAGCGCTTAAAAAATGTTTTAAAGGGAAAATATGTGTAGAATCGACGGTAGTTAAATTTGTGTAAAATTTATTTTGCGAGTTGCGTAGCGAATTTATACAATATTTATTGAAATAATCATATAAAAATGCTATTTATCAAGAATGACCAATGACGAAAAACTTCATAAAATGGCGAATAGCGTTGAATTGAGTAATCAAAGAAAAAGTGTATTTTAAGCAATCAAAAAACGACTTGTTTTTATACAAGTCGTTTTTGATATAGTCATTAGAAGCCTAGGGAACGTCTGAAGTAACTCGCATAACGTTGACTTACTGGAATGCGTGTCCCATCTTTCATAATTAATAAGAACGTTGAATGAGAATCAGGTTGGATTTCTTCAATAAAGTCAATATTAACAATGTATGAACGGTGGCATCGGATGAAGGAATCCGGCGCTAAGAATAATTCTAAGTCGCTTAAATTTAAGCGGTGGTAGCCTTCACGGTGCATAGTTTTTACAAATGTTTTACGAAGCTGAGTTTCAAGGTAAATGACTTCGCTATGTTTAATTGGGTACCAGCAGTCGTCGATTTTTACCGTGATGTAATTTGTCAAGAATGGTGATGGTTTTTGTGGGAAAATGGCTGTAATTGCCCCTTTTGTTTCGCCTTCTTCGATAAGAGGAATACTCATACCATAATAAGGGACACCAAAAACATCTGATTCGATATAAGAATTGATTTTTTGACCATAAGCTAATGCTTTGTAAGCAGCGGAGCCCTCTTTAATAGGGTCACCTGGTTTGATTTTTAGGTCAACCTTTTTGCTAGGTTGGTAGTATAGATACTCATTTGTATCCGAGATAGCAATTGACGTATTTTCTGGAAAAAACTCCTTAATGACATCCATGATTTCTTCGATTTGTTTTGGATCCATTTTTAACACCTCTTTATAAGCATTTTAAACAATTATGAACTATTTTACTACATATTTAAAGCAATTAGGTTGAGAAGATTCGTTTCATTATGAAGATAAAACTTTTTTATTAAAAAAGTTTTATATAAAGAAAGTAATATTTGGTTATTTATTGAATAAAAAGTTATTAATTGTATGTTTTATACCGTTGAAATATGAGAAATAATAAGGTTATTTGAAAAAAGAGGAAATAGGTTGATATTTTAGAACTATTAGAATTGTTAAAATTAGGTTGAAAGAAAAACGTAAAATATGGTAATATTCACTATAGTCACTAAACCGAAACGAGTAATTATACGCAAAAGAGAGAATAGCTAACTAGATGGTTAATAATTCCTTTGCTTTATAAACTACATAATTTTTACTTATGCATTACATTTCATAACATAGCAATTAAAGAAGAAATAATATTGGATCGATAAAATCAACATCATTCTCTATTGAGAGTGAAGGATGTATTTCTTATGAATAACAGAATATTTATGCCTGAAGAAAGAGGGGATAATCTATGCAGCTACATCAACATTCAATATCTGAAACGATATCCAAAAGGTATTTCCAAGAAATCGATAATATTAATCAATACGTGGGTATCGAGGACTTTTTTGTATTAGAATCGAAGTTTTTATTTGAAATCTATCATTTAGAGGCTACGAAAGCGAAGAAAACATTACATGAGATTATTGATATTTTATCTGCGCGCTTTGGTAAACAGGTTATTAAAGTTTTACGTCATTATTTCATTACGGTCTCATCAATAGTTGCACGTAAATTGCTTGATAATCAGGTTCCATCAAAAAAAGCATTTGCCTTTAATTTAGCATGCGCAGATATGATTGAAAATTCAATGAAGGATGCTGAATTTTTACAATTTGCGGATGACTTAATTGATTTTTATGTGTATTTTATTGCGGATCGAAAACAGCCTACATTCCGTCATCAAACGGTTAATAAAGTGATTATGTATATTAATGACGAACTTGAAAATGATTTATCGGTTGAGAGCATTGCGGCTAACTTCCATATTAGTACAAGTCATTTATCTCGTATATTTCGTGAACATGTGGGCATTACATTAGTAGAATACTTAAATGTTCGTCGAGTAGAGGAGTCTCAATATTATTTACGCCATACAAATAAAAGCATTACATCTATTTCTGAGCAATTCCATTTTTGTAACCAAAGCTATTTCACACGAATTTTCAAAAAGTATACAGGTGTAACACCGAAGCATTTCCGTGATGAGCTTCATCATGAATTTTACCGTTTTGAAATGACGGAAATCGAGTTTGTGAATGTATAAATAAAGATACATATTACAAGAGTAATGATGCGTTCCTTCAAGTTCAAAATCAGATTGGGAAATGGAAGAACATAGTATATTAAAACTGCACTACAAAAATGTTGTGAAGGCAATTGTATGCCAAACCCCGACAGATTGTAAGTGCCGTTTTTTTTTGTTTTGTAAAAAACTTTAGTCAGAGATTGTACCTAGCGTTTTATGTTTTGCTAAAAGTGCGCTATACTTCAAAATAAGTTAAATCCCCGGCGGAAATCACAGATTCAGAAAGGTGTTCTTTATGCGAGCACAATGTCAAATTTGTATGCAAGTATGCCGAGGCATAATTGAACATTGAGAAGGTGAACTATGAAGCGATGGAAGTTATTGATTTTATTAGCCATAACATCTATTTTACTAACGGGTTGTCAATCTGTTGAAAATGAGGAAGGGATTTTTTATAATACTTTTGTAAAACCGATGGATTTTTTATTAGATTTCTTAGGGAACACGATTTTTAATGGTAGTTATGGATTAGCCATTATTACTATTACAATTTTAATTCGACTAATTTTAATGCCTATTATGTTGAAAAACTATCGCTCACAAGCGATTATGCGCTTAAAGATGGATGAAATTAAGCCGAAAATGGATGATATTCAACAAAAATTAAAAACAGTTGATTCTAAGGAAGAGCAAAGGGCACTCCAGCAAGAAATGATGCAAGTTTATAGAAATGCAGGTGTCAATCCAATCAATATGGGTTGTTTACCAATGCTCATTCAATTGCCAATCATTATGGGATTATATTTTGCTATCTTGAATTCCGCAGATGTAAAATCGCATGAATTTTTATGGTTTAGCTTAGGTTCACCGGATATTGTCATGACAGCGGTTGCTGGAATTATTTATTTTATTCAATCAAAAGTTTCATTAGCAACGGTTCCTCAAGCCCAACAAGCTCAGATGAAGCTAATGATGTATATTTCACCGATTATGATTGTATTTATTTCATTCTCCTCTATGGCCGCGTTACCTTTATACTGGTCTGTCGGAGGATTTATATTAATCGTACAAACATATTTAGGAAAAAAATATTTTTCAGATGTACCTAAGCAAGGCTAAATGGATAGGGTCGGGGCTAATAATCGCCTCGACTTTTTTAGCGGTTAAGTAACGGAAACATGTTACGCTAGTTGATATAGGGTAGTCTAATAAAGGAGATAGTAATGAAAAAGATTAAGAATGAGAAGGTTATTTCGCTACTATTAGTAGCAACAGCAAGTTTTTCTGCGTTGTATTTTATTATTCAACAAAATATGAATGCCGCGATTTTATCGATGACAGTTATGTTTACGTTAACGAACTTTTTCCGATCTCGCACGTTTAAAGAACAAGGTCATGAAAAAGAATCCAAATGGATGAGAAAAATGTCGATTACTTTTGCTGTTTTATCTGTATTGGTATTAATGATTATGATAGCCGGCTAAAATAGTGGGGTTTCTAGGGGAAGGTGAAAAAGATGAAATCAAAGAAGAAAAAAAGCAGCCCAATTGTAACGGGTGCCATCATCTCATTGTTACTCATTATTGCAATTATTGGCTCGGTCATTTATAAATACGATGTTGCCAATCGAGATGTAACGAATGAAAATGATGCAGTAACAGGACAAGAGCCAACGAATGATGGTGAGCAAGTGCCATCAAATGACAAAGATGATTTGAATGTAGGAGAAATAGAACAACCACAAGCAAATACTAATGAAGATGAGAAGCCAAAAGAAGGTAATTCAGATTCACCAGACATCCCAACAGCAAGTGCGAATGGCAATGGAACTGCGGGTTCAAAAAGTGAAACAGATGCTCCAAAGGAAAATGAAGTCGTGAAAAAAGAAAACGGTTATATCGTTGGTCAACAACCTGCGAAAGAACCGACTTATGTAGATAATATTTTAATTGCTAATAAAAAGTATCCTTTACCAGCCACTTTCAATAAAGGTGAATCTCCTGAAGCACGTGCGGCGCTTGAAGAAATGATTGGCGAGGCGGGAAAACAAGGGTATACGCTAGTAGCTTTTAGTGGCTTCCGTTCATATGAGTATCAAACAGATCTATACAATCGCTATGTAAACCGCGATGGTAAGGATGCCGCCGATCGTTATAGTGCTCGTCCAGGTTATTCAGAGCATCAGACAGGCTTATCGTTTGATATTGGGGAGAAGGGTAAAGAAAACTTATGGCTAACAAATGGATTTGGTGAAACATCAGCTGGAAAATGGTTAGCAACAAACGCCCATAAATACGGATTTATTTTACGTTATCCAGAAGGTAAGGAAGACATTACAGGTTATATGTATGAGTCATGGCACTTCCGTTATTTAGAGGGAGATACGGCAACAAAGGTATATAATGCAGGTGTCACATTAGAAGAGTATTTAGGGATAGAGTAAAATATTGCAACGGAAAAAGGTATTTTGATCTCGAGTCAAAATACCTTTTTTGTAGTCATATGTTATAAAATTGGTGAAAGTAGTCTTGAAATAGACTCTTTAAACTTTATAATATTTGAACGGTTTGCATAAATTTCTGGAGTAAGTTCAGAGCAATCTAATATATCTGTTTCAAAGATTTCTGCTAGCTGGTGAGCAAGTACGCGGTCATAAATTAAGACATTTACCTCAAAGTTTAAACTGAAGCTGCGCACATCAATATTTGCAGTGCCGACTGAAGCTACCTCATCATCAACTACAATCATTTTTGCATGGATAAAGCCTTTTTCATAATGGTAAATTTTCGCCCCAGCTTGAACAAGTTGCCCCACATAGGAATAAGTTGCCCAATAGACGAAAAGGTGATCTGGCTTATTCGGTATCATAATACGCACATCTACCCCAGATAAGGCTGCAATTCGAATCGCATCCATAAAGGAATCGTCTGGAATAAAATACGGCGTTTGAATATAGACAAACTTTTGCGCAGTAGAAATCAAACGTAAGTAATTATTTTTTATGACTTCCCATTCTGTATCAGGTCCACTTGAAACAATTTGCAAAGCGACATTCCCTTTTTGCGGAATGATGGGGAAGTAACGATTGGAATAGCCTATTTGATGATGTGTACTTGCCTGATTCCAATCGAGTAAAAATCGCGTTTGTAAAGGGTGAACGGCACTTCCTTCAATGCGCAAATGTGTATCGCGCCAATAACCAAAACGATCTGATAAACCTAAATATTCATCCCCTACATTAAACCCACCCGTATAGCTGATACGCCCATCAATTACGACGATTTTACGATGATTTCGAAAATTTAAACGGGGGTTTATAAGTGGCAGAATAGATGGGAAAAAGACTTCTACCTCACCACCTAAATCAGTTAATTCTTTAAAATGATGTTTTTTAACACGACGTGAACCCATTTCGTCGTATAAAATCCGAACTTTTACGCCTTGCTTCGCTTTTTTTTGTAAGGCATTTAAAATACGTTGCCCTAAATTATCCAGCTTAAAAATATAATATTGAATATGAATATGATTTTTTGCGGCAAGAATGTCGTGAATTAACGCTTCGAATTTGTCACTACCATCATTAAAAACTTTTATTTGATTATCCTGCGTTAAAACGGCATGATTGGTTGTTAAATTCATATAAATTAAGTGATTATATTCTTTAATATGTTCTGTACGGAATTCGAGCTCATCATTTTTTATGGCTTCAATTTGATAACTGATTAGATTCTCAATCCCGATATTCTTTTGACCGTCCCAGCGGAATAGATGTTTTTTCCGAAGTTGCCGTCCTAAAAGTAAATATATAATAAATCCGAAAGATGGTAGGAAAAATAACACGAGTAACCATGCCCAAGTAGAGGATGGTTTTTTCCGCTCTAGAAAAATGACCGCTAAAGCAAATAAAAAATTTAAAAGCATAAAGAGGGGCAATATTAATTTATAATCCAGCAATGTGCTCAAAATTTCACCTTCTTTAGCTGTTTTCATATCATTATACCGTATTAACCAATTGCTTAATATGAAACATTCATGAAAAAAGTCAGCATATTGTTATTATATAAAATGAACTAAAGAATCCCTCTTTTAAAAATTACTCTAAAAAGGCTGGCCTTGCACAAAGCACAAAGCTGTGTGACTCATGTGCTTAGCCAGCCAAATAAGCACGCGCTTTATTAGAATCCATAATAGAAAACTTACATCAATAGGGTAGATTCTTTTATTTATATACATAAATAAAAACAACTTTAATTTTTAATATTGTTCTAAATGAAAATAAATATCGGAGAAGTCGAGTTGCTGTAATTTTTTCGAATTAATAAAAAAGCTAATAATACCACTGTCACCCCACATGATCTGTTGTGCATCATTTGACACGATTTGTAGGAGCAGTGTGTCATAGTGCTGTAAATGAGGATTTGCTTCTCTAAAATCCTGTTCAATAAAATACGGATAGCCTCCTATTTTATGTTCGGCCGCTAAATAATTTACTAAATAAATATCGTGAAAAGAGCGCTCATCTAAAGTAATCAATTCATTCATAATTGTTGGTGTAAAATAATATTTTAATCGGTAGTCCATTATAGAAACAGGCTCAAATAATTTATTGAAATGCAGCTTCATCTCCTGCATTATTGGAAAATACCGAAGATCCGCGCCATTCATATAAGAAAAATCAGGCTCGATCGTCTCTTCCGATTCATTTGTGGGAACATATTGCAAGTGAAAGTGACATAGCTCAGCGTTAGCTTTTCTTTGAGGAGAGCATTGCTGTGAAATATAAAATTGCAAAATTCCTTTTGAGGGGAATGGTTGATTGAGCTGAAACTCAGAAAAATTAACTTGTGCTAATAACAACATAAACTTTCCATCATCACCTTTAGGATGTATGAACCCCTTAGGTAAATAAGGTAGGCCGGCAAACTTACTTTCGTGTAAAAGTGTTGCTTGTTTTATAGGGTCAATAATAGCAGCTTGAATCGCTGAGCCAATTAAAGAACAATAGAAATGATTCAATTCTTTTGGGATAAAAATAATTTTATCTAAATTCTCCATAAAGGCCCCTCCTCTGAAATAACGTCCAATTAGTGAATAGTTGTTTCATACAGAAAACTGCGTGATACTACAATATTTCCACTTGTATTTGTCATTAAACATGATTAAAATTTATTAATAAAGGTTTTTTACTATGCTTATAGTGAAAAGTGGTAAAAACGCTATCTAACTGTTCGATACCAGTCAATAATGCCAAGGTATATTGATTGTTTTGTTCTTGGAAATGAAAAATAAACTTATTGAAAAAAATTCAAAACAGGGGTTTACATTAAATGTAATAAGGTTACACTAAAAAAGATAAAGTTCTTAATTTTGTAACAAATTCGAAAGATTCTTCTGTGAAATTAAGTGTTATTATAAAGAAGTAGAAGGTCAGACCTTTGATTTCTTTCGGCAGAAGTCCCTCAACTCTATAGGTGGAGAGATGAATGCTGGTTTTAGGTTACTATACAGTGTGTGTTCAAATAACCGTTGTAAGAAGTTAGGCCTCCGGCGGATGTCACGGAATCGAGTTCTTTGTGCAAGCGCAGAACTGTTTCTAGATGCAATTATGCCGAGTTATAATTGATTTAATTGCAACTTTAAATGAAAACAATTCGTTATATATTCTAATAAAGGAAAAGTTGAGGTGTAGAGAAATGGCGAAAGAGATTGATTTAAAACGTATTGTTACAAACTTATCTAAATTAGGTGTTACGGCGACAGTTACGAAATCTCGTAACGAATTTTTAAAAGTTTTAACACCACCAACACAAACACCACAAACGCAAAATTGATTGAATACAAAAACGCCTGTTGATTCACAAGAATCGATAGGCGTTTTATAAATAGTCGTAGACGTATTGATCCAAATAAAAAAGACACCTCGTGTTACATTCACGAGGTGTCTTTTATTAATCTTCTTCTGGGTCATTTGCATTGAACATATACGTGCGGTAATGGAATTTCATACCGAATACAAGCCCAATTGCTAGCGCATTCCCCATTAACGAACTACCCCCGTAGCTTAAAAACGGTAAAGGAATACCTGTAATCGGTAATAATTGAATCGTCATTCCGATATTTTCAAAAACGTGGAACGTAATCATGGCAATAATTCCTGCACAAACATATGTACAGAAGGGATCTTTTAGTAAGAGTGTTGTCTTAGTTAAATGATAAATTAATAGGAAGTATAGACAGATGACGCCACTTGCACCGATAAAGCCCCATTCTTCTCCGATAACTGCAAAAATAAAATCTGTATGATTTTCGGCAACATATACTTCGCGACCCATAAAGCCTTTTCCGAAAACCTCACCTGAGCCAATTGCATTTAATGATGTAATTAAATGATAACCGTCAGATGTGGCGTAAGAATAAGGGTCTAACCAAGAATAAATACGCGCAAATTGATACGGTTGGAACCCAAATGTTTTCTCAAGGAAGTCTTGCATGTAGACAGCCATCCAAAGTAATGCACCACCAAGTGCAAATACGCCTCCAAAGAGTGGAAGGATAATCTTCCAAGTTACCCCTGCAACAATGATGAGGGCTGCTGTAATCGCGATGAATACAAGTGATGAACCCAAGTCTGGTTGTAACATAATTAATCCTAATGGTACTACTAAAGTCAAACTCATTTTTAGAAGAAGCATACAATCAGTTTTTATTGTTTTGTTCGGATTAGCTGCGTGATGCGTACTAATTAAATAGGCTGTTGCGAGAATATAAAAGGTTTTCATAAACTCTGCTGGTTGTATATTACCAATAGGTGTTTTAAACCAACTTTGTGCCCCGTTAACGAATACCGTTATTCCCGTTGACGAAGGGATGACTACTACTGCGACAAGTAATGCTATTCCAAACCAGTAAAATGGCCATGCGAGCTTTTTATATTGATCGGGATCGAAGTACATAACGAATGCAACGATCATGGCGCCGATCATATAATTTAAAATTTGTTGGGGGACAAAATTATTCCCATATTGCCCTGATGTTTGGGCGGAAGAAATCGCCAATAAACTGACACCTAGAAACATCATTAATATAATGGCAAGTGGCCAGTCAAACCGCTTATTAAAACTAAGTTTATTTGTATCCATTCGTTTCACCTTGTCATCTAAAAATATTTATTTCGAGAAATGTACTTATACGTGTAGAGGTTACTGAAATTGTAAAGTACGTTAAAAAAGTAGCTCTTTTGTAACTTGTTTAACTTTATCATATTCCATGGAAAATTACTTTAGTAAGCTTATCGTAAAAGTTGAGACGAAACAGCGTAGAAAATGTTTCAAATTCGTTCAATAAGTCATATAATAATCATAATATTTGTGTTAAAAGGGGCGTATGTGTTGTGGCAAAGAAATTGAAAACCGCAGATGATTTTATGCATCATTTATATATACATATGAATGACGTGGATCATTTTGTAATTTTTAGCGGTGTTTCGCTAAAGCAATTTTTACCTTCAGTAGAATCTGTAAAAAATGTTTTACTTTTAAAGCACGCATACGAAGATGGCTCTTTTAATATGCATACGCAATTTGATTTTGTGAGCAGTGAAGATATGCAAGATTTTTTAAAGACCGAACAGGACTTGAAAAAAGATCTTTGCTGGGTTGATTTTATGACTGAAAAAAATGTGGATGCACTTACGCCACTTGAACAAGCAGAGTTACTTTATTTTAGTCATAAGCGTGAGCCACTCGCAACGCCATTCATGGGCAAACTGCAAAATCGATATGCCTACTATTCTTCCATAGCGGATAAAATGACAAAAGTGTATTTTCGTTTTATGGGAGACTCAGAATTATTAGTAGCGAATTTATTTAATCAAATGATAAAGGAAAAAGAAAGTGTAGGAAGCTTTTGGCGAAGAAAAAATAAAGGTAATTTGCCAATGATTGATCCTTCAACATTGCGATTATATAGGTCATTTGTGAAGGAAGGCGCACTATTATCATTATATAAACTAGATAAACCAAGTGGTCATTATGGAATTGAAGTTCGCACGTTATCGGATTATGATTTTCCAGATGAAGTATGGGACGATTTAGATGAAATATTAAAGATTAGCTATGATGAATTAATACAAATCAGTTAACACTCACAGCTGCTGCAGTGAGTGTTTTTAATGAATAGGAAGAAACGAAATCCGTATAAGTAAGGATTCGTGATACACTATGTTTAGTAAAAAATTGGAGGTCACAAAAATGAAAAAAAGAATCGGTTTATTGTATGGAGGGAAGTCTGCGGAGCATGAAGTATCATTGTCGACGGCACAGGCTGTAACGCAAGCTTTGAATTTTAATGAATATGATGTATATCCGATTTTTATTACATTGGATGGCGAATGGCGTGTAGGACCTCGATTAATAGAACCAGCACAATCACCTGAACAATTACAATTTAAATCAATGGCAGATCATTCTGCTAATAATATTATACAATTTATCGAAGCGCATACGAAAAATCCTTTTGATGTTGTATTCCCATTGTTGCATGGGACGAATGGCGAAGATGGAACGGTTCAAGGATTTTTGGATGTTTTAAATATCCCTTACGTTGGCAATGGCGTGCTTAGTTCGGCGGCTGGAATGGATAAGGTTGTGATGAAGCAATTATTTGAGATGGCAGATTTACCTCAATTACCATACGTGTATTTCATTCGTAGTGAGTGGGAAGGGGATCGTTCACAATGGGTAGAGAAGTGTGAGCGAAAACTTGGCTACCCGATGTTCGTTAAGCCAGCAAATTTGGGCTCGAGTGTCGGAATTAGTAAAGCAACAAATATACAAGAATTAGAAAAGGCCGTTCAATTTGCCCTCCAATATGACCGTAAAATCGTTGTGGAGCAAGGGGTTATTGCCCGGGAAATCGAGCTTGCCGTACTTGGGAACGACACACCAGAAGTATCGGTAGCGGGAGAAATTAAACCAGTAACGGAATTTTATGATTATGATTCAAAATATAAAGATGGTTCAACGGTATTAATCATTCCAGCAGAACTGCAGGGGAATGTGTACCAAGATTTAGTTGATATGGCGAAAAAGGCATTTAAAGCAATTGATGGATCAGGTTTAGTACGTGCTGACTTTTTTGTGACAGCTGATAATGAACTATATATCAATGAAGTGAACACGATGCCTGGATTTACACCGGTAAGTATGTACCCGCTATTATGGCAGCATACAGCTGTAACTTATCCGCAATTAATCGATCAATTAATTGCATTAGCGATAGAGCGTCATACGGAAAAACAAAAACTTCAATACAAAAGAGATTGAGTGGGATAAAGAGTGAAAAAAAACTTAAAGCAACTTGCAAAGTGGTTAAAAATTGAGCATCAATTATTTCAAGATACGGTCGTAACGGGTGTTTCGATTGATACGCGTACGATTCAGCTAGGCGATTTATTTATTCCTTTCCGAGGAGAGGCGGTCAATGGGCATCGTTACGTTGAGCAGGCTTTTGAAAAAGGGGCAGCAGCTTCTTTATGGATGAAGGATGAACCGAATCCACCAGCAAACTATCCATTAATTTTCATTGATGATCCTGAAGTGGCGTTACAAGAAATGGCGGTTGCTTACCGCAACGAACATCAAGCGACTTTTATTGGTATTACTGGTTCGAACGGAAAAACATCTTCAAAAGATATTTTAGCAAGTGCACTTACACCGTATTTTAAAGTTCAAAAAACGATTGGTAATTTTAATAATCAACTGGGCTTACCCATTACGATTTTACAATTAGATGAAGATACAGAAATCTCAGTGCTTGAGATGGGAATGAGTGGCTTTGGTGAAATTGAATATTTAACAAAGCTTGCTCGCCCCCATTATGCAATTATTACAAATATCGGGGAAGCGCATATGCAAGATTTAGGCTCCCGTGAAGGTATTGCACAGGCGAAGTTTGAAATTGTTCAAGGTTTAGAACCCGGTGGCATACTGTTCTTTGATGGTGACGAGCCATTACTCCAACAGTTAGTTGCAAAAAATGACTCATTACAAACGAAATCATTTGGTTTTACAAAGGGGCAGGATTTAATTGCTTCAGCTATTATGACATCGGAGTCGGGAAGTCATTTCCACAGCGAAGGATTAATAGACGGAAACTTTTTCATATCTGTTTTAGGTGAACATCAAGTGAAAAACACGCTAAGCGCAATGCTTGTAAGCAAATCGCTTGGTTTATCAGAGGAACAAATTCGTGAGGCATTAAAGCAGGTAACGTTAACGGATATGCGCATGCAATTAATAACGGTTGGCGATAAATTCTTTATTAATGACGCATACAATGCTGCGCCAACTTCGATGCATGCTGCGATTCATTTTATTCAGCAAACGGCCATTCGTGATGAGAAATGGTTAGTGCTTGGAGATATGCTTGAGCTTGGGCAAGATGAACAGCGATTCCATGAAGAATTGGTAGAAGTAATTGATCCTGAAAAAACGACGTATGTTTGTCTGTTCGGACCTCGTATGAAGTGGCTTTATGAGAAATTGAAACCTGTTATTGATGAGCAGCATCTTTTATATACAGAAGCAGATTATGCAGTCATTATTGAAAAAATTAAACAGCACGCAACGGAGCAATCATTACTATTAGTAAAAGGTTCGCGTGGTATGCGGTTGGAAAATATAATTACAGGTGCAGGGGCTGTCTAATAAAACCCGTGATTAACAAAATGAATTAAATTTAAAAATGCCGAAACGATGTTTAATTAACGTTTCGGCATTTTTTATTTTGTGCATTTCAGGCTCAAATACCCATTTGGGATAACATTTACGCCTCTTTTTAAAATTTGAAGCGGTTAATTAATATTTGTAGCCCTTCTGAAGCTTGTGCTAATGATTTTGCGGAAACTGTAATTTCCCTTACTTGCTTGTGTAACAATTGAACGTTTTCCATTTGACTTGGACATTTGTAGCAACGCGTGTATCATTTGAGAAAATGGTAGAAACAATATTCATATCAGAGCCCATGTCATCTAAGAGTGGGAGTTATGGATTCTGCATTTCCATTCCCTTTGGATAAGGTATTATCTTGTGTAGCCCAAGAACCTTCATATCGAGCATCTAAATGTTGATAGATACTTGTTGAAAGGTTTAAAAGGTTTTTTGTAAGTTTGCAGCATCGTTTTTTCAATTTGGTAATTGACACTGATAATGATTGCAATTGCAATTGCGATTACGGTAATACTACTAATAATGGGTAAGTTGATTTTCATGGTTATTGAAAATGATTTTATAAGAAAATCCTTTTTATTTAAATTTATACATATTATAACAATTATATAGAATTAGAATATATATTTTGGAGTTGATTAAATGTCGATTGGCGTACTTTTTTTACATGGATTTTCCGGTGGACCATATGAAGTTCAACCTTTTGCAGATTATGTACAAAAAAAGACAGGTTGGATGATGGCGATTCCAACATTGTCGGGGCATGGTGAGGCAGAGCATCTAGAAATGAAAGGGTATAAAGCGCAACATTGGTTAATGGACGCCGAAATTGCTTACCGCCGATTGGCAAAGCAAGTGGATGAGATTATTATTGTCGGGTTTTCGATGGGGGGCGTCATCGCTATGTATTTGGCGAATCGCTATAAGGTGAAGAAATTAGTCCTATTAAGCGCTGCAGCAAAGTATATAAGTCCATCACAATTAGTAAAGGATTTTCGTATAATGGCCACAGATGCAATGAATAAAAAACTGCAAGAAAATGAATTGTTTGCCCGCTATAAATTTAAATTTCTAAATGTCCCTTTTAGTGCGACTGTTGAATTTATGAAAGTTGTTCAAAAAACTTCTCCTTATATTAAAAATATAAAGTGTCCAACATTTATTGTGCAAGGATTACTGGATGGCATTGTGCCGAGCCAAACCGCACAAATATTGTATGACCAAATACAATCAAAAGAAAAATTAATTTATCTTTCAGAATGTGGGAAGCATCATATTTGTTATAGCGATGATTGTGACGAGTGGTTTGATGAAGTATTGATTTTCATTAAAACAGACAATAAATAAACAGATTATTTAGATACAGGCATTATCATTGCATACTGCTACAACCCATGTTAGACTGATGTAAGCAATGGATACATTTTGTGCGAGGACTCTTCAGACTTTATGATGAAGAGTACTTTTTTTTGAACTTAACGGTTTTATTCTATTTTTTATACTTTTAATCCAAATTAGAATCGTAGAATTGAACCGCTCGGCAAAGACCGGGCTTTCCTTTTCGTATAATAGACTCTACAAGTAATGTAGAGATAATTTTAAAGTAACGGAAACGTTCCATATACATTGGCTCGAATTTGCCGCCATGTCATCTGAAAATGTAACCATTTGTCGACTTATAAGGAAAAAGGAGATTGAATAGTTTGACAAATTTTTCAGAATTAAATATTAGTGAATCTACATTACGTTCAATTAAACGTATGGGATTTGAAGAAGCAACACCAATTCAAGAGGGTACAATTACATTTGCAATGGATGGCCGTGACGTATTAGGTCAAGCGCAAACTGGTACTGGTAAAACAGCTGCATTCGGTATTCCGTTAATCGAGAAGATCGATCCAAAAAACCCAAACATCCAAGCATTAGTTATTGCTCCAACTCGTGAGTTAGCAATCCAAGTTTCAGAAGAACTTTATAAATTAGGTTATGACAAGCGCGTAAAATTATTATCAGTTTACGGTGGTCAAGAAATTGGTCGTCAAATCCGTGCGCTTAAAAACCACCCTCAAATCATCGTGGGTACACCAGGTCGTATTCAAGACCATATTAACCGTCGTACATTAAAGTTAGACGAAGTACAAACATTAGTATTAGACGAAGCAGATGAAATGTTAAACATGGGCTTTATTGATGATATTAATGCCATTTTAGAATCTGTTCCAGATAGTCGCCAAACATTATTATTCTCAGCTACAATGCCTCCAGCAATCCGTAAAATTGCTGAGACATTCATGAATAACCCTGAAGTGGTTAAAATCAAAGCAAAAGAATTAACAATGGAAAACATTGAGCAGTTTTTCGTAAAAGCTACTGAGCGCGAGAAATTCGACGCACTTTCTCGTTTATTAGATTCTCAAAAGCCAGAATTAGCAATCATCTTCGGTCGTACAAAACGTCGTGTCGATGAGTTAAGCCAAGCATTAGGTTTACGTGGTTTCCTTGCAGAAGGCATTCACGGTGACTTAAGCCAAGCAAAACGTATCTCAGTTTTACGTCAATTTAAAGAAGGTAAAATTGATATTTTAATCGCAACAGATGTAGCGGCTCGTGGTTTAGATATTTCGGGTGTAACACATGTTTACAACTTTGATATTCCACAAGATCCAGAATCATATGTTCACCGTATTGGTCGTACAGGCCGTGCTGGTAAATCAGGTGTTGCTGTAACATTTGTAACACCACGTGAAATGGGTTACTTACGTATCGTTGAAGAAACAACGAAAAAACGTATGACACCATTACGTACTCCAACATCAGAGGAAGCATTAGTAGGTTTACAAGAAGATGCAATGAAAAATCTGGTGAACCTAGTACAAAATGAAGACATCGGCAAATACCGTGAATTAGCTGCTCGATTATTAGAAAATAATGAAGCGCTTGATTTAGTAGCTGCTGCATTAAAATCAATTACAAAAGAGCCAGATGCAACACCAATCACATTGTCAGAAGAGCGTCCATTACCAATGCGTCGTGACCGTTCTAATGGCGGCGGTGGTCGTGGTGGTAATGATCGCGGTCGCTCAAGTCGCGGTGGTAATGACCGTCGTGGCGGTGGCGGTGGCGGTGGAGATCGTCGTCGTGAAGGTGGCGGACGCCGTGATTCAGGTCGTCGTGAAGGTGGCAATGGCGGTGGTCGTCGTGAAGGAAGTGCTCCTAATCGCGATCGTCGTCCTCGTCAACGTCGCGAAGACTAATAGCCTTATCTATAATACACATCAACGTTTTTCCGTTGGTGTGTATTTTTTTCGAAATAATGGGGGAATTCGTAAATCATCAGAAAAGTAAGTGGTAAAATGAAACAAATTATCAAGTAAAACGTATACAATAGGTAATAGAAAGAGGTGTGAAAGATGAGAGCACAACCAAAATATCAATTACCTAAAAAGGCTCAAACGGTCTGGCGATTGTATGGAATTATTCAATCTGTTATTTTAGCACTTATTGCAGCGGCCGTTGTATTTTTTGCGATTAAATATGAATGGTCACAGTGGATTAGTTGGGTTGCTGTAGGTATCGTTGTATTATCGATAATTTTATCTATTATTGTTTTTCCGAATATACGTTGGGAAATTTGGCGTTATGAAGTAAGAGAACAAGAAATTGAAATTCAAAGTGGTTTGTTCGTTGTGAAGCGTACTTTAATTCCGATGATACGCGTACAGCATGTCGATACAGAGCAAGGTCCGATTTTAAAAAATTATAATTTAGCTAATATTTCTATATCTTCAGCTGCGACAGTACATACCATTCCGATGCTGTTAACAGAGGATGCCGACATGCTAAGAACCAAAATTTCTGAATTAGCGAAGGTGGCTGAAGAAGATGTCTAATGAAAAATATAAACTTCATCCGGTAACGGCGATTATTAATGTTGTAAAAGCGTTAAAAGATTTGTTGATTCCCATCGTTATTATTGTAGTTGCCAATGGTTTTACCTTAAATTTTAATTACCGGGATGAAAGTTTTTTTAGTGAAATGGTTCCGTTAATCTTTTTATTTGTCATTGTTATTTGGACGATGGTAAACGGCTTAATTAAATGGGCGACCTTTACGTATTGGTTTGAGGATCGTGAATTGCGAGTAGAATATGGTCTTTTTGTAAAAAAGAAGCGTTATATTCCGTTTGATCGTATCCAAAGCTTAAACTACAAAGAAGGCATTTTTCATCGGATTTTTGGGTTAGTTCAAGTACAGGTGGAGACGGCAGGTAGTAAAAATGGCAAACCAGAAGCAGAACTAACAGCTGTGACAAGACTTGCAGCGGATGAAATTGAAATCCAAATGAAAAAAGTAAAGCAAATAGATTCTTCAATGGAGGAAGGTCAAGAGGCACCATCAGAAGAACCTTCATTTATTATCCATAAAATGCATCCGAAAGAATTGTTGTTATTAGCGACAACTTCAGGTGGTATCGGGGTTGTATTAGCGGGTATATTCGCTTTAGTTTCACAATTTTCTCAGTTTATTCCATTTGATGATATTTACAATGAAATGGCCATTTTGATGAAATTCAGTGTTATTATTGTGTCGATTTTAATTGCATTTGCATTTATTGCTGCTTGGCTCATTTCGGTTGCTCTTACGTTTTTGAATTATTATGATTTTACTGTTACGGAGCAAAATAAACGTTTAATTATAACGCGTGGATTATTAGAGAAAAAACGAGTAACGATTCCATTACATCGCGTGCAAGCTGTAAAAATAGTAGAAAATCCATTCCGACAAATGTTAGGCTTGGCGACGGTTATTGTGGAAAGTGCGGGTGGGAGCTTTAGTGGCGAGAAAGATAAAAAAATTGTGTTATTTCCGCTTATTTCTAAAAAAATGCTCATAAAGCCTTTGAGTGAGTTATTCCCACATATTGATTTTACGATGACACCAGAAGTGACACCGCCAAAAAGAGCGCAACCTTTTTTCTACCGCATTGATTTTGTATGGATGGTGCCATTAATTGCGGCATTATCGTATTTCTTTTACCCGTATGGCTTATTGTCATTTCTTTTAATTGTCCCGATTATTTTGCTAGGAAGATGGCAATTTAAGACGGACGGCTATTTGTTAAATGGACAGCAAATTACGATTGTTTCTCGTACAATTAGTCGCGTGACTTTCTTTGCTGAGAAAAAAAGAATTCAAGTTACACAAGGGAGTCAAAATTATTTTCAGAAAAGAAGACAAATTGGCTCTGCACGAATTGTTGTGATGTCAGGATTGGCGGGTGCATCTGCTACGGTTCGCCACCTAGAACAACGAGAAGTAGAGACCATATTACAATGGTATGAACGATAAAAGGACTGCTCTCGTAATCGGAGAGCAGTCCTTTTTTCTTCATTCAGCAGAATTGTGCAAGTACAATTCAAAATCCTGACACAATTAAACCAAGGCGTAATTGATTTAACGCCAACGTAGCATATTCTTGGAATTGAAGTAAACAAAGCCTAAAATAAAACCAGTAACCAATCCACCTAAATGTGCCATAATATTAATATTAGGTGTGAGGAATGTCATAATGACACTGATAACGATAATAGGTAAAATAATTTGCTTTAGCTGCGGGAAAGAATTGCGCGTATAATAAACGAGTGCAGCGAAAGCACCAAAAATACCGTAAATTGCACCGCTAGCACCTACGCTCGCATAGTATGGATCCTGTGTAAGGAAAGTGGCTGCGACACCAAAGATACCTGCTAAAAAGTAAATCGTTAAAAAACGCATTTTCCCAGCGATTTTTTCAAGTTCAGGACCGAATAAAAAGAGCGAAAACATATTGAAAAATACATGTGTAAAACTCGCGTGTAAAAACATAGAAGTAATGATTCGCCACCATTCACCTGCAGCAATGAAGGCATTTACGCTCATCCCGGCGTATAAAATGTCTTCACCAATACCAGGGATTAATGTAATAATGAATACAATAAAGTTAATCGCAATAATTGACGACACAACGGGGTATAACTTAATGTATTGTTTGAAATTTTCTCTCCGAATAAACATGTTTCACCTCGAAATATAAATTGAAAAAATGTACGGACAATATTCTATCTTCATAAGTATACATTGTAATAATGTCCAAATGAAAGGGGGAGCTCTTGCTTGATTAAAGGAATTGGATTAGATCTTGTCGAAATGGTAAGAATAGAAAAAGCGATGAACAGGACAAAAAAATTCCAACAAAGAATTTTATCGGAAAGGGAATTGGCTATTTTCGATACACTTTCGGGTGCGCGGAAAGTTGAATTTTTAGCAGGGCGCTTTGCTGCAAAAGAGGCCTATTCAAAAGCGAATGGGACGGGAATTGGTGAAGGCTGTGAGTTGCAACAAATTGAAATTTTGAAAGATTCATTAGGAAAACCGATTCTTTATTTTGATGGTCAACAAGCAAAAGCGTTTGTTTCAATTACACATACGCACACAACTGCGGCAGCTCAAGTGATATTAATGGAGTGATACATATTAGCTTGCTCTTTTTCATATGCTGATTTATCGGAGCAGATGGGAGAAAGGGTGAAGCGTTGAAAATCCGTATGTTAGTTGTAGTTGCCTGTTGTTTGTTTTTGGTAGCATGTGGAAAAGCCACTCAGGAGGAAGTTGTTCAAGAGGTAAATGAAAAATGGAATGAAGCGAAAGGCTATGAATTAAATGCGACGATGGAAGTTAGGACAGGTACTGAACCGAGAGTTTATGATGTGAACGTTTGGCATACAAAGCCGGATTTCTATCGTGTTTCGGTGAACACGCAAGGTGATAAAGAGACGCAAATGATTGTTCGAAATGAAGAAGGTGTCTTTGTTGTCACGCCAGCGTTGAAGAAAACATATAAATTCCAAAGTGAATGGCCGAAGCAAAATAGCCAAGCCTATTTGATTGGGACGCTTGCGGAAGATTTACTAGCAGATAAAGCAGCCGTTATGACGGAAGATGACAAACAATATACATTCGAATTAGCTACACGCAATGTCGAAAGAACAGCATTACCTGTGCAACAAATTACAATTGATAAAAAAACAATGCTGCCTACGAAGGTGAGTGTGCTAAACGAGTCATTAGAAGAACAGGTTATTATTACGTTTAAAGATATTCAACTGGGCGCAAAACATAAAGCAGAAGAATATGCAGTGGAAAAATTTTCAGAAAGTAAGGAAAAAGAAGCAGCATCTGCCGATATAGAAAACACAGAGTTCGAAGTGCATTATCCGGTATTAAATTGGGAGCATACAAAGCTGATAGATGAATACAAAACGGAGGAAAACGGTAATTCTCGTGTTATTTTAACATTCGAAGGTGAAAAACCGTTTACTTTAATGCAACAGCCTATTCAAAATACTCAGGATACTTTAGCTGTTTTCGCACCTGGCGACCCTGCTGATTTAGGGTTTACTGTTGGAGCGATGACAGAAAACTCAATTCGATGGGAACAAGATGGTATGGCCTTCTTTATTGCATCGACACATCTTACACAAAATGAATTAATGGAAGTAGCTGCGAGTGTTACAGCAGGAAGTATGAAATAAAATGAACAATAAAGTTTGATTGTAAAAAAGAGGGAATAATTAGATATGGAAAATAAAACGAATTATCGTCCAACAAAAGCAGTTATTGATTTACAAGCAATTCACCAAAATGTAGTTTCCTTACGTCATTATCTCCAACCAAATGTAAGAATCATTGCCGTTGTTAAGGCAAATGCATATGGTCACGGTGATATCGAAGTAGCGAACGCAGCGATTAATGCTGGCGCGACAATGCTAGCAGTTGCAACACCAGATGAAGCAGTGCATATAAGAGAACATTTTGATTACATCGATATTTTAGTATTAGGCGCAACTCCTGCTTCTTTTATTCCCTATGCATCGAGAGAAAATATTACGCTTACTGTATTTTCGGCGGAATGGATGGAGCAAGCACAAGAATATTTGCCGCTCTCTAAACAAGTGAAATTACATGTAAAGATAGACTCTGGCATGGGCCGTATCGGTATTACCACGAAGGAAGAATTATTGACGTTGTATTCAGTGATTCAAAAATCATCACAATTTGTAGTCGATGGTATTTTTACACACTTTGCTACTGCAGATGAAGAAGACGACGACGGATATTTTGAAAAACAAGTTTGTCTATTTAAGGAATTATTGAATGTTCTACCGGAAAAACCTAGATTAGTCCATGTAGCAAATACTGCAACCGCATTAGTAAAGGATTCGTCTTTACAATATGATGCAGTTCGTTTTGGAATATCTATGTATGGTTTATTGGCATCATCCTATGTTGGGGAGTTATTACCATTTCCATTGAAGCCTGCATTTTCTTTAGAAACAGAGTTAGTGCATGTGAAGAAGCTAAAAGCAGGACAGTCTGTTGGCTACGGGGCAACATTTACGGCAGAAAAAGATTGTTTCATCGGAACAATACCGATTGGGTATGCTGATGGGATGATACGCAGGCTCAGTGGACAAGAGGTATTAATAGGAGGAAGGCGCGCTCAAATTATCGGAAGAATTTGTATGGATCAAAGTATGATTTTGATGGAAGAAGCATATAATGTTGGTGAGCATGTTTTATTAATTGGCCAACAGCAAGAAGATGAAATAACAATAGATGATTGGGCGTCTAAATTAGAGACGATTAATTATGAAATTCCTTGTGTAATTACTGCGAGAGTTCCAAGAGTATATAAATCCTAATTATTTGAATTTTGTCGAAATAAAGTGTTATAATCGACGGAAAACCAAAAAATAATACAAGAAACGCCACAAAAACCTCATTTTCATTGCAAGAGTTGTCAGTATTTTTCACTTCTTGTCTTTTCATTGTCGAGTTTCGATGCTAAAATGAAATTGAAATGGTATGTTTGTGGAGGTGCTTGTTTTGTTCGCAAAAGAATTAGAAGAAGTAAAAGTAGAATTGGAAGAAGTAATTATTGAAATTCCTGATGAATTAGTTATTCAATTTGAAAGAACACTTGGCCATAATATTATTAGCGATGGAACGATTACATATCTTTCGACGCGAAAATATATAGAGCATATGCAACCAAATCAATTACGGGAAGCTTTAAGGAAAGGCTATGTGGAAATGTCGCACATTAATCTGTCTATTTGTGGTGAATGCTCACATGCAGAGTATGAAGCGGAACATATGGTAGAGCGTCTCGTTAGCGGGGGATGACAATTTGATTGTAAAGCGTGGGGATGTTTTTTTTGCTGACCTGTCACCTGTTGTAGGTTCTGAGCAAGGTGGTACCAGACCCGTTTTAATTATTCAAAATGATATTGGAAATCGATTTAGTCCTACAGTCATTATAGCTGCAATTACAGCGCAAATTCAAAAAGCAAAATTGCCAACACATGTTGAAATCAATGCCAAAAAATATGGTTTTGAGCGTGATTCGGTAATTTTGCTTGAGCAATTGCGTACAATTGATAAATCACGATTAACAGATCGCATAACTCAGCTTGATACACAACTGATGGAACAAGTGGATGTCGCGCTTGGCATCAGTCTAGGACTCGTTAAATTTTAATACATAATAAAAAGTATCGAAACAGTCTGTTTCGATACTTTTTTTATCTTCATTTAGTTGTTGTTTAAGCAATATTTATAAAATGATAAATTTATTTTGAAAATATAGGGGATTTTATTAGGTTTTTGTATTATAATTTATTAACAATTCGGAATATTGAACAGGGTGAAATAGTGATAAAATTAAAATTAACAACTAATAGATAATAAGTACTAGTTAAGTTGATGGTGGGAGGCATTATATTGAATACTAAATCTACCGTTGAAATCATTACAGAATGGGACATTGTAGTTGCACGCCAACTGGGACGGAATGAAGCGAAGATTATTGGTTTTGGTACGGTAGAACAGGCTCGAATTACAACAGCGATTAGTGAACTGGCACGAAATATTTATTTATATGCCCGTACAGGTGAAATTGTAATTGAACACATTGAAGAGAGTGGGAAGTATGGAATTCGTATTACGGCAACGGACAAAGGTCCAGGAATAGATAATGTTCGTAAAGTTATGGAAGACGGATATTCAACTTCTGGTGGGCTAGGTGCTGGATTACCGGGTGTAAAAAGATTAATGGATGCAATGGCAATCCACACTACTGTTGGAAAAGGGACGATGGTTAAGATTGAAAAATGGATTTAGTAGGAAGTGATAAATTGAATGAACTACAAATTCAATAGAAAAACATAATAGCAGATTACTTAAAAAGTCAAACTGAACGATTGTTGCTGTTGCGATGAATATTTTAAGTGAAAGAAAACGATAAATTATCCAACTCAACTACTTAGGGTAATTAAGTCAAAATGAAGTTGGAGGTCGTTTAGGTATTTCAAAAATGCTTGTATCGCAAATACAAAGAATAGCAATCAAGAGAGTACAAGAGACCCTTATATCAAGTGGAGGCATTTTATTATAATATTCTGTGAGTCTACTAGAGTTTCCGTGGTGGACTCTTTTTTGGTGGGAAAGAGGGGGTAACAACTGCTAGAAATGGACAAAATAATGGTAAACTAAAGAAAGCTTAACAAAGGGAGTGGTACTATGGAACAAAAACAAATGCTACAAATTATTGCAAAAGAAGCGAATGTACAAGTCAAGCAAGCGGAAGCGGTAATCAAGCTGTTAGAGGAAGGGAATACCGTACCTTTTATTGCACGCTATCGCAAAGAAGTAACGGGTTCTTTAGATGAGGTGCAAATTAAAGCTGTGGAAGATCGATTCCATTACATACAGCAACTTGAAACAAGAAAAGAAGAAGTTTTGCGATTAATTGATGAACAAGGAAAGCTTACAGAGGAATTAGCTAGTGCAATTCAAGGGGCAACAGTACTTCAACGTGTTGAAGATTTATATCGACCTTATAAACAAAAGCGTCGAACAAAGGCAACGATTGCGAAAGAACGTGGCTTAGAACCACTAGCGGATCAATTATTAAAATTCACAAAACAAGATACGTATCAGATGGCTGCACTATATATAAATGTAGAGCAAGGGGTAATCACAGAAGAGGATGCTTTAGCTGGTGCGCGGGATATACTTGCTGAACGTTTTGCTGATGATGCCTCCATACGTGAAAAGTTACGAATACTTTCATGGCGTGAAGGGAAACTTGCCACAGCCGTAAAAAATGCAGAGAAAGATGAGAAGCAAGTTTTTGAAATGTATTACGCATACGAAGAGCCTATCCATCGAATGGCGCCACATCGTACATTGGCAGTCAATCGTGGAGAAAAAGAAGAAATTTTACGTGTTTCAATTGAAGTACCAATAGAAAAAGCAACAATTCAAATGGAGTATCAATGGATTCCAAGGAATTTTGTCGGCCCGTCTGTGGAACAAGTAAAACAAGCGGTTACAGACAGTTACAAACGTTTAATCCAGCCCTCTATTGAAAGGGAGTTACGAGGCGAGTTAACGGCTAAAGCTGAAACTCAAGCTATCCATATTTTCTCGGAAAACTTACGGAATTTATTATTACAACCTCCGATGCGAGGGAAGTATGTACTTGGTGTTGACCCTGCATATAGAACGGGCTGTAAGTTAGCGGTAGTTGATGAGACAGGGAAAATGATTGAGGTAGGTGTCATTTATCCTCATACTACTTCGGATACAACGAAATCAAAAACGACGATTAAATCAATATTAAATAAATACCCAATTAGTATTATTGCTATTGGCAATGGGACAGCTTCACGTGAGACAGAGCAGTTTATTGCGGAACTGTTGAAGGAGGTTACGCAGGATGTGGCGTATGTCATTGTTAATGAAGCGGGGGCATCTGTTTATTCGGCATCTGAAACAGCGCGCGCAGAATTCCCAGATTTACAAGTAGAACAACGTAGCGCGGTATCGATTGCCCGTCGATTACAAGATCCTTTATCAGAATTAGTGAAAATAGATCCAAAAGCTGTGGGAGTAGGACAATATCAGCACGATGTCTCGCAAAAACAATTGGCTGAGTCCCTTACTTTTATTGTAGAAACAGCAGTAAACCAAGTTGGGGTAGATGTAAACACAGCTTCAGCCTCACTTTTACAGTATGTTTCAGGGCTATCAAAAACCGTTGCGGAAAATATTGTAACGATGCGCGGTGAAAATGGAAAGTTCACTTCCCGTGCTCAATTGAAGAAGATTCCACGCTTAGGCGCAAAAACGTATGAACAAGCAATCGGTTTTTTACGTATACCAGAAGCAAAGAATCCATTAGATGCAACAGGAATCCATCCAGAGAGTTATAAATTAGCGGAAGAAATCCTGCAAGCAGCAAGCCTAACGAAAAATGATTTAGGAACGGCAAAAGCTGAACAATCGATTAGTCAATTAGGGTTGGTAGCATTAAGTGAAACATTACAAATTGGGGAAGTAACTTTAAAAGATATTGTAGGTACATTAATGAAACCAGCGCGAGACCCTCGAGATGCCTTTCCACAACCGTTATTAAAAACAGATGTATTACAAATGAAGGATTTAAAAGTAGGAATGGAATTACAAGGAACGGTTAGAAATGTTGTAGATTTTGGCGCATTTGTTGATATCGGCGTCAAACAAGATGGACTCGTTCATATTTCCAAATTACAAAAGAGTCGAGTTAAGCACCCACTGGATGTAGTATCTCTAGGTGATATCGTGACCGTGTGGATTGAAAATGTCGAAGTAAATAAAGGAAGAATATCTTTAACAATGCTTCCACCAGCACTTCAAGAGAGTATTTAACCAAATATACCTTAGCAAAACTGATTTATTAACTAATGCTAATCACATATAATGAAAGTGCGCCATATATTTGGTGTGCTTTTTATTATGACTTTTTTAGGGATATATAAAATTTAAAAGAACAACTAGAGTTTGTTTGAGTTTTAAGTGTGTCTTTCTAAAATTTTTCGATATGAGGTGAGTATGTGACTGACGAACAAGTTCAAAAAATAGTTGAAGAGCTTTCGATTCAACACTTTAATCGTCCATTTATACACCAAGCTTATTTTAATAGCAGATTAAAAACGACAGGTGGCAGATATTTATTAAATTCACATCACATTGAATTAAATAAGAAACTGTACGATCATTTTGGAATGGAAGAACTCCGAGGGATTATTTTACATGAACTTTGCCATTACCATTTGCATTTGCTTGGAAAGGGATATAAACATCAAGATTCAGACTTTAAACAATTATTAAATGAAGTGGGAGCACCACGTTTTTGTTCTAGGGTTGAGGAAGTAAGGGGAACAACTACAAGAACAATTTATTTGTATAGTTGTATAAATTGTAAACAGTTATATAGAAGAAAACGAAAAATGGATATTAAAAAATATTGCTGTAGTATTTGTGGGGGACGAATAGAATCCGTATCTAATAGATTTTGAATAATGTTTTTGTCTAAGTTCATTTCATAAATAGCTATATACAAAAATTTTATTAGCGATTGAAAACTGCATATCGTTGCTCAAGTTGGAAATACTGTATTTAATTCGAAAGATTAGAGTGAGCTCTTACTTTATTGGTAAATTTTAAGGTTTAAAATTTATTTTTAAAAAAGTGTTGACGAATCGATAAGAGGTGACTATAATAATAAAAGTCGGCAAGTTAATAACGACAACATAAACAATATTCCGAAGTAGCTCAGTGGTAGAGCAACCGGCTGTTAACCGGTTGGTCGTAGGTTCGAGTCCTACCTTCGGAGCCATGGCCCGTTGGTCAAGCGGTTAAGACACCGCCCTTTCACGGCGGTAACACGGGTTCGAATCCCGTACGGGTCACCATTTTTAATATAGAAGAATTTGTTTTGGTCCCGTGGTGTAGCGGTTAACATGCCTGCCTGTCACGCAGGAGATCGCCGGTTCGATCCCGGTCGGGACCGCCATTTATTGGGGTATAGCCAAGCGGTAAGGCAACGGATTTTGATTCCGTCATGCCCTGGTTCGAATCCAGGTTCCCCAGCCATTTCCGAGCCATTAGCTCAGTCGGTAGAGCATCTGACTTTTAATCAGAGGGTCGAAGGTTCGAGTCCTTCATGGCTCACCAGTTTCATGTTGACAATTTCTCGAAAAGATGTATAATAAGAGAAGTTCATAATGAACGCGGTCGTGGCGGAATGGCAGACGCGCTAGGTTGAGGGCCTAGTGGGGGCAACCCCGTGGAGGTTCAAGTCCTCTCGTCCGCACCATAACAACAAATTTCATATGCGGGTGTAGTTTAATGGTAAAACCTCAGCCTTCCAAGCTGATGTCGTGAGTTCGATTCTCATCACCCGCTCCAAAAAAACTTATAAATAAATGTTGACACAACAAAAAATATATTGTATGATATATTGAGTGTCAAAAACGACACAATGAACCTTGAAAACTGAACAAGCAAACGTTAATGATTTAAACGTTTAAGTGATGAACTTAAACAAAACATAGATATCAACTTTATGTTGATACGCTAGCAAAGCAAATGAGCTTTCAAACTAACTTTTATGGAGAGTTTGATCCTGGCTCAGGACGAACGCTGGCGGCGTGCCTAATACATGCAAGTCGAGCGGACGAAAATTTGGTGCTTGCACCAAATTTTCGTTAGCGGCGGACGGGTGAGTAACACGTGGGTAACCTACCCTGTAGATTGGGATAACTCCGGGAAACCGGGGCTAATACCGAATAACACTTTTGAACTCATGTTCGAAAGTTAAAAGATGGTTTTGCTATCACTACAGGATGGGCCCGCGGCGCATTAGCTAGTTGGTGAGGTAACGGCTCACCAAGGCAACGATGCGTAGCCGACCTGAGAGGGTGATCGGCCACACTGGGACTGAGACACGGCCCAGACTCCTACGGGAGGCAGCAGTAGGGAATCTTCCACAATGGACGAAAGTCTGATGGAGCAACGCCGCGTGAGTGAAGAAGGATTTCGGTTCGTAAAACTCTGTTGCAAGGGAAGAACAAGTAGCGTAGTAACTGGCGCTACCTTGACGGTACCTTGTTAGAAAGCCACGGCTAACTACGTGCCAGCAGCCGCGGTAATACGTAGGTGGCAAGCGTTGTCCGGAATTATTGGGCGTAAAGCGCGCGCAGGTGGTTTCTTAAGTCTGATGTGAAAGCCCACGGCTCAACCGTGGAGGGTCATTGGAAACTGGGAAACTTGAGTGCAGAAGAGGATAGTGGAATTCCAAGTGTAGCGGTGAAATGCGTAGAGATTTGGAGGAACACCAGTGGCGAAGGCGACTATCTGGTCTGTAACTGACACTGAGGCGCGAAAGCGTGGGGAGCAAACAGGATTAGATACCCTGGTAGTCCACGCCGTAAACGATGAGTGCTAAGTGTTGGGGGGTTTCCGCCCCTCAGTGCTGCAGCTAACGCATTAAGCACTCCGCCTGGGGAGTACGGTCGCAAGACTGAAACTCAAAGGAATTGACGGGGGCCCGCACAAGCGGTGGAGCATGTGGTTTAATTCGAAGCAACGCGAAGAACCTTACCAGGTCTTGACATCCCATTGACCACTGTAGAGATACAGTTTTCCCTTCGGGGACAACGGTGACAGGTGGTGCATGGTTGTCGTCAGCTCGTGTCGTGAGATGTTGGGTTAAGTCCCGCAACGAGCGCAACCCTTATTCTTAGTTGCCATCATTTAGTTGGGCACTCTAAGGAGACTGCCGGTGACAAACCGGAGGAAGGTGGGGATGACGTCAAATCATCATGCCCCTTATGACCTGGGCTACACACGTGCTACAATGGACGGTACAAACGGTTGCCAACCCGCGAGGGGGAGCTAATCCGATAAAACCGTTCTCAGTTCGGATTGTAGGCTGCAACTCGCCTACATGAAGCCGGAATCGCTAGTAATCGCGGATCAGCATGCCGCGGTGAATACGTTCCCGGGCCTTGTACACACCGCCCGTCACACCACGAGAGTTTGTAACACCCGAAGTCGGTGGGGTAACCTTTATGGAGCCAGCCGCCGAAGGTGGGATAGATGATTGGGGTGAAGTCGTAACAAGGTAGCCGTATCGGAAGGTGCGGCTGGATCACCTCCTTTCTAAGGATATATTCGGAATCATTCCTTACGGAATGAAACATTAACGTTTGCTGTTCAGTTTTGAAGGTTCATCTTTATGATGAAATACTTCAAAACTTGTTCTTTGAAAACTGGATAAAACGACATTGAAAGCAATAAACAAACAAATGATCAAGAAATTGATCGTGCAATCTTTTAAAATCTTACTCATTTGAGTAAGTGTAACTTATTGGTTAAGTTAATAAGGGCGCACGGTGGATGCCTTGGCACTAGGAGTCGAAGAAGGACGGCACTAACACCGATATGCTTTGGGGAGCTGTAAGTAAGCTTTGATCCAGAGATTTCCGAATGGGGGAACCCACTATGTTTAATCACATAGTATCTTCACGTGAATACATAGCGTGTTGAGGACAGACGCAGGGAACTGAAACATCTAAGTACCTGCAGGAACAGAAAGAAAATTCGATTCCCTGAGTAGCGGCGAGCGAAACGGGAAGAGCCCAAACCAAAGAGCTTGCTCTTTGGGGTTGTAGGACATTCTATACGGAGTTACAAAAGAATGAGATAGTTGAAGCGGCTTGGAAAGGCCCGCCATAGAAGGTAAAAGCCCTGTAAGTGAAACCTCATTCCCTCTTGAATGTATCCTGAGTACGGCGGAACACGTGAAATTCCGTCGGAATCTGGGAGGACCATCTCCCAAGGCTAAATACTACCTAGTGACCGATAGTGAACCAGTACCGTGAGGGAAAGGTGAAAAGCACCCCGGAAGGGGAGTGAAATAGATCCTGAAACCGTGTGCCTACAAGTAGTTAGAGCCCGTTAATGGGTGATAGCGTGCCTTTTGTAGAATGAACCGGCGAGTTACGATTACGTGCGAGGTTAAGTTGATGAGACGGAGCCGCAGCGAAAGCGAGTCTGAATAGGGCGAATTAGTACGTGGTCGTAGACCCGAAACCAGGTGATCTACCCATGTCCAGGGTGAAGGTGAGGTAACACTTACTGGAGGCCCGAACCCACGCACGTTGAAAAGTGCGGGGATGAGGTGTGGGTAGCGGAGAAATTCCAATCGAACCTGGAGATAGCTGGTTCTCTCCGAAATAGCTTTAGGGCTAGCCTCGTGATTGAGAATACTGGAGGTAGAGCACTGTTTGGACTAGGGGGGCATCTCGCTTTACCGAATTCAGACAAACTCCGAATGCCAGATATTTATACACGGGAGTCAGACTGCGAGTGATAAGATCCGTAGTCAAGAGGGAAACAGCCCAGACCACCAGCTAAGGTCCCAAAGTAATCGTTAAGTGGAAAAGGATGTGGCGTTGCTTAGACAACCAGGATGTTGGCTTAGAAGCAGCCACCATTTAAAGAGTGCGTAATAGCTCACTGGTCGAGTGACGCTGCGCCGAAAATTTATCGGGGCTAAACGATTCACCGAAGCTGTGGATGCATCCGTATGGATGCGTGGTAGGAGAGCGTTCTAAGGGCGTTGAAGTCAGACCGGAAGGACTGGTGGAGCGCTTAGAAGTGAGAATGCCGGTATGAGTAGCGAAAGACGGGTGAGAATCCCGTCCACCGTATGACTAAGGTTTCCTGAGGAAGGCTCGTCCGCTCAGGGTTAGTCGGGACCTAAGCCGAGGCCGATAGGCGTAGGCGATGGACAACAGGTTGATATTCCTGTACCACCTCCTCACCGTTTGAGAAATGGGGGGACGCAGTAGGATAGGGTAAGCAGAGCGTTGGTTGTCTCTGTTCAAGCAGTAAGGCGTGTGTGTAGGCAAATCCGCACACTGATACGTTGAGCTGTGATGACGAGTCCGTATGGACGAAGTTCCTGATTTCACACTGCCAAGAAAAGCCTCTATCGAGGTGAGAGGTGCCCGTACCGCAAACCGACACAGGTAGTCGAGGAGAGAATCCTAAGGTGTGCGAGAGAACTCTCGTTAAGGAACTCGGCAAAATGACCCCGTAACTTCGGGAGAAGGGGTGCTCTTGAGCGTGCAAGCGCACGAGAGCCGCAGTGAATAGGCCCAGGCGACTGTTTAGCAAAAACACAGGTCTCTGCAAAACCGTAAGGTGAAGTATAGGGGCTGACGCCTGCCCGGTGCTGGAAGGTTAAGAGGAGTGGTTAGCGCAAGCGAAGCTACGAATTGAAGCCCCAGTAAACGGCGGCCGTAACTATAACGGTCCTAAGGTAGCGAAATTCCTTGTCGGGTAAGTTCCGACCCGCACGAAAGGCGTAACGATCTGGGCACTGTCTCAACGAGAGACTCGGTGAAATTATAGTACCTGTGAAGATGCAGGTTACCCGCGACAGGACGGAAAGACCCCGTGGAGCTTTACTGTAGCCTGATATTGAATTTTGGTACAACTTGTACAGGATAGGTAGGAGCCAGAGATCTCGGAGCGCCAGCTTCGAAGGAGGCGTCAGTGGGATACTACCCTGGTTGTATTGAACTTCTAACCCATGCCCCTTAACGGGGTAGGAGACAGTGTCAGGCGGACAGTTTGACTGGGGCGGTCGCCTCCTAAAGAGTAACGGAGGCGCCCAAAGGTTCCCTCAGAATGGTTGGAAATCATTCGTAGAGTGTAAAGGCATAAGGGAGCTTGACTGCGAGACCTACAAGTCGAGCAGGGTCGAAAGACGGGCTTAGTGATCCGGTGGTTCCGCATGGAAGGGCCATCGCTCAACGGATAAAAGCTACCCCGGGGATAACAGGCTTATCTCCCCCAAGAGTCCACATCGACGGGGAGGTTTGGCACCTCGATGTCGGCTCATCGCATCCTGGGGCTGTAGTCGGTCCCAAGGGTTGGGCTGTTCGCCCATTAAAGCGGTACGCGAGCTGGGTTCAGAACGTCGTGAGACAGTTCGGTCCCTATCCGTCGTGGGCGTAGGAAATTTGAGAGGAGCTGTCCTTAGTACGAGAGGACCGGGATGGACACACCGCTGGTGTACCAGTTGTCTTGCCAAAGGCATCGCTGGGTAGCTATGTGTGGACGGGATAAGTGCTGAAAGCATCTAAGCATGAAGCCCCCCTCAAGATGAGATTTCCCATTACGCAAGTAAGTAAGACCCCTGAAAGACGATCAGGTAGATAGGTTCGAGGTGGAAGTGTGGCGACATATGGAGCTGACGAATACTAATCGGTCGAGGACTTAACCACAATTTATTGCACAATTTCAATGAAACGTTTATCCAGTTTTGAAAGAACAATCTTTCATAGTGAAGTGATGATGGCAAAGAGGTCACACCCGTTCCCATACCGAACACGGAAGTTAAGCTCTTTAGCGCCGATGGTAGTTGGGGGCTTCCCCCTGTGAGAGTAGGACATCGCTTCGCAAATTAAGATCCACTGAGAAATCAGTGGATCTTTTGTTTTTCGGAAATACAAACTTCTTGCTATATAGGAGTTACAAGGGATTTTATCTAAAGACAAGGAAAAAACTCCAGTCGTACAATAAAGCCAAGTCCAGTCAACTCAACTCAACTGACTGCGTACGAAAGTAGCTCCAAATTTAAGCGCATACAATATGGAATTATAAAAAGTCGTTAACCGTAACAAATACACCAATAGAGTGAGTGAATAGGATAATGATTATCTTCGTTTAGCTAAAGACTCTTATAGTAGGCTGTCAGAGGATTTCGAGGTATAATTGATATTTTTAGTAAAACAGCAAAAAAAAATGTTGTACATTACTTAAATTTATGTTATATTAATAAATGTCCAAAAGATAAATAAATGGTCCCGTGGTGTAGCGGTTAACATGCCTGCCTGTCACGCAGGAGATCGCCGGTTCGATCCCGGTCGGGACCGCCATTTTATTTAGTTTTTATGAGAATAATCTCATAAAGGCTTTTTTTTGTTTAAAAATTAATTATTAGTCTTACAAATTTTTTTTCTTCGCTCCTTACCCAATAAGAGAAACAACTTCCCTATACTCCATTATGATTGAAACCTTTGCACGGATGATGAATCATCCGAATATGCTAAGAATGCATTTACTAGTATTGTAGCAACTTATCACATTACATTAGTTGAGCGAAACCATGAGAACAATCATGATTTTGAATATTATGCTTACGGTAAAAGTTTAGTAATGCTCTTAGGAGGGATATTAATTAATCGTAAATGGTTATTTAGTTATTTAGGGATATGTCTCTTTGGTTTAATAATAACGAATCTTGCAGCATATAAAGATGAAATTACAGAAATTGAGGAACATAATACGTATAGATGGCAAAGATATATGAATGAGGAAGAATATAATAAATTAGAAAAAGGGATGTACTATATAGATGTAGTTAAAATTGCAGGAGGAGCTGGTGTTAAAATCGATGAAGATATTTATGAATGGAACGATGAAATTCTTTTAACAAAAGGGTATCAAGCCTATTTTGAAAATGGAGAATTAATTAAAACAGAAATTATAAAAAGAAAAGGTAATTCAAATCGATAGGTGTTATCTCTTTTATGGGGGATAACACCTTTATTTGTGGAGAGGAAGGTACTATAAAGTACTTCTAGCAAAGTGGTTTGAAGGGATTCATTTTGAACATTTAGCTCAGTTAAAGTAAACTAGAGATAATCGATTTTATGGGAAGGAAGCAACAACATGATATTTGAAAAACAAATTAATGTGTTAGAAGAAACGCAGCAGCTTGCGATGAAGTTAGCACAGTTAGTGGAAGCACAATATACAATCACGCTTGAAGGGGATCTGGGTGCGGGAAAAACGACTTTTACGCAAAGCTTTGCAAAGGGCTTAGGTATAACGCGCACAGTCAATAGCCCGACATTTACGATTATGAAGCAGTATGAGGGACGCCTCCCATTAAATCATTTAGATGTGTATCGTTTGGAAAATAGTGATGAAGATTTAGGCTGGGATGAAATTTTTTATGGAGATGCCGTGACGGTTGTAGAATGGGCACATCTAATTGAAGAGGATTTACCAAAAGAGCGTTTAGCAATTGAAATTACAAGAATTGATGAAGACGCTCGGAGATTTATTTTTAAACCGATGGGCACAAAATATGTCCAACTTTGTGAGGAGCTATTGAAATGATTTGGTTAGGAATTGAAACAGCAAATGCGCCGCTATCTATCGCCGTAGTGAAAAATGGGAAAGTACTAGCTGAAGTGGTGCAAAATATAAAATTAACGCATTCTGTCGGTGCTATGCCTGCGATTGAAGAAGTATTGAATAAAGCAGGTGTAGTACCAGCTGAAATTGATGCCGTAGCAGTATCAGAAGGCCCTGGTTCTTATACAGGTGTGCGTATAGGTGTGACACTAGCGAAAACATTTGCTTGGTCTATACAAAAGCCATTAGTAGGGGTTTCAAGCTTAAAGGCACTGGCTGCGAATGTAAAAATGTCTGATGCTATTATTTGTGCGTTATTTGATGCACGCCGACAAAATGTATATGCTGGCGTATATGAAGGGGCGCAGTTAAATACATTAATTGAGGACTACCATGATCATATTGACGGACTGCTAGAAAAATTAAAAGCATTACAAAGCCCCGTATTGTTTGTAGGGACAGATGTCGATCTTTATTTTGAAAAAATTCAAGAGGTGCTTGGTGAAAATGCACTTCGTGTTTCAAATACACTTGATTTGCCACGAGCTTCTGAACTGATTGCAATGGGACAACAGAAAAAATTACCTTCTATTGAAGCTACGCATTCATTTGTTCCACAATATCGTCGAATTGCAGAAGCAGAAGCGAATTGGTTAAAGGAACAAAAAAAGGAGCAATTCTAATGGTTAGTTATCGAAAAATGACAATTGCAGATGTAGAGGCGGTGTATGCGATTGAACAAGCCACGTTTCCAACGCCATGGACATTGGATTCCTTTTACTATGAAATGACAGAAAATCAGTTCTCACATTATTTAGTGGCTGAGGATGAGCAAAATACGATAGTTGGTTTTTGTGGAATGTGGTTAGTAATTGATGCTGCTCAAATTACTAATGTTGCTGTTGTGGATGCTGTACGCGGTCAAGGAATGGGAGAAGGTCTCATGCGAGAAGCTATGCAGATTGCCAAAGCGGCAAATATGGAGGTAATGAGTTTAGAAGTACGTGTAACAAATGCTGTTGCACAAAATTTATATCGAAAACTTGGATTCCAGGATGGTGGTATTCGCAAAAACTACTATACGGATAACCAAGAAGATGCTTTAGTAATGTGGGTGAATTTATAATGGATAACTATATATTAGCAATAGAAACAAGCTGTGATGAAACAGCCGTAGCGATAATAAAAAATGGGTCGGAAATTATTTCAAATGTCGTGTCATCTCAAATTGAGAGTCATAAACGATTTGGCGGAGTAGTGCCTGAAATTGCGTCACGACATCATGTAGAGCAAGTAACAATAGTGCTTGAAGAAGCTTTAAAACAAGCTGAAATGACGCCACAACAATTATCAGCCGTGGCTGTAACAGAAGGCCCGGGTTTAGTAGGCGCATTGTTAATCGGAATTAATGCAGCAAAGGTATTTGCCTTTGTACATGGGCTCCCGCTTATTGGAACGCATCATATTGCAGGGCATATTTATGCAAATGCATTAGTACAGCCGATGGAATTCCCTTTATTAGCGCTAGTCGTATCTGGTGGACATACTGAGCTTGTTTTGATGAAAGAGCATGGGTCATTTGAGGTCATAGGGGAAACGCGCGATGATGCAGCAGGAGAGGCGTATGATAAAGTAGCCCGCGTGTTAAATATGCCGTATCCAGGTGGCCCGCATATTGACCGTTTAGCCCATGAAGCGACAGAAGCTGTACCATTCCCACGAGTTTGGTTGGAAGAGGATTCATATGACTTCAGCTTTAGTGGGTTAAAATCTGCTGTTATTAACTATAAGCATAATATGGATCAGCGTGGAGAAGAAATTATTCCAACACAAGTTGCAAAAGGTTTTCAAGATAGCGTTGTGGAAGTATTAACAGCCAAAACATTGCGCGCAGCTCGTCAATATGAGGTAAAACAAGTAATTGCTGCTGGGGGAGTTTCCGCCAATAAGGGATTACGTACATCATTAGCAAAAGTATTTACTGAAGAAGGGATTCCATTTTACGTGCCCCCATTATATTTATGCACGGATAATGCTGCCATGATAGGTGCTGCTGCCTATCAAATGTATGTAGCAGGCATTCGTGGGAACTTAGCGATGAATGGTCGACCGGGTATGGAATTAACAAATTGGGTAAAATAATATAGGAATGTTTAGCATAAGTAATTATGTGATTTAAAATCACAGTTACTTATGCTTTTTGTTTTTTTGAAATAACATAAGGGCGCGAATTACGTATTTATAGTAAAAAAATTGTTGTTTACGTAGCAAGTATTATTAAAGAGGAATTTTTCTGAAAAATTATCCACAAAAGAATTCACATACCCACAAAAACAAGTGCGAACATGCGTACTTATACACAAATTGTGGATAAGTTGTGGGTAACATGTGATTTATCTATATATAGTATTGGTTTTTACACAGATTAGGATGGATAAATAAAATTAAAACTGTGGACAATGTGGAAAACCCTGTTGATATGTTGATATGACTGCATTTGTTTTGTGTATAAAATTGTGGAGATTTTTGTTTGGAAATTGTATATTGACCAAGATATATGACGAAATTTAGCGATAATAGGTTTGAAACTGTTAATAACATGGAATAGTAATTAAAATGAAATGATCTTCTATGCTGAGTGATGTGCTTGTAAGAAAAAAAGGAGGTTCGTGTATGAATTATCTAAAAGAACGTAATAAGATGAGGATGCTTTTGATTGGTGGGTTCCTATTGGCTATGGTTGTTCTTTTCATGTTGAATTCGGTGCATTTAGGACTATATTTAGCATCCTTTAATGGGTTATTTTTGTTAGCGGCCATTAGTTGTTATCCACTTGCGATTGTATATGGGCGTCGTCAAATAGTCGATGTTTTTAATTGTATTCGAATGGGGGAACGTCAACCATTTCGTGTACGGAATTTTAAGTCACCAATGAAACCATTATATACATTATTAAATCTACTCATTGCTGCAGTAACAATCGTGTTCTTTGGTTGGATATATGGAACGTATACAGCTTATCAAAAATTACGGATGATAAAGAGCTTTCAAATAAAATAATCGTCAATTACGCCTCGGCGTAATTGAGTCCAGATTTTGAATTGAGCTTTGGCCTAAGTTCAATTTAATATCTGTGACATCTGCTGGAGGAATTAACTTCTTCCGTCGAGTGCTAGAACTACTACTGAATGAAGATAAAAGGAGAACGTTGGCATAATGTATGCAACGTTCTCCTTTTATAGTAGTGAATAATCAACTATTTATAAATTTTCAAGCTCTTCGTTTAGTTCAAGCCATTCCATTTCTAGTGTATCATGCTGTTCTTTTGTCTCATTTAACTCAGTCTGTATAGCAAGAGTTTTTTCATGGTCAGAGAAAATTTCTGGATCGCATAATTGTTCCTCAAATAGAGCAATTGATTCATCGAGGTTCATCATATTCTTTTCGATTTCCTCAATGGAACGGCGGATTTGACGTTCGCGTTTTTTTGCGTCTTTATCAATCATGGAAGTCGTTTTCGTAGCTGAAGTCGTGACACTTTTTGCTTCTCGGGCGGCAGCCTTCATTGCAGCTAATTCTTCAAGTTCCTGTTTTTTCTCCAAATAATAATCATAGTCACCTAAATATTCGAAGGAGCCTGTGCTAGATAGCTCCACGACTTTAGTTGCGATGCGATTAATGAAATAACGGTCATGCGAAACGAAAAGTAATGTCCCAGGATAATCAATTAACGCATTTTCTAAGACTTCCTTGCTATCTAAGTCCAAATGGTTGGTTGGCTCGTCCAGCACAAGGAAGTTCGCTTTTTGCATCATTAATTTAGCTAAAGCGAGTCGTGCTTTTTCGCCACCTGATAATGAATTGACTAGTTTGGACACATCATCCCCACTAAATAAAAAGCGACCTAAAATGCTGCGAATATCCTTTTCATTCATTAAAGGCCAGTCATCCCATAACTCATTTAAAACGGGTTTATTGGAATGAAGCTTTGCTTGCTCTTGGTCATAGTAGCTAATTTGCACATTTGTACCGTAGCGAATGTCTCCAGTGAGCGCAGTTAAATCTTTTACAATCGTTTTAAGTAACGTTGATTTCCCAACACCGTTTGGACCGACAAGTGCGATGCGATCTTCTCGGAATACGCGCAGCTGAATATTTTTAGAAATCTTTTTGTCTGGATATCCGATTGCTAATTCATCAATTGATAACACATCATTCCCACTTTGGCGCTCAATTGAAAAGCCGAAATTCGCACTTTTTTCATCACCATCAGGGGAATCCATCCAGTCTGTTTTTTCTAGGACTTTGCGACGTGATTGCGCCATTTTTGTTGTCGAGGCACGTGCCAGATTTTTTTGAATAAATGTTTCGAGTTTCGCCTTCTCATCGATTTGGCGTTCGTACATTTTTAAGTCCCGCTCATAATTTTTTGCTTTTTCATCTAAATAAGCGCTATAGTTCCCTGTATATTTTGTCGCCTTTGTTCGGGAAATTTCATACACAATGGACACCACTTGATCTAAGAAGTAGCGGTCATGCGAAACGATTAAAATCGCTCCTTCATAACCTTTTAAAAAGCCTTCTAGCCAAGAAAGTGTCTCGATATCTAAGTGGTTAGTAGGCTCATCCAAAATTAATAAGTCTGGCTTTGACAGTAATAATTTGGCTAATGCTAAACGGGTACGCTGACCGCCAGAAAGCGACTGAATGGATTTTGGATAATCCTCAGGGAAAAACTGCATTCCGTGTAAAATCGAGCGTGTATCCGCCTCATATTGATAGCCACCTGCTTCTTTGAAATCATGCTGCAGCTGATCATAATCGGCCATTATGCGTGCATAAAGCTCACCATTTTCATATATGCTCGGGTCAGCCATTTGCTGCTCTAATTGTCGAAGCTTTTGCTCTTGTCCACGTAAGGCGCTAAAAATGGTCATCATTTCATCCCAAATTGTCAGCTCTGAATCAATTTTAGCATGCTGCTCTAAATAGCCAACACGGACGTCTTTTGGAATAATAATTTCACCTGAATCAAAGCTCATTTGCCCAGCGATTATTTTTAATAACGTTGATTTTCCAGCACCATTACGTCCTACAAGTGCGACGCGGTCACGATGCTGAACTTCTAGCTTCACACCGCTTAAAATTTCGTCGGTAATAAAAGATTTATATAATTGATTTACTTGTAATGTAATCATTTTTACACCTCTATTTCTTCCTTCTAGTTTATCGGATGAGGAGGGGACACGCAACGGTGGATACTTTACTTGTAGCGATAGGTTTAGTAAAATTATAACGATTTCTAAAAGTATGTAGGAGGAGAGTGTGTGAAAAAAGAAACAAAAATTCCACAAGCAACTACGAAAAGGCTTCCTCTGTATTATCGATTTTTGCAAAATTTTGCAAATGACGGCAAGAAACGAATATCGTCACAAGAATTAAGTGATGCAATGAAAATAGATTCTGCAACCATTCGACGTGATTTTTCTTATTTTGGTGCGCTTGGAAAAAAGGGCTATGGCTATGACGTCCAACACTTACTTGAATTTTTCCGTCAAACATTAGATCAGGATGAGGCAATGAATGTTGCACTAATTGGTGTCGGAAACTTAGGGAATGGTTTATTAAAATACAATTTCCAAAAGAATCATAATACGCGTATTGTTGTTGCATTTGATACAAAAGCACCGTATGAAGGGACGACGATAAGTGATATCCCCGTATTTCATCCAGATCGCTTAGAGGAAATGTATGAGGAATTTAGTGCCGAACTGGCGATTTTGACGGTATCCTCTCGTTCTGCTCAAACCATGACAGACCGACTCGTTAAAATGAATGCAAAAGGGATCTTAAATTTCACCCCTGTGCGCCTTTCTGTTCCAGATACGATAAAGGTGATGAATATTGATTTGTCAGTGGAGTTACAAGCGCTCATTTATTTAGTACGTAATTCCAAACAATAACAAATTGTTCACATGATTGCTATTAGCCAAAAAGATGTAGATACTGTAAAATGTACATATAATAGAGGAGGTGGCTGTCGTGGTTGTGCATTTAAATGCGATTGGACCAGTAAGCCTAGTTATTATAGGGGTAGTAGCAATATTAATTTTCGGACCAAAAAAGTTGCCAGAGTTAGGTAAAGCAATGGGTTCGACACTTCGTGAATTCAAAAACGCCACAAAAGGCCTTACAGATGACGATGATGATAAAAAAAATAATGCTACTGTTATCGAACATAAAGATAACGAAAATAATCAAGCTAAGTAAATTAAGGATGTCTTAAAATGAATCCACAAGAAAGAACTGTAATAGAACATTTCAATGAATTAAGAAGTCGCTTGTTTATTACAGCGATTTTCTTTATCCTTGCTTTGATTGGTGGTTTTTTTGTAACGGAGCCTATTATTCACTTTATTCAACATAGTGATGAAGCTTCGCAATTTGAATTGCATGGTTTTAACCCGACCGATCCTTTAGCGGTATTTTTAAAAGTGATGTTTGTAGTGGCATTTGTCTTTACTTCGCCCGTATTACTGTATCAACTATGGTCATTTATTACACCAGGCTTACATGAAACAGAACGTAAAGCGACACTCAAATATATCCCGTATTCGTTTTTATTATTTTTTGCAGGGATTAGTTTTTCATACTTTGTGTTATTCCCTTATGTAATGAATTTCATGATGAAGCTTTCGAATGATTTAAGCATTACGCAAACAATAGGGATTAACGAATATTTTAATTTCCTGTTTTCATTAGTTGTGCCGTTCGGAATTGTATTTCAACTACCGGTTGTCACGTTATTTTTAGCGCGTATCGGCGTATTGAATCCAGAATTGTTGGTCAAGTTTCGTAAGTACTCCTACTTTGTGTTATTTGTTTTAGCTGCGGTTTTAGCGCCGCCAGATTTTATTTCAAATTTAATCGTAGCAGTACCATTATTTATTCTTTATGAATTTAGTATTGTAATTTCGCGCGTCGGCTATCGTAAATTTGTCGAAGCAGAGGAAAAACGACTAAAGGAAGAACAAGAGGCTGCACAAACGATGCAAGTGGAGCAATTACTAGAAGAACAACGTAGACAAATAGAGCAAATGAATAATTAAACATTTCTTATTTCATAAAAAAAAACGCTATCTTCCATAAAGGGGATAGCGTTTTTTTGTGTGAAAAATTAATTGACAAAGCGGGCTAAAAGATCATTTCGGAGCATTATCAATAATTTGTTGGAACTTCTCCGCATACATTTGAACGAATGTGACGAAGCCATTTAATAAAACATGCGCGATTATGGAAGTTAGTAAGCGCTTCGTTTTGTAGTAAAGGAAGGCAAAAACCATACCGCTAATCGTATAAATAATAATATGTGTGAAATCCATATGAATAGCTGCAAATACGATGGAACTAATAATGCTTGCCACCCAAAAGTTATAATTTTGAACAATCGAACCAAAAATGACACGACGGAAAATTAACTCTTCTAAAATAGGACCGAGCAATACTGTGGCAATGATCATCACTGGCGCAACTTTTGTGATTAGCATGATGTCCGCTGTGTTTTCAGAACCCATCTCAATGCCTAGTGCGAGCTCAATGTATGCACCAATTGTTTGACCAAGAAAAACAAGGAAAAACCCGATAATTCCCCAACCAATCGAAGCACTAATTGAAGCCTTCTCTCCTTTAAAAACATTCCAAAATTGCTTATTGCGCTGAATTAATAGAAAGCTCACTATAGTAGCAATCGCAAAGGAAGTGATAGACCACCATGCGGAAAGTTTAATTAATTGTTCTTGTTTCGTAGGTTCTGCAATAAACTTTAATAGATACTCTTTTAATTCAGGAAAAAGGATGAGCACTAGTACAGAGAGTTGGCACACGATATACGTAATCAACACATAAAATGCGGTCTTTTGTGTTTTGAAATTTGGTGCTGAAATGGATGTCACGATAAGTAACCTTCTTTCTTTTTTTTATTAGTTATATGACGTAGGCAAATAAGAAAGGACACAGCATTTCCTATTGGTAAGAAAAATAACGATTAACTATATTGTAGAGGAATTTGGAAATAATACAAAATTTTTTATAGTTCTGACTTGCAAAAAAAAAAGGAATTCATTAAACTAATAATTGTGTTAGCACTCTTTAACTGAGAGTGCTAAATTTAAAAACGTAGGAGGTTGTTTCACTTGTTAAGACCATTAGGAGATCGCATCATTATTGAACTTGTTGAGGTAGAGGAAAAAACTGCTTTCGGGATTGTATTACCTGACTCAGCAAAAGAAAAACCACAAACTGGTAAAGCGGTAGCAGTAGGTACAGGTCGAGTTCTTGACAACGGCACTCATGCCCCGCTTGACGTAAAAGTAGGCGATGAAATTATCTTCTCAAAATTCTCTGGTACAGAAGTGAAATACGACGGCGTAGAATATTTAATTTTACGTGAAAGCGACGTATTAGCAATTATTGGATAAGCCTAAATCGAAAATGAACTGCAGCTAGATATAAATAGTAAAACATACTAGCTGCACATATGATGTTGATAAATGAACGAAATAGATAATTAAATTCAGGAGGTATATGGATTATGGCAAAAGACATTAAATTTTCAGAAGACGCACGCTCATTAATGGCGGCTGGTGTTGATAAATTAGCAAATGCTGTAAAGGTAACACTTGGACCAAAAGGACGTAACGTTGTATTAGAAAAAAAATTCGGTTCACCACTAATTACAAATGACGGTGTTTCGATCGCAAAAGAAATCGAGTTAGAAAACCCATTTGAAAACATGGGTGCAAAATTAGTAGCAGAAGTGGCTTCTAAAACAAATGAAATTGCTGGTGACGGTACAACTACAGCAACGGTTCTTGCACAAGCGATGATCCGCGAAGGTTTAAAAAACGTAACAGCTGGCGCAAACCCTGTTGGCATCCGTAAAGGGATGGATAAAGCGGTTGCAGCTGCATTAACAGAGCTTCAAGCCATTTCACGCCCAGTGGAAAACAAAGAGTCGATCGCACAAGTAGCATCTATCTCTTCAGGTGACGAGGAAATCGGTGGGTACATTGCAGATGCTATGGAACGAGTTGGCAATGATGGTGTTATTACGATTGAAGAATCAAAAGGCTTCACAACAGAGCTTGATGTTGTAGAAGGTATGCAATTTGACCGTGGTTATGCTTCACACTACATGGTGACAGATACAGACAAAATGGAAGCGGTACTAGATAACCCATTCGTTTTAATTACAGATAAAAAAATCGCAAGCATTCAAGAGATTTTACCAGTGCTTGAGCAAGTTGTACAACAAGGTCGTCCAATTTTAATTATTGCGGAGGACGTTGAAGGGGAAGCATTAGCAACTCTTGTAGTGAATAAACTTCGCGGTACATTCAATGCCGTAGCAGTAAAAGCACCAGGCTTTGGTGACCGTCGTAAAGCAATGCTAGAAGATATTGCGATTCTTACAGGTGGTCAAGTGATTACACAAGATCTTGGCTTAGATTTAAAAACAGCAGACTTAACTTCATTAGGTCGCGCGGTAAAAGTAATCGTTTCAAAAGATAATACAACGATCGTTGAAGGCGCTGGTAACACAGATGCAGTAGCAGCACGCGTGAATCAAATTCGTATGCAGCTTGCTGAAACGACTTCAGAGTTCGATAAAGAAAAATTACAAGAGCGCTTAGCAAAATTAGCAGGCGGTGTTGCCGTTATTAAAGTAGGGGCAGCAACAGAAACAGAATTAAAAGAACGTAAATTACGCATCGAGGACGCACTGAACTCAACACGTGCGGCAGTAGAAGAAGGTATCGTATCAGGTGGTGGTACAGCCCTTCTTAATGTATATGGTGCAGTAGTGAACGTGCTTGAAGAAGTAGAAGGTGATGTAGCTACGGGTGTGAAAATCATTTTACGTGCATTAGAAGAACCAGTACGTCAAATTGCTGAGAATGCGGGTCTTGAAGGTTCAATCATCGTAGACCGCCTAAAGCGAGAAGAAGTAGGAATTGGCTTCAATGCAGCAACAGGTGAATGGGTAAACATGATTGAAGCAGGCGTAGTAGACCCAGCAAAAGTAACGCGTTCAGCTTTACAAAATGCTGCATCAGTCGCTTCACTATTCCTTACAACGGAAGCAGTAGTAGCAGACATCCCAGAAGCAGGCGGCGGTATGGGTATGCCTGATATGGGTGGCATGGGTGGCATGGGCGGCATGATGTAACAAGCCGCTTGAACCCTTGATATGACTGGGTTTTATGTAAGGTGAAAGTGTGATGTTAACATTTTGCTAACATAAAAGATTTTAACGGAGGCTTCTCAAAAGTTCACTGAACTTTTGGGAGGCTTCTTTTTCATTTACTTTGTCATGTTACTTGGTAATTTGATCATCTGAATGGCCAAGACTCTCCATAATCTTTTCTGGTGCAACACTGCCAATGTCCTTAATTCTGGAGTATTACCTATCGCATAAGCCAAATTAACTTGAATAGTAGCGCATTCCCTTAACAAGTTGCATCGTAATGAGAGTTAGTCTGGATATACTCCTGATAAGAGCATATAAAACAGTGGGAGAGTGGGGACGGATAGAAGAATCAAAACATTTACAACAAAACAAATGTGTAGAAAAAAAGAAAATACATTTATTATGCTCTTTTACTTTTCCTGCAATTAAGGGAAATTACAAACTTCCTCTTTATGTGATAGCCTAATGGTACTTTATTTGTCAATTCCTTCTAATGTTTATCAAGAATCCCTTGAATTAATCCAGTATTCTTTCGGAAAAAGTACTAGTATAGATAAAAAGTAATAAGTAATTTATACTGTTAAATTGATAGGTTAATAGACATTCTGATTATTTATCTTTAAATAAAAACGGGCAAACTTATCGAAAGGTAAGGACGCAAAGCTACGAGTCTTAAATCCTTTTGGATAATGATAGTCGGGTTGCCAAGATAAGAAGTGGTTATTTGGCTACCCTCGTTTTTTGTTGGGGTAGTTTTTTCGTTTAAAAGAAGTGCTGTAATGAACGGCAGCTTACATTGTCAGGTCATAGATATAGAGACAGTAGATAAGTAATAGAAAAGGAGGTTTAAAATGATAGTTGTAAATGAACCAAAATATAAAATGGCAATTTATGAAGCGAAAAAAGAAGTACATGTTCAAATTCTAGGGTTTATTAAAGACGATCTTGTTGAGGGATATTTAAAGCATTTACAAGAAACTGTAGGTAAGGTACATAAACTTACTTATAGGTTAGTAGTTGATGCAACCTACCAATCACCGCTTCCTTCTAAGACTGCTGCAGGACTTGGAGAGACTTTCTTGTTTTACGTTTCTCTTGGCTTTAAAGATATTGCCATTGTAAATTCTAAATCTAAAATTTCTTCAGTACAAATTCGAAATGCTATTGAGACAATTGATTTCCCTGGAAGAGTGGTCAATCATGTTTCTGAAACGGATTCACGCTAATTTTTAAATAAACAACCCTAATTCGGAGAGGAATAACATCACGATGCAAACAACAGCAGATTTATACACAATTGAAATCCTTACAAAGGATCAACCAGAATTAATTGAAAAGACAGCAGAATGTTTAGCTAAGACATTTATTGGAGTAGAAGTTGGTGGGAAATGGATACAAGAGCCGATAATTGGATACGCCTTAAATTTACCTTACGAAGATTGGTATCAGTTTACGAAGGAATATATCGAGACATATGCTCATCAAGGTTATTGTGCTGTAGCGTTAGATAACGAAAAAAATGTTTTAGGCGCACTAGTTGGGGATACCAATGCCTTTGAAATTAATGAAGGTGACATTTTTGAAGGCACGTTTGCTGACATGAATATCGTAATGCGTGTGTTAGAGGATATCGATAAACGTTTCCTAGATGATTATAAAAAACGTTACGGAAAAGATTTGGAAGATGGGGAAGCGTTACATATCTTTTTACTAGGTATAATTGCTGAGCATAGTCGTCATGAAATTGTACAAAGCTTAGGTGATGTATTAATAAAAAAGGCAAGTGAAGAAGGATTAAAACTTGTACTAGCTGAAGCGACGAATCCGAAGTCAATACGCGTGCTGGAGAAGTATCATGGCCTAACAAAATATGTAGATTTAGAAGGGAATTTTATTGTTCATAAATATGAAAACAATGAAAAACTAAGTAAAATTCCATCGACTACAGCAGATGGAATTTATATCGTTGCAAAAGAGCTATAAAGCTTTATGAATAATACGTTAGTAGAATAGGAGATTTACTTTTTAATGGAAGTTATCATGCTAGGAACTATTGTCGTTTTATTATGTACAACTTTGTACTTTTCTTACCAATATTTTATGCTCAAACGACATTCTCATTTAAATAATGTGGCTACAAACGAAATGAATGAACTATCAGCAGGTCAAGTAAGAGAGCAATTTCAGTTATTTGCAAAAAATGTGAATGAAAAAGGTAAAACTCTTACTGAACATGGGGAATATGCAGCTGAGAAGGCTGATATTGTTAGGGCTGCAATCGATGAGGTAGGCAAAGGGTTAAAAAAACAATTAGTAGCTACTGAAGAGAGTTCTACTTCTATTGAAGATATGACAGAAGCTATTGAAGACCTATCTATAAGATCAAACCAAATTTCTGAACAATCGAATACTACATTAGAATTGACACAAGACGGTAACGAAAAGTTAAAAGATTCGATGGTTAGAATGGAGCAATTTAATCAAACGATTAATACAACATCTAGTGCCATCAATATACTTGGAGAAAAATCGCACGAAATTGGTAAGATTGTTAAGGTGATTACTGGGATTTCAGAGCAAATAAATTTATTAGCACTGAACGCGGCTATCGAAGCAGCTCGTGCAGGTGAACACGGTAAAGGGTTTGCTGTAGTTGCTGGTGAAGTTCGTAAATTAGCCGAACAATCACGTCAGTCATCTTCAGAAGTATCGAATATTGTAAAGAATATTCAAGAAGAGACGGACCGCGTTGTAATATCGATGAAGCAAGGAACAGAAGAATTTGCACAAACGAATACAACAATTTTAGAAGTTGGTATAATGTTCGAAAAAATTTTAGAAACTACAAAAACTATTGCTGAAAATAATTCTAATGCATCTGCAAGTACCGAAGAATTATCTTCAGGCTCACAGCAAATTATGGCAGCAATTAGAGAAATTGCTTTTATTTCTCAAGAATCAGTTGAAATGTTTGAAGAGCTAATTGATATTAGCGATGATGAATTAAATACAATGGAAAATTTAGTTCAAGAAGCAAAAAATCTGATAGAGCTAAAAAATGATAAAAAACTTTTGTCATTAGAAAATAATGTTGAAACTGTGAATTTAAAAAGGGTTTAACGTACTGTAAAAAGCCAATGCAGTTGTATAGAGAACTATTTATCTCTCATCATGAAAAATATTCCTAGTATATTCAAAGTGAGACTTGGGGAAATATAAAAGTGGTATCTATGGTGAAAGTGAAATGCTATTATAGTGGACTATAATCCAGGCTTCTCATTAGTTGTATAAACTATTGAGGAGCCACTTTTTTATATGTATATTGGTTTAGTCATTTTTCTTAATTTAACATCAGGATGTCCTTGCCTGTTCATAAACTATTCGAATGCATCTCTGATCTTTGCAAGCCTATCGCCTGTCGGTAATACGAGTTGCCATTAAACAAATGGAGCCAAAGATGAGAGAAAGATGAAACAAACAATACGGTTGGCAATTGGGACAGCGCTTTTTTTGAATAGTGTTTACGTTTCTACTATAAATGGAGAATTTTTTTGCTAAATATAAATAAGTGCATAAAAAAGAATGACATCAATTTATAATTTTTTCATACTATATGTATGAGGTGGGAAAATTGGCAAGAGTTAAATACAGAGATGCAGACATTGATTTAATGGCTAGGATGATGCGAGCAGAAGCCGTGGGTGAAGGAAATCAAGGGATGTTATATGTTGGAAATGTCATTGTTAATCGTGCTGTAGCCGACTGTTCAGATTTTAAAGATGTCAGAACAATTGAAGATGTTATTTTTCAAATACAAGGTGGAAATTATTCTTTTGAAGCAGTTCAAAAAGGGAATCTGTTTTATCAAAGAGCGAGACCTAATGAACAAAGATTAGCAGAACAGAATTTGAAATATTGGAGAGAACATCCAGCGAAATACGCACTTTGGTATTTTAATCCATATGCTCCTTGTCCTCCAACATGGTACGGCCAACCTTTTACCGGACAGTTTAAAAATCATTGCTTTTATGAACCAGCCCCTGGAACATGTGAAAGTGTTTATATAGGTTAGGCTGTCTAGGAGCCTGTATGGTAATGATTTATACAGACATAGAGTTTTTAAGAAATAACGAAAAATAGCGGAATTTCTCTATTTTTATACAGAGAAATTCGGCTTTTTCTTATTGAACTTCTTTGAAAAAATGTAATAATACTTCCACGATTAATCTTCCTGTTTATGTGTAGTCTTACTAAAACAAAAAAACCCGGAATTAATATCCCGGGTTTGATTAGCACTTACAGTTATTCCTCCATGACACACTGCCTCGCTTCCGCATTGGATCTTAAGATTTACCTAAGACAACCGTACTTTAGCTATATTCAGTATTGATGGTCCTTCCGAGCAAATCAATCTGCCTTACTCATCGGGTTAACCCTCCTAGTCACATTGGATTGGAAGTGAAATCTTTAATAGTATAGGTCAATTATTTATATTCATACGCATTATTTTTAAAAGTTTTAATAAATCACTTTCGGTAATATAAAATGCTATTCGATTAACATGTGCAAGATTTAAAAAAACAATTAACTAAATATGTAAGTTGCTAAGTCGATACAAAAAATAGACGAGGATAGATATGATGCATGTTAATACATTTGTGGGTCAAAAGAAAAATAAATTTAAAAGTATAAAATAAGTATGTAATGATGCTCAAAAGATAAATTATGATATTAAGGGAAGGACTCAAACAGAGTGTCTTCCTTTTCGTTCTTAAAAAAATAAAAACGGAAAATGCACATCACTTCCAAAAATTCTTAAGAATTCTTAAGGATTTTGACCATGTTCTCTTAAGGTTTTAATTTTAAAGTTGGAGTAACAATTCAAACCAATGAGGAGAATACATGTGAAAAAATTTTCTTTTGTACTTCAATTTCTAAGCAATCCCAAAACAGTAGGGGCTGTCCTTCCGAGTTCAAGTTTATCTTTATTAAACAATTTTTTGTCAAAATAGAAATGGAAAGAGAAATTAGAAATTTCCCACCAGCCTACAAATTTAGCTGTACAACTTCAAAAAAACAAATGGAGGAATTGAATGGTGTCAAAAATATTAATTGTTGATGATGATAAAGAAATCAGAAATCTTATCGCGGTGTATTTGGAGAATGAAGGTATGCAAACTGAAAAGGTTGAAGATGCGGTAGAGGCTTTAAAATTGCTCGAAAAGAATGCATTTGACCTTATTATTTTAGACATTATGATGCCGAAAATGAATGGCATTCAAGCATGCATGAAAATTAGAGAAGAACGTAGCATGCCGATTATTATGCTTTCTGCAAAATCAGAGGATATGGATAAAATCCAAGGTCTAACAGCCGGTGCCGATGATTATTTATCTAAACCATTTAATCCATTAGAATTAATCGCTAGGGTTAAATCGCAATTAAGAAGATATAAAAAATACAATAACGAACCAGTTGTCAACAAAAGTGTTTTGGAGATAGGCGATTTAATAATAAATGCAGATACGCGACAAGTATGGGTACAAAGAAAAGAAGTTCGATTGACGCCGAAAGAATTTGATATTTTGGAACTACTTGGTCGAAATAAAGGAATCGTTTTAAGTGTTTCTAAAATTTATGAAGCTGTTTGGAAAGAAGACTTTTTCAAATCGGATAATACAGTGATGGTACACATAACAAAAATTCGAGACAAAATAGAGGCGAATCCCAAAAATCCTATTTATATAAAGACGATTTGGGGAGTAGGCTATAAACTATGAAGACGATTAAATTTCGAAATACACTAACCGTAAATCTTCTTTTAATGATTGTAATTAGTATTTTTGGAACGTATGCTGTGATGATCATCATTTCTAAAATAGATACTTTGAATAATCCGAATGGCAGTATCTTGCAAGCCGGTTTGTTACTGTCATTTTGGTTCTCCGTTGTAATACTGACGTTCGTTGTAATATTTACATTGCTTGTAAGGAATAAAATCCTGTATTTGGGACATATTTCAGAAACCGTGCAACATATTGCTAATGGGAAACTTGGGCTAACAATTGACATTAAAGGGAAGGACGAGCTATCGCAACTAGCAGGGAATATTAATTACATGTCAAAGGAGTTAGAAAATAAGTTTATCCATGAAAGACAACTAGAAAAAGTAAAAAATGAACTGATTACAAATATATCCCACGATTTACGAACGCCATTAACATCAATTATTGGTTATTTGAATTTAATAAAAAGTGGGCAATATAATAATGGAGATCAGCTGCAGGAATATTTTGAAACCATCTATTTAAAATCACAAAGGCTAAATTATTTACTGGATGAACTATTTGAATTTACCCGTTTATCAAGTCCCGACGCTGTGCTAAATCTGAATAAAGTTGACTTGGAGAGTTTATTGCAACAAATAGTGGGAGAGTATATTCCAATCTTTGAGAAAGAACAATTACATGTTCAAACATCAATTACAGAGGAAGATATCCCAGCATTAATCGATGTGGAAAAAATAGTTCGTGTATATGAAAATCTTTTTGTAAATGCGATTAAATACAGCATAAAGCCTTCTAATATAAAAATATCTTTTTGTTTAAAAGGAAATACAGCTGTTTTTCAAGTATCTAATAAAGTAGAAAACCCTCCCGCAGAAGATGTAAATAAAATGTTTGAACGGTTTTTTAGGGGAGATGAGGCAAGAATGGATGCACAAGGGACAGGTCTTGGATTGTCGATTTCCAAAAAAATCATTGAACTCCATAATGGGGACATACGCGCGGGGTACAAAGATGATTGGATAAGCTTTATTGTAGAACTTCCAATTTATAATGAACAACTTCAGAATTCTTAATGATTTTCAGGAGCATTTCTTAATTTTTCTTTCTTACTATAAGTATATAGAAAGTATTGAGGAGAATGAAAAAATTGAAAAAGAAACTTATCATTTTTATCATTTGGATTTCACTTGTTTATATATTAAAGCACTTAAATTTACTATCATTTGATATGAATTCCTTAAAAGCATTTATTTTTGAGAATAAAAATTATGCATACTTCCTGTTTATCGGTCTATGGATTGTGAGGCTGTTATTTTTAATCCCAGGTACAATGCTTATGATTTTGGGTGGCGTATGCTTCAGTCCAATAGAGGCCTTCTTTTTATCAACAGCGGGTATGGCATTGAGTGCAACTTTGGTTTTTCTCGTTTCAAAAAGTTTTGTTGGTCATAAGCTGAAAAAATATTTAGTGAATCGACACCCTGAAATGAATGATTTGTTAGAAAAGTACAATTACAAATTTCTAGCACTGGGAATTATTTGTCCTGTAGCTCCAGCAGATGTCATTTGTTTTTTATCCGCTTCTGTCCGTATCAAATATGTAACGTACATTTTAACGATACTAATTGCCAGTGCTCCATTAAGGATGTTATATAGTCTTATTGGGACTAGCCTTGGTGAATCTAAAGTGGGTTTAGTCTTCGTGATTGTATCGTTAGTACTTGTATTTATTGCATCCATAAAAATTTGGAATAAGATTAAGAAAAATCAATATAAAGGCTGCTGAAAATCAGATTTCATCTGATTATAAGGCAGCCTTTTCAATTTTTATACGACATTCAAACTTAATGTATCATTCAAGAATTGTAGGTGAATATATCTAATTCTGTAGAGAAATGAAATTGAATAAATAGACATGAATTTCACTATTATTAGTAAAAAAGATATACAGGAATCTCTTTTTTATATGAATCTTATAAAAAAAGAAACTGTTAGAGTAATGAATTCTTATTATAATTATAATAAAAAATTGAGAGTTGAAAAAAGAGAAAAATAATAGAATCATTAAAGTTATTGTATTATTAATAAATATAATATTCCAAAAAAATGTTAAATTCTATTTCATAAAAATAAAAAGTATTAAACAATGATATAAATGTAAAATGTTTCACGTGAAAAATTTTATCGAAATAACATTAATGCATTTTTTAGATAATTTTATTGGTTAGTTTTATATTCTTTTGTTTTTTAATAAGCAATATTCTATAATTGAATAGAACATTACCAATACGAGGGGGATTTGGATGAAAAAGTTAACGATTTTTGCTTCGCTCATTTTAATGGTTCAGTTATTTTTACCATTTTCATTAAATGTAAAGGCGGAGGAGTCTACTGAGCTATTTAATTATTTAGCTTTAGGTGATTCACTTGCAGCTGGTATGGATGAAAAAGGTGAAATTGGCTATGGCTATGCCGATTACTTAGCGCTTCTATTGGCAGGTGAAGATGAGGAGGCAATTGATTTTAATAAAGGATTCGCATACCCAGGCTATACAACAGATGACGTTTTAAAGGATATTACAGCAGATGTTACGAAGCCGATTACAGACTTAACAGGTATTACGAATAAGACGCTATCGATTAAACAAGCGATTAAAGATGCTGATTTCATCACGTTAAGCGTCGGAGCAAACGATGTACTAAAAAATGTAAAGAAAAGTGAAACAGGTCAACTTTCAGTTGATTTAGCAGGCGTTACAAAAAGTACTCAAGATGTGGCTGTAAATTATGAAAAAATCTTTGCGGCGATTTATGAACTAAATCCTGAAGCTGATGTTGTCGTTATGGGTCTTTACAATCCATTCCCGTATATCCAAGATGCATCAGTTCAAACGCAGTTAAATACGTTAGTTTCGACGATGAATAAAGCGTTACAAACAGTTGTAGAAAAAAATGACGGTATTTATTCAAATGTTGCGGAGTTAATAGCAGGGAATTTCACAACATACTTACCAAATCCACAAAATATTCATTTAGCTGCAACAGGCTATGGAGCAGTAGCAGAAATGATGTTGAGTGATTATATTGTCGCTATATTAGGTGATTATGAAGATGAATATGAATATGAATATGATGATTTAATTGATACGCCATCTACTGAAGCTGGTGACTATTTCACAGATATCGCAGATCATTGGGGTAATGAATACATTAATTTAGCTTATATGGGCGGTTTCATGAATGGCTTTGAAGATGGCACATTCAAACCAAATGCCCTAGTGACAAGAGCACAAGTGTTATCTGTTATTGCACGTGCTTTTGAATTGCCGGCTACTAAGCCAGCACCATTTGTAGATATTAAAGATTATCCATTGCAAACTCAAAATGAAATTGCAGCAGCTTATGAAGCAGGTCTTGTGAAAGAAAATGGTGGCTATTTAAACCCAAAGGACAATGTGACACGAGCACAATTTGCACTGATTTTAACACGTCTTTCAAATAGTTTTGAAGGCGAAGTGTATGTACCAGATGTAAAAGCGCCATTCTCAGATATTGCAAAATATGATGAAGAAACGCAAAATGCCATTACACTTCTATATGACTTACAGCTTGTACAAGGACAAACAGCAGATAAATTTGATCCAGCTGGAAGTATGACAAGAGCACAGTTAGCTAAAATTTTAGTTTTAGCATTTCTAAACGCAGAAGAATAAGAAAAAATAAAAGCGAGCAATCAATGGACGGGAATCCATTGATGCTCGCTTTATTAATTACAAAAAAAGGATTTTTGCAAGGGGATATCACGTTATTCTTTCCACTTTAAGCTTTCAAAGAAATGAAAAATTTCTTCATAAACTAATTCACGTTCTTTACCTAATGTTAAAATATGACCAGAGTTAATGAATGTTTTAACTGATTTGATGCGAGAGTTAACCGAAGAATAAATTAAATCTGCGCTTTCGCAATAGTATTCATCATCCTCAAATCCGCGTAAAATATGGACAGGTGATTGAATGACATTTAAATTGTTACTTGTTTCATTAATAAGGCTCTGTAAATTAATTAATGAAGGCATTTCAACTAGCTCAGCGATTTTAGTACGACTATCAATAGTTTCATCGTACGTGCCAGATAATTTTTTATAATTAATTGCATAATCGACAATACGGCTTTGTAAGCTATCAGCTGTTTTGGCTAAAGCTGGTGCAGACATTGTAACGATTGCTTTTGTTGGGCGTTCTTCTCCTAGTTTTAATGAGAAAATTCCTCCGAGCGATACACCTGCAACTGCGATTTCTTCATAACCACGGTTGCGTAGTTCATCATATCCTTCGATTGCACTGTTCCACCATTCGATTGGATTGGATTGGATGAGTTGATCAGGCCCGCCGCCATGCCCTTTGTATAAAGGTGCGTGTACAGTGTAGTTACGATCTGATAAATATTTTCCTAAACGTTTTACATCATTTGTGTTGCCTGTAAACCCGTGAAGTAAAAGAACAGCACGATTCCCTGTTTCAGTTAAAAAAGGTTTCGGCGCGATGAGTTTCATAGTCTATTAGACTCCTTCGTGAAGTTAATTAATTTATTCTTCTTTTTAAAAAACTATTGAAATTTAAAAGTAAATTTGTTATGAAATGTTGTTGTTAACGACTATTATAGAACTATAAATATATAAGTACAATTTATTATTTTTATCATTTCGATTCCTTTTAGTTATCAATGATGTGAGGTGTAATTTATGGAGATAGAACAGCTTCGATATTTTAAAACTGTTGCTACGATGCAACATATGACCCGTGCAGCAGAGGTTCTATCGATTTCCCAACCGGCGTTAAGTAAGTCTATTTCAAATATTGAACAGGATCTTGGCGTCCCATTATTTAATCGAGAAGGCCGTTCGATTTATTTAAATCGTTTTGGCGAACTTTTTTTGCAAAGTGTAAATGTGATATTAGATGAATATGAGCGTGTAAAAGAAGAATTTGAAGATATTGTCCGTCCAGGCTCTGGGGAAGTGTCATTTGGTTTTATTCATACACTTGGGACAGAAGTTGTGCCGGAGCTAATTGCAGCAACGACGAAACACTTTCCAAATATGCTATTTTCATTAACGCAGGCAACGTCATTAAGTTTGCTGAAGCGTTTAGAAGAAGGGGCAATTGATTTATGTTTAACACAAAAAATTGCATCCAAAGTAATTGAAATAGAAACAGAGGAATTATTTGTGGAAGAACTATTTGTTATTGTCCCGAAAACACATCCTTTAGCGCATTTAGAAATGATTACATTAGATAATATTAAAGATGAGCCGTTTATTGCGATTAAAAAAGGGAATTCATTGCGCCGATTGGTTGATGAGTTTTTCCTTAAAGAGGGAATTAAGCTGAAGACAACATTTGCTGCCGAAGAAATGCATACGGTTGCAGGCTTCGTTAGTGCTGGAATGGGAATTTCACTCATCCCTAACATAAAAGGGCTTGATAATTATAATGTAAAACGTTTAAGGGTAGAGCCACCATGCTATCGTTCGGTAGGCGTTTCGTGGGCAAAAAATCGCTATTTATCACCCGCAGCGACAGAGTTTAAGCAATATTTAATAGAGTATTTTCAAAATAGAAAAGAGATTGAGTAAGTGAACGGAGATAGGATACTATGTGGCATCAAAAGCAGATGTTTGAGCAATTAATAAATGAACAGGTAGAGCCAGAGAAAGTAGAAATTTTGAAGCAACAATTTCAGCAAGCTCTTAATGGTAATAGTGAAGCAATGGTGGAAATTGCATTATTTTATAAGAGAGTAGAGCTTTTTGACGGCATGCATTATTGGTTAAATGCTGCGATTAATCACAGTGATTCTGGTGGTTTTTTTGAGCTCGCCAACAGCTTTTTTGAAGGATTGGGTGTCGAGGTAAGCGAACAGCGCGCTTTTTACTATTATGAGCAAGCAGCAAAGCAACATCATCCAGATGCGATGAATAATTTAGCGGATATGTACTTGAACGGCGAGGGCATTGAAATCGATGAGGGAGCAGCGTTAGCATGGTTTTTAAAAGCTGCGACAGCCGGTGTAGTAGAAGCTATGTATACACTTGGCATTATGTATGAGCAAGGAATTGGGACGGAAATTGATGAGGACAAGGCATTTACGTATTATGAGATGGCTGCGAAAGGCGGAGATAGCGAAGGGCTTTACCGTATGGGAATGATATATTTTCAAGGGGAACTGACACGAAATCAAAGCTATGAGCAGGCAATGAAATGGTTTCAATGTGCTGCGGATATTTTCCATGTGGATGCGATTTATAATATTGCCTATTGCTATGAAAATGCATTGGGTGTGGAAAAAAGTTCCGAACAGGCCATCCGATATTACAAACAGGCTGCCTTGTTAGGAGACGGTGCATCAATGCTGAAATTAGCTGAGCTATATGAAGGTGTAAGGCCTCAAGAGGCGGAAAAATGGCGGCAAGCAGCGCAACAGGATTAACAACGAATTAAAAATCCTAAAGTAAATACAAATGGAATGTTTAGACTTATTAAAGAATAGGAATTATATTTATATAAATTAATTGGATAAGGGGGGAATCAGCCATGCTATTATTTTCGATTCCACAATTCTCTTCTAATCAAAATGAGGATCCTATACTAAAAATGCGTCAATATTCGCGGATGCAACAAGAAGATTTAACTACGCTCTGTAAGATTGTTGAGTATTTAAAAGGGAATTTACAAGTAGGATTAGATCATCAAGATGTGAAGAAATATGTTCGGGAAATATTAATGATTAATAATCATCAAACGAAACGATATGAAGGAATTGATGCATTGATTAATGAAAATATCTTTCAAATGAAAAAAGGGAAAACAAAGGATAATTCCGTATTACTTTATGGGAAAGAGGTTAGAAAGCTCGAATCCGGTTTGCGTACATTGAGATTATTTGTTTGTGATGCAATCGAGATGTTAAGTGATGGTAAAGTAGGCGAAAATCGAAGTGAAGATAGAATTCTTTATTTTGAAACAAGGTCGCCTTCATTAGAGAGTGAAATTTCTATATTAAGTAATCAATTATCAAAGCTTTAACTTATTTCAACGGATGTCTATGCAACTGTTGAAATAGTGGAACTTTGGCTAGTATCCTGTACAAGCAAAAACTAGAGGTATACTGATTCAATGCATTTCTTTCATCGACTAAATGGATGAGGGAAATGCATTTTTTTTAGATAGGTAAGCAAAAAGTGCTTATAAATATAAGTCGATAGGAATTTTAATTTGAATAAGCTAATAGAAAAATGTAAAGGGTACGAGTTTGTAAATACTTCACTTCCGAAATTTACAAACTTAACATTTAACTTTATGTAATTCTATTTTTGAAAGGGAATGAATAACTCCTATTTATAAAATATTAGGTACATTGATGGTTGGAGTACTTTATATTTAGTCGCCTCTTCTTAAGTGTGCAGGTCTAAATAGCTATAGATGAGATTGGTCCTACAGCATGCATTATTTATTAGTCGTTATTGTTTATATGAATCAATGCTGTGCTTCTTTATAATATTGATTAATTGTGTAATATAATAGTGACTCGATAGTACAGTTGTGTAAATAAATTATTTTGTTGTATCAAAAATGTAAATGAATATGTTCAAAAATTTTTTTAGAGCACAGAATACAAATCATAAACGTCATTTATATCTTTACAAAGTACAATATTAAATTAGGTGAGGGCATATTGATGTTTTTTAAAAAGAATAATGCTAATCAAACTGTAATGATAAGTGATGTAGCTGTCAAATTAGAGTATTTAAGCAACCTAAAGGTGAGCAAACAGATTCAAATGCTTAATTTAACTGAGGAAGATTTAAAATATTTGAAAGTTTTCAAACCACAAATTGATAAAAATATTGAGATAATTGTTGGTGCTTTTTATCAAAACTTAGGAATGGAATCCAGTTTGACAAAAATTATTAGTGAACATAGCTCGGTAGAACGTTTAAAATTAACGTTGAAAAATCATATTTGCGAGATGTTTCAAGGAATTATTGATGAAGAATATTTTTCGAAACGTATAAGAATAGCGCAAGTGCATGTTCATATTGGTTTAAAAACGAAGTGGTATATTGGGGCTTTCCAAAGTTTATTTATTGTTTTTATTCAATTAGTGAAGGAAAACATCGCGAACGAAGAGCAACGCTTTAAAACAATAGAAGCGATTTCGAAAATATTAAACTTAGAGCAACAAGTCGTTTTAGAAGAATATGAAGCAGTAATTGAACGAATGAAAGGGCAGTTAGCGGAAGAAAAACGTCAAATTAGTCATTCTATTATCGAATCATCTTCGAACTTAGCCGCGATTTCTGAGCAAACAAATGCTAGTTTCCAACAGTTGACGATGCAATCTGACGTGATGACTTCCTATGCGAAAAAAGCGATTGAAATTTCGAATGTGGCGAACGAACAAGCGCAAAATGGGAAAACGCAATTACAACGTCAAATTGATAGCATAAAGGAAATTAATCATTCAGTTGGTTCCATTTCTGAAGAGATTGATAAGCTTGTAGAAATTTCAAAAGAAATGGAATCCACAATGGGAAATGTAACGAATATTGCGAACCAAACGAATTTATTGGCACTAAATGCTGCAATTGAAGCGGCACGAGCTGGAGAAGCCGGTAAAGGATTTGGTGTAGTAGCAGATGAAGTTCGAAAGTTATCCGAACAAACGAAAGAATCAGCTGTAAATGTAGGTGAACTATTAAAAAATACGAATGTTCGCACGATGAAATTGCTCGAATCATTGGGTCAAATTCAAACAGCCGTTCATACAGGTGAGGAAAGCATGGGAGGAACCGAAGAACAATTCTCACTTATCGTAGAGGCCATGGTTGAAACGGAAGTACAAAATAACCTAGTCCAAAATGAAGTAGAGCAAATTGGTTTAGTCATATTGGAGCTTGGTCGAGCATTTGAAGAAGTTACACATTCAGCAGATAGGTTAGCGACAATTTCACACAGATTAGATAAATAAATTGTATCTTTACGTATGCCATTTTGATTCAATTCAAAATGGTTTTTTTCGTGCGATTTTTGTAATACACTGCTTACCTATTTTAGAGGAAAACAGATTATACTGAAGTGAGTATAGCTTGTACGGGAATGGGAGCGATTTTTATGAAAACAGTAGTAGTTGTAGGTGGCGGTATTACAGGCCTTTGCACGATGCATTATTTGAAAAGACAAATGGCCGAAAAAAAGATAGAAGCGCGTCTTATTTTAATAGAAAAGAATGCATATTTAGGTGGGAAAATTCATTCGGAATATGGAGAAGATTTCATTATGGAAACAGGCGCGGATTCCATTGTTGCGCGTCATCCTGGTGTGATAGAGCTTGTACGTGAGCTCGATTTTGAATCGGAACTCGTTTACAATGAGACCGGCATTTCCTATATTCATACGAATAATGAGCTACATGCAATTCCTGCGGGTTCAACATTTGGGATTCCGATGAGTATCGAGTCATTAATGGCAAGTACGCTCATTTCTGAAGAAGGGAAAAAACGTGTCTTGCAAGATTTTGAAATACCGAATGCCAATTATACAAAGGCAAGCTCAATTGGGGAGTTTTTAGAACATTTCCTAGGTGAAGAAATTGTGCATAAGCAAATAGCTCCTGTATTATCGGGCGTTTACTCGGGGGATCTTTATCAATTAAGTCTAGCATCGACACTCCCTTATTTAGTCGATTATAAAAATGACTATGGTTCGATTATTAAAGGATTTGAGGAAAATCGCGAGCAGTTTGAGAAGGCAGCAAATAAAAAGTTCATTTCATTTGAAAATGGATTGTCTGCTATCATCAATCGACTTGAGGAAATGTTGCCAGACGTTGAATTTATGAAAAATGCCACAACAGAAAGTGTTCGAAAAGTGGGGTCGCAATATGAGGTAGTGGTAAATGGAAAAATAATAGAAGCAGATGTTGTTGTGCTTGCAGTTCCAAATGACACAGTGCGTAAAGTATTAGCAGATGAGACATTAGATAAAAGTTTAGCGCAATTTTCAACGGCATCTGTGATTACGATGTATGTAGGCTTTGATGTACCAGATGAAGTATTGCCAGCAGATGGCACCGGTTTTATCGTCTCGCATAATAGTGATTTAATATGCAATGCATCTACTTGGACGAGTCGAAAATGGAAGCACACGTCGACAAAAGGTAATCTACTCGTACGCTTATTTTATAAAAATAGTAATCCGCGCTATGAAGAGTTAGCAGCAATGTCTGATGAGGAGCTAACAACGGTTGCACGAGAGGATATTCTTTTAAGTCTTGGCATTGCAGCACAACCAAAAATAGTGAATGTGACAAAATGGATCGATCAAATGCCGCGTTATGATTTAGCACATAATGATGCTCTTGGTGTTGTTGTAGAGGATTTAGAGACGCGTTATCCAAACGTATTACTTGCGGGATGCTCGTATTTTGGTGTGGGTATTGGTGCGTGTATTCAAAATGGAAAGACGACCGCACAGCAAATAATCAATGCAATTGTGTAAAGTTATGCTTGAATATGCTAACAGCTATTGACGTTTTTTTCATATAACGTTATGATTCTGTTAATTCTTTTAATCAGAAAACTCTGCTAAAACGAATTGAAACTTCCATCGGATGTTACGAACTTAGGTTAACACCCTTTGCAAGCATAAATCGTAATCCGGATGCAATTATGCCGGGGTATAATTGATTTAGTATTAAAAAATTCATAATGTATCTTATCGAGAGAAGTTGAGGGACTGGCCCTATGAAACTTCAGCAACCAACAAATAGTCAGGTGCTAAATCCAGCAGGCAAATGCCAGAAGATGAGAGGGACCTAAACTTACAATGTGTAATGCCTTCTTTTATTTTTGAAAGAAGGCTTTTTTATATCATTAAATGACTGAAAATACTGTAAATATGGGAGTGAATACAATGGGTTTATTAGAGGATTTAAAAACTAAAGTATTAACAGCTGACGGCGCAATTGGTACATTATTATATTCCTATGGTTTAGATTATTGTCATGAAGAAATGAATATTTTGCGACCAGAAATTATTGAAAAAATACATGGTGAATATGTTGCTGCCGGAGCGGATATTATCCAGACGAATACATATGGTGCCAATGCAATTAAGCTTGCTCGTTACGGCTATGAATACCGTGTGCAAGAGTTTAATGAAGCGGCATTACAAATTGCTAAGCGTGCTGCAACTCCTGGAGGACAATATGTGTTAGCTACAATCGGGGGTATTCGAGGCGTTCGAAAAAATGATGTGACACTAGCAGAAATTTTAGATGCGTTTGAGGAACAGGCAAAAGTACTTCTTGCAGGTCAACCAGATGGCTTTTTACTAGAGACGTATTATGATTTTGAGGAATTATCCCACTGTGTTCATTTATTACGCACATTAACGGACTTACCGATTATTGCACAAGTGACGATGCAAGATCCAGGAGTTTTACAAAATGGTCTGTCATTAAATGCGGCTTTAACAGAGCTTGCCGCTTTAGGAGCAGATATCGTCGGCAGTAATTGTCGCTTAGGGCCGTTCCATACGATTCAATCATTTGAAGGTGTAGAGCTTCCGGAAAATTCCTTTTTGTCTGCTTCCCCGAATGCTTCTTTATTAGATGTGGAAGATGGGCGCGTTGTTTATGAGTCAGAGGCGGATTATTTTGCGCGTGCTGCGGTTGAATTAGTCGAGCAAGGTGTTCGTTTAATCGGCGGATGCTGTGGTACGACACCAAAGCATATTGCGGCAGTGAAAAGTCGTTTAGCTCATATTAAGCCCATTACAGAGAAAAAAGTGAAGCAAGGGCGTACAGAATTTGTGCGTGTACCTGAGCCACGTAAGCAAGAGCCGTTACATTTAAAAGCAAAGCGCGAACGTTCTGTCATTGTTGAGTTAGATACGCCACGACATTTAGAAATTGATGGCTTCGTGGAAGGTGCGAAAGAATTATACAACGCAGGAGCGGATGTTATTATGATGGCGGATAATTCCCTTGCTTCTCCGCGTATAAGTAATATTGCGATGGCTTCTATTTTGAAGCAGCACGGTATTCGCACATTGCCACATTTAACTTGTCGTGACCGCAATTTAATTGGTTTACAATCACATTTAATGGGTCTAGATGCATTAGAGCTGCATGATCTTTTAGTGGTGACTGGTGACCCAACAAAAGTTGGGGATTTCCCTGGTGCAACGAGTGTATATGATGTGTCATCAATGGAGTTAATTTCTTTAATTAAACAATTAAATGAAGGCTCATCTTTCACAGGAAAAACATTGCGCAAGCAGGCAAATTTCTCCGTTGCAGGTGCTTTCAATCCGAATGTGCGTGTATTAGATCGGGCGGTTGCTCGCTTAGAGAAGAAAATTGAACACGGGGCGGATTATTTCATTTCGCAACCAGTTTATACGAAAGAAAAAATTAAAGAGATTTATGAGGCGACAAAGCATTTAGAGACGCCGATATATATTGGAATTATGCCCCTTACTTCATTTAGAAGTGCGGAATTCCTTCACCATGAAGTGCCAGGTATCAAGCTTTCAGAGGAAGTACTTGCGCGTATGGAAGCTTGCGGTGAGGACAAAGAAGCGGCAACAAAAGAGGGCGTTAAAATTGCTAAGGAACTTTTAGAAACAGCATGTCAGTATTTTAATGGAATTTACTTAATTACACCATTTTTACGCTACGATATGACGCTAGAACTAATCGACTATGTGAAAGCGTTTGATGTTAAATATAAAGGAGCTCAAACAAATGCTTAATCATCCAATACAGGAGCAATTACAAAAACGAATATTAATTATCGATGGTGCAATGGGGACAATGCTCCAAAATGAAAATTTGACCTATGAAGACTTTGGCGGTGAGGAATTAGATGGCTGTAATGAAAACCTTATTTTGACACGACCAGATGTGTTAGGAAAAATTCATCGTGCTTATTTAGAAGCTGGTTCCGATATCATTTGTACAAATACATTTGGTGCAACGCCACTTGTTTTAAATGAGTATGACCTGGGAAATAAAGCGGTGGAAATTAATAGACGAGCGGTGGAAATTGCACTAGAGGTGTCGCGTGAGTTTTCGACACCTGAGTGGCCACGCTTTGTTGCAGGGGCGATGGGGCCAACCACAAAAACATTGTCTGTAACAGGTGGGATAACATTTGAAGAGCTAGAGGAAAATTTCTATGTGCAAGCGAAAGCATTGATTGAAGCAGGATCCGATTTAATATTACTTGAAACGTCTCAAGATATGCTGAATGTAAAGGCGGGCACAATTGCGGTGCGTCGTGCATTTGATGAATTAGGAAAAGAGTTACCTGTGATGATTTCAGGAACAATCGAGCCAATGGGTACTACACTTGCTGGGCAATCGATTGAAGCCTTCTACATTTCGATTGAACATATTCAACCACTATCCGTTGGCTTAAACTGTGCTACAGGTCCAGAATTTATGACGGATCATATTCGTTCATTAGCAGAGCTTTCACAAGGTTATATTAGCTGTTATCCGAATGCAGGCTTACCGGATGAGGAAGGGTGCTATCACGAAACACCAGAATCATTATCGAAAAAGCTACAAGGTTTTGCAGAAAAAGGTTGGCTCAATATTATTGGTGGCTGTTGCGGTACGACACCTGCTCATATCGCAGCCATTCGTGAAGCGGTAGCAGGATTTGCACCTCGTAAACCTGGAGAGAAAACACATACGCATGCTGTTTCAGGAATTGAACCGTTACAATATGATGAATCGATGCGTCCTTTATTTATGGGCGAACGTACGAATGTTATCGGCTCACGTAAATTTAAAAATTTAATTATTGAAGGAAAATTTGAGGAAGCAGCAGAAGTTGCTCGTGCCCAAGTGAAAAATGGTGCGCATGTTATTGATATTTGTCTCGCCAACCCAGACCGTGATGAAGTAGAGGATATGAAAAACTTTATGCAGGAAGTGGTCAAAAAGGTAAAAGTACCTTTAGTAATTGACTCAACTGATGAAAAAGTAATGGAAGTCGCATTAAAATATTCACAAGGGAAAGCGATCATTAACTCCATTAACTTAGAAGATGGCGAGGAGCGCTTTGATGCGGTGATGCCACTTGTGAAAAAATATGGGGCAGCGCTTGTTGTTGGAACGATTGACGAAACGGGAATGGCCATTACGCGTGAGAAAAAGCTAGAAGTGGCAGAGCGTTCATATAAATTGCTGACAAAAAAATGGGGCATGGCACCAGAGGATATTATTTTTGACCCGCTAATGTTCCCGGTTGGTACAGGGGACGAGCAATATATTGGTGCAGCAGAGGAAACAATCGAAGGGATTCGTTTAATTAAAGAAAAGCTACCACATTGCCTAACTGTTCTCGGTGTTAGTAATGTATCATTCGGTTTACCGCCAGTAGGTCGTGAAGTGTTAAATGCGGTTTATTTATATTATTGCACGCAAGCAGGTCTTGATTATGCGATTGTGAATACAGAGAAATTAGAGCGATTTGCTTCGATTCCAGAAGAAGAAATTAAACTTGCGAATGATTTGATTTTCAATACCAATGATGAAACGTTAGCAGTATTTACAGATTTTTATCGTGGGAAAAAGAAAGAATCCGCTGTGAAAGTACTTCCTGCAACAGTGGAAGAGCGTCTTGCGTATTATATTTTAGAAGGTACGAAGGAAGGTTTGATTGAGGATTTAAATTTGGCGCGTGAAACGTTTGATACCCCGCTAGATATTATTAATGGTCCACTCATGGAAGGGATGGCTGAAGTAGGTCGTCTATTTAATGACAATCAGCTAATTGTAGCAGAAGTATTGCAAAGTGCGGGTGTGATGAAAGCAGCCGTTGCCCATTTAGAGCAGTTCATGGAAAAGGGCGATTCGAGTGCAAGTAAAGGCACGATGGTACTCGCAACAGTAAAAGGTGACGTACATGATATCGGTAAAAACTTAGTCGATATTATTTTAAGTAATAATGGCTTTCGTGTTGTCGATTTAGGAATTAAGGTAACACCAGCGCAGTTAATTGAGGCGATTCGCAAAGAAAAACCCGACTTTGTAGGACTTTCTGGATTGCTAGTAAAATCAGCGCAACAAATGGTTATTACCGCGCAAGATTTCAAGGAAGCAGGCATAGATGTTCCAATCTTAGTTGGCGGCGCTGCTTTATCACGTCGTTTTACCGAAACAAAAATTTCTGAGCAATACGATGGTCCAGTCATTTATTCGAAAGATGCGATGCAAGGTTTAGATCAGGCGAACCGTTTAATGAATGCGGAGCAACGTGAAGAACTTGTTGCGGAGCTAAAAGAAGCACGTGAAAAGCGTATTGAATCTGATGCAAAGCGTGCAGCACGACCAGTTGTAGTGACGCAAAAACCAGTTCGTACAGTTGGAGATGCAAATGTTTACTTACCGGGAGATTTAGTACGCCATGTGAAGCGTAATTACTCGGTTGCTCACTTACAGCCTTATGTGAATATGCGTACATTAATCGGGCATCACTTAGGGCTAAAGGGCAATTTAGAACAAATGCTAGCTGAGCAGGATGAACGCGCGGTGCAATTAAATACGCTCGTTAGGGATTATTTAAATAGCGATTTATTAACACCTTCTGGCATGTATCAATTTTTCCCTGCGCAATCAGATGGCGATGATGTAGTCGTATATAGTCCAGAGGATCAAAAGACTGAAATTAAGAGATTTACATTCCCTCGTCAGCAAGTAGAACCATTTTTATGCTTGGCGGATTATTTGAAGCCGGTTGAAAGTGGAGAAATGGATTACATCGCGTTAATGGTTGTAACGGCAGGTCACGGGGTAAGCGACATTGCAGGCATGCTAAAAAAGGAAGGGAAGTTTTTAGAGAGCCACGCACTACAAGCTACGGCGCTTGAGCTTGCAGAAGGATTTGCTGAGCGTATTCACCAGGAAATTCGCGACCAGTGGGGATTCCCGGATGCAACGGACTTCACAATGCGCGACCGTTTTGCAGCAAAATATCAAGGGCAGCGCTTTAGCTTCGGCTATCCAGCTTGTCCAAATTTAGAAGATCAGGAAAAACTATTTGCTTTATTAAAGCCTGAAGATATCGGCGTACAGCTTACAGAAGGCTTTATGATGGAGCCAGAAGCAAGTGTATCTGCCATCGTATTTGCACACCCAGATGCACGCTATTTCAACGTTTAAGGCTTGAATTGAAAAATGTAGATACCGTTTTATAAAGTATATCAAGACCGTCCTGCAACATTGCGGGGCGGTTTCGACCTTAAAGGAGGATGAAATGATGATTAGAGCGGCAATACCAGATGATATTTCAACCATTTTAGAAATTTTTAATGACAATATTTTAAATTCAACGGCGATTTATATGTACGAGGAGCAAACGTTGGCACAACGTATGGCATGGTATGAGCAAAAAATGCAAAATGATGAGCCGTTATTTGTTTATGAAGAGAATGGTGAAGTGGCGGGCTATGCAGCATATGGACCGTTTCGCGCGTATCCAGCCTATCAATATACAGTAGAGCATTCCGTCTATGTGCATAAAAATCACTACAAAAAAGGGATTGCGATGAAGTTAATGCATACACTTATTGAGCATGCACGTACACATGAGGTGAAAACGATGGTAGCATGCATCGACCGTGAAAATGAGGCGAGCATTTATATACACGAAAAACTTAATTTTACTTATAGCGGCACGATTCGCAATGCTGGCTATAAATTTGGACGGTGGCTCGATTTAGTATTTTATCAACTTGATTTAGAAGGACCAAAGGAAGCGAAAGGAAAATAAGTTTTCGAAATTGTTACCTAGTCATATGACAACTGTCATAAAAAAGATATGATGTTTGCTCGTACACTCTTTTTCTGAAATTTAATACGATAGGTTTATCAAGTTGAGTGAAAGAGGGAGATAATATTGGCGTTAACAGATGCAGAAAAAACTAAACAGTTAAGAAAAGATATAGCACCATTTGCAAAATCAGAACTGCGTATGAGTATTCAACAATTAATAAATACTGTTTTACCGATATTTTTAATTTGGGGAGCAGGCTACGTACTTTTACAATATTCACCGTGGTATACGGCATTATGTAGCGTGTTAGCTTCAGGATTTGTCATTCGTTCGTTTATTATTTTTCATGATTGTACGCACGGTTCATTTTTCAAAAACAAAACGGCAAATGCGGTCGTTGGGAATCTTACAGGGTTATTATCATCATTCCCATATGAAAAATGGAAACGTGAGCATACGATTCACCACGCAACAAGTGCGAACTTAGACAAGCGTGGCATTGGCGATATCGATATGTTAACAGTTGATGAATACCTAGAAAAATCTAAGCTAAGTCGCTTAGGCTACCGTTTATATCGTAATCCGATCGTGATGTTTGGTCTAGGCCCACTATTTATGGTGCTTGTATTAAACCGTATAAACCGTAAAGATGCAAAAACTAAAGAGCGTTTAAATACGTACTTCATGAACATTGCATTAATAGTAATTTGTACGTCTCTTATCATGATATTTGGCTTATCCACATTTTTATTAGTGCACGGGTTAACATTATTTATTGCAGGTGCATTAGGGATTTGGTTATTCTACATTCAACATACGTATGAAGATGCATATTTTGAATATGATGCAGATTGGGATTATGTAAAGGCTGCGGTAGAAGGTAGTTCTTATTATAAATTACCAAAAATTTTACAGTGGCTTACAGGAAATATCGGCTTCCACCATGTGCATCACTTAGCGCCACGTGTGCCAAACTATAAATTAGAAGATGCGCATGAATCGATTAAACCATTACAACAAGCGACAACGATTACATTAAAAACAAGCTTTGAATCTCTTCGTTATAAATTATATGACCCAGAGAACTATCGATTTGTGACATTTAAAGAAGCGACTTCATTAGAGCGTATGCGAAATAAAACGTCATTAGCAAAATAAGCTTAGCTTATAAGTAGGTACCTCAGGATTCAACATGAGGTACCTCTTTTGTTATAATGAATGAAAAAAGAGAATTGAGGCTGTTATGCAAACTTGGTATAGTATCATCCCGAAAAGTCCGATGTTAAGTATTTATATATGGATAATCTTCTGTATAATGCCATTTTTCTTTATTATCCAATCGTTTCCTCTGTGGCAAATTATTTCGGGGATTGCGTTAATATTATTTTACTTCCTGTGTCATTATTTTTCGTTCCGGGCGAGAACGGGCTTAAAATATATGTGGTTCAGCTTCCAAATAGTGCTCAATATTGTAATGACCTTACTGTTTGGATATGTATATTTATCCCTATTTACGGCATTTTTTATCGGCAATATTAAGCAGGCTGTTGGGTTTTATATTATGTATGGCTTACATATAGGTTTTACCGTGTTATCTATTGTAGGTGGGTATTTTATTTTCCTGGATTTATTTTTGACGCAAACACCGTTTATCATCATCAATGTGTTGGGTGTTGTCCTTCTACCATTTACACTGTATTCGAAAACGCGTCGTGAAAATTTAGAAGGCGAACTTGAAACGGCTCGTGAGCGAATTTCAGAATTAACGGTTCATGAGGAACGTCAACGAATTGCACGTGATTTACATGATACGCTTGGGCAAAAACTATCAATGATTGGTTTGAAAAGCGATTTAGCTGCCCGTTTAGTGGAAAAAAATCCACAACAGGCGATAATAGAAATAAAAGATATACGACAAGCAGCAAGTGTTGCATTAAAGGAAGTACGTGAGCTTGTTGCAGATATGCGCGCGGTGCGTATCGAAGAAGAGTTGTACCGAGTGGAGCAAATTTTAAAGGCAGCACAAATCAAATTTCGGTTAAATGGAGATAAGTCCGAAATCAAAATGCCTGTGCATTCAGAAAGTGTCATTAGTATGTGCTTAAAGGAAGCCGTGACTAACATTATTAAGCATAGTGAAGCAACGATTTGTCGCATTAACTTTTATCAAAGTGAAGATGAGTTTAAAATAACGATTCAAGATAATGGTGTTGGTTTGGATCGTTCGAAGCGCTTAAATGGCGGAAACGGTTTAAAAGGCATGCAGGAGCGCATTGAATTTTTAAATGGTGCGATTGAGATTGAAAGTGACCAAGGTACTGCCATTATTATTAGAGTACCGTTAGCCATTACGCATCAAAAAGGAGAGATGGGAAAATGATTCGTATAGTTTTAGCAGAAGATCAGGGAATGCTGCTCGGCGCGATGAGGTCTTTACTAAGTATGGAAGAGGATATCGAAGTCGTAGGGCTAGCAAAAAACGGCGAAGAGGCAATTCAGTTAGTCAATGAGTTACAACCAGATGTTTGTATAATGGATATTGAAATGCCTGTTAAAACCGGTTTAGATGCTGCTGAGGCGTTACGCGGTAGTGATTGTAAAATCATTATATTGACGACTTTTGCACGTCCTGGTTATTTTGAACGTGCACGAAAGGCAGGCGTCCGTGGCTATTTATTAAAGGAAAGTCCGATTGAAGAACTTGTTAACTCGATCCGAATCATTGTGGATGGTCGCCGAATTTACGCGCCAGAGCTTGTGGATTTTGTTTATGAGGATGATAGTGAAAACCCTCTGACAGAGCGTGAAAGCCAAGTACTAGAGCTCATAGCTGAGGGGAAAACGACGAAGGAAATTGCAGCAGAATTATTTTTAGCTGCTGGAACAGTCCGAAACTATATTTCAACAATTTTAGAGAAGCTCGGTGTTGGTAACCGAATCGAAGCAATTGCTCGTTTTAAAGAAAAGGGCTGGAATAAATAAAGTGAGACGTGTGGATTTTACTACACACTGCAAGCTCCATCTGTGCGAAATTTGTGCAGGTGGAGCTTTTTTATGGGATAAATTCATACTCCCAGCTCATGCATAAAAAAATCCGCTAAAAATTGGGTTAATGAATTTTTGGCGGATGTATTCAGAACTATTTTCTTTTCGTTAAGCGACCTAATAGGAAGGCCCCAGCTGCAACCGCAAGAACGGTATTTGTTTTTTTATTGAACACTTGCTTTGTCACATAGTTTAAGTTTTGTGGACGTTCTGCTAATTGGCGCATGAAATAACCGTACCAATCTTTTCCGTATGGTACATACACACAAACATTGTAGCCTTCACGTGCAAGTTCTAGCTGCAAGTCATTACGGAAGCCATAGAACATTTGAAATTCGAATTTGTCCTTCGGAATATTATATTCCTCGACAAAGTATTTTACATGGTTAATGATATTGTGATCATGTGTAGCAATCGATGTAAATTGACCGTTCGCTAAATGAGATTCAATTAACTCAATAAAGTTAATATCAATATCTAATTGGTCATGATAGGCAATTTCCTCAGGTTCCTTATAAGCGCCCTTTACAATGCGTAAACGGGAATCATTAAATTGCTCCATATCTTCTTTCGCGCGGTGGAAGTAAGCTTGAATAACCGTTCCAACATTCGTAAATGATTTTGTAAGCTCTTCAAACATATCCAATGTAGGTTGTAAATGTTGGTGGTCAGCCATATTAATGTTGACGAAAATACCGAAAGTTTCGGCGTGTGCCACGATTTCTCGTAAATTGTCATAGCAAAAATCGATATCAATATCGAGCCCAAGCTGAGCAGGTTGTACTGAAATATGGGCATCAACTTCTTTTGCGTGAATGGCATCGATCATTGCGAGCATATCATTCTTGGCTTTTGTTGCTTCTGATTCATCTGATACGAAATTTGTTAAATGATCGACCGTGCAAGAAATACCATTTGCGTTTAGTTCTTGGATGCTTTTTAGCACTTCTGGAATCGTTACTCCTGCCACAACATTTTGTGCACCAAGCTTTAAACCGTATTGTTGTGCCGTGTTGCTAAGTGTTTGGTTTTCAGATAATGAAATGAAAAAATCGCGTAATGCCATAAAAACATCTCCTTGTTTCATTGTACAAAAATTATACCACAGAATTTTTTAGTAAATAAACCAGTACATTAGGTCACTAACTTTTGCATACGTTCGTTAAATAATGTGGGATACACTAAAAACCCCAAAATAACAGATGATAGCGTAGCACAGGTCAATAAGGCAAAAATGATTAAAATTTGGAACTGCACAGCCTCAATCGGATTTGCGCCGCCTATAATTTGTCCGCTCATAATGCCGGGTAACTGGACAAGCCCAATCGTTTTTTGAGATTCAATTGTAGGAATCATACTTGCCTTGATGGAATCCATTAACTGCTTATGGATCGCCTGTTTTGGTGTACCGCCGAGCGACAAAATAAGTTCTATTGTATGCTCATTTCCCTTAATTTCAGATTGAAAACGATTTAAAAATAATATGCATAACACCATCGAATTTCCAATCATCATACCACTTATTGGGATGATGAAGTTTGCAGTAGCCGGCATGATTTGGAGCCCCAGTAACACACTCATAATAACAGCTTCTACCGAAAGTAATGTCAAGACGAGCTTCCACGTAATACCCGGTATGTTTTTCCCTTTCTGACGTGCGTTTAACGTCGCCGCCAAAATCATTAATGAAATCATTAATAACATATAAATGACGTTATCTGATTCGAAAACGAAATTCAGTATGTATCCAACAGCAAGTAGCTGAACGACAGAGCGTACCGTGGCAATCGTTGTATCCCGTTCTAACCCTAGTTTTAATGCTTTCGATAGTGCAAGTGGGATCAAAACAAATAGTAAAGTAAGGGATAGGGAAGTATAGGTTATCATTCGTCACCCTGCTGGATAAATGATTGGACGACTGGATTTTGAGATTGAAATAACGCCTCGGTTTTGTCCGCTTCAATTAATTGCCCCTCTTTTAACATCCATGTAAAATGCCCGAGTTGCATTGCCTGCTCGATATTATGTGTTATCCAAATAATTGTTACCCCGTCTTTTTCGTTTAATTGAACGACTAATTCTTCAATTTCTCGAACGGATTTTGGATCTAGTGCGGAAGTAATTTCATCGAGCAATAGAACTTCTGACTGATTGACTAATGTTCGAGCAATCGAAAGTTTTTGCTTTTGCCCACCAGATAAATCCGTTGCTTCTCGCATTAAAAACGCCTCATCTAGCCCAACTGCTTGCAAAAAGGACAATGCCTCTTCTTTATACAGTTGTTGCTGCTGTAATTTACGAGGAAGTGTTAAATTCTCATAGACAGAAGTTTTAAAAATAGGCGCGGATTGCAATGCAATCCCGATTTTGCGGCGCAATGCGGTTGGCTCAATCAATTCAATCGGTTCCTGTTCAATCCTAATTTGTCCGTTTGATGCAGAAGTTAAACCGTTGCACAATTTAAGTAGCGTCGTTTTTCCCGCTCCAGAAGGACCGATGAGTGTCGTAATTTGTCCTTTATAAAATGCACCAGTAATATTTTTTAATAGCTTCGTTTGATTTATTTCGAATGAAACATCATCGAATGTAATAGCATGTTGTAGCATAAAAAGCTCCTTTATTAATTGTCCTTTTAGTAAGCATAATCGGAAAAATGTAGGAATGCAAAATAAGAGATGGGTACGTTGTAATTTGATGGAACTCATCAAGTTATAGTATTTCCCGGGAAATATATACGCTAATATGCATAAACAATAAAACCCTTATATATTTCGAAAAAAATGAAATAGTGTATACTATGACTAATTATGTTTTGGAAGAAGGGAACAATGATGAGTGGAAAGTATGTAGATGATAGTTTAACGTTGCATACAGATTTATATCAAATTAATATGGCGGAAAGCTACTGGGCAGATGGTATTCACAATCGCAAAGCGGTTTTTGAGCTGTATTTTAGAAAGCTACCATTTGGCAATGGCTATGCAGTGTTCGCCGGTTTAGAACGTATGCTAGATTATTTAAAAAACTTTAAATTTAGTGAAACAGATATCGCTTATTTACGCGACGAACTTCAATATAAAGAAGATTTTATTGCTTATTTAAAAGATGTACGTTTTACAGGTACTATGTATTCAATGATCGAAGGAGAGCTTGTTTTTGCAAATGAGCCAATCGTACGAATCGAGGCGCCATTAGTAGAGGCACAATTGATTGAAACAGCATTGTTGAATATTGTTAATTACCAAACGCTTATCGCAACGAAAGCGAGCCGTATTAAGCAAATAATTAAAGATGAAGTTGGAATGGAATTCGGAACGCGTCGAGCACAAGAAATGGATGCAGCTATTTGGGGTGCTCGTGCAGCGATTGTAGGCGGATTTGAATCTACATCGAATGTTCGTGCAGGTAAAATTTTTAATATTCCTGTCTCGGGCACGCATGCACATGCATTGGTACAAGCATATAAAAACGACTATGATGCCTTTCACTCCTATGCAAAGCGTCATAAAAATTGCGTATTTTTAGTGGACACATACAATACGCTAAAGTCGGGGGTACCGACGGCGATCAAAGTAGCGAAAGAGCTTGGGGATAAAATAAACTTTATCGGGATTCGTTTAGATAGCGGCGATATTGCGTTCCTATCAAAAGAAGCGCGACGCATGCTGGACGAAGCAGGATTCCCAAATGCAAAAATTATTGTATCGAATGATTTAGATGAATACACTATTTTAAATTTAAAAGCGCAAGGTGCACGTGTAGATATGTGGGGAATTGGCACGAAGCTAATTACAGCCTATGATCAGCCGGCATTAGGGGCAGTATATAAAATGGTTTCAATTGAAAATGAGAATGGTGACCTAGAAGATACGATAAAAATCTCAGCCAATGCAGAAAAAGTAACGACACCAGGCCTGAAAAAGGTTTTCCGAATTATTAATAAGAAAAATGGGAAATCAGAAGGTGACTATATTACGATGGCCGATGAAAATCCCTCAAGTGAGGATAAGCTTAAAATGTTCCACCCTGTGCATACGTTCGTTTCGAAGTTTGTCACGAATTTTGAAGCAAAAGAATTGCATGTAAAAGTGGTTGATCAAGGCGAAATTATTTATGAAAATCCAACGCTACAAGAAGTTCGTCACTATGCAATTGGCAATTTAGAGCTACTGTGGGATGAATATAAGCGGGCATTAAATCCAGAAGAATATCCAGTTGATCTAAGTCAAAAATGCTGGGACAACAAAATGCGTAATATTCAAGAAGTACACAATATGGTTGCGGGAATCAATCAGCGATAAGGAGTGTTGGCTGTGACTAAATTACAACAACAAATTATTGAAGAATTGCATGTTCTTCCTACGATTCATGTAGAGGAAGAAATTCGTAAATCAATTGACTTTTTAAAGGAGTATGCCAAAAAGCATTCCTTTGTTAAGGGATTCGTATTAGGGATTAGCGGAGGGCAGGATTCCACATTAGCTGGAAAACTTACGCAGCTTGCCGTGGATGAATTGAATGATGAACAAGGTGCATCGAACTATTCTTTTTGGGCGGTAAGGTTGCCATATGGTATGCAAGCAGACGAACAAGATTGCCAAGATGCACTCGATTATATTCAGCCGACGAAAATTTACACGGTCAATATTAAAAAGGCAGTGGATGCGAGCTTTGAAGCATTAGCAACGGCTGGTATTGAGTTAAGTGACTTTGCGAAGGGTAATGAAAAAGCACGGGAACGCATGAAGGTTCAGTTTTCGATTGCCGCGATGAATCAAGGTGTTGTGCTCGGGACAGACCATGCAGCAGAAGCAATTACAGGATTTTACACGAAGTTTGGAGATGGCGGCGCAGATTTAATGCCGATATTCCGATTAAATAAACGTCAAGGTCGTCAATTATTAGCACATTTAAATTGCCCTGAGCATCTGTATTTAAAAGTGCCAACAGCAGACCTAGAAGAAGATCGTCCATCATTACCAGATGAGGTGGCGCTCGGTGTGACGTACGATCAAATTGATGACTATTTAGAAGGCAAAACGATTCCAGAACAAGCGCGTCAAACATTAGAGGGATATTATATCCGTTCAATGCATAAGCGTCATTTACCAATCACTATTTTTGATACATTTTGGAAATAAAAAAATGATCAAGGCGTCTGAAAAATTAGGGCGCCTTTTTTTATGGGGAATAATTGTGCGTAATTGATAAAAACAGTTAATAAGCATGTTAGATGCCTGCAAATTTCTAATAAGTTTGATAAACTTGTCGATATAAAATACGCCTCGGCGTAATTTCGTCCAGATTTTGAATTGAGGCCTGCACAATGCAGGTCAGTTAGCTGTTGTCGCATGGACGCGACGAACTTAGGCTAACATCCTTAATTAACTCCTTTCAAAACCTGTGACATCCGTCTAAAAGGGAGGGATGAAAATGAGAACATCTAGAATTAGCGGCACAACAAGTAGTGTATATCGCAATAATGCGAGGGCGGTACATTCAGATATTCAGTTTGCAGATGCAATGAATGGCGGTATGCATGATCATTTTCGCGATCCCCGTGAACAGTTGCAAAAACATAAAGGAAAGAAAAATAAAGCTGCACCCAAAGCAAAAAAGCTTGTACAAAATAAAGCCCGATTAATCGTAAAAGGGATGCAGTACAACGCCAATTCAGCAATTACACTCAATCAATTATTCCAACGCTCGACTAAAGTAAATGCTATCAATAAATTACAGAGACGAAATACAACTTATCAAACCTCTATTTGAAATCGCCTAACTCGAATCTATTGTTAGGCGATTTTTATATTTATTTAGCAGAAAGCCCAAGTCAAAATTAATATTCTTTTTGAATATTCGCACGTTTACAGTTGTACTAAAATTTCCTTTTCGCTATGCTTAAAATAGCGAATGTCTATTAAAGCTTTTAATTAGGGGTGAAGGTATGAACGAACAAATCGAAAAAGTCATCAAAAATATTGAAAAAGTAATGATAGGGAAAAGAGAAATTGCAGAGTTAAGCATCGTTTCACTACTTGCAGGTGGACATGTGTTATTAGAAGATGTACCTGGTGTCGGGAAAACAATGATGGTACGCGCAATTTCGAAATCGTTAGGTGCAACATTTAAGCGAATTCAATTCACGCCGGATTTATTACCGTCAGATGTAATTGGTGTGTCTATTTATAATCCCACAACATTGCAATTTGAATTCCGTCCAGGACCGATTGTTGGAAATATCGTGCTCGCAGATGAAATTAATCGAACTTCTCCAAAAACGCAAGCGGCTTTACTAGAAAGTATGGAGGAAGCTTCAGTTACAGTAGATGGTGAGACGATTCAATTGCCGAAGCCGTTTTTTGTAATGGCTACGCAAAATCCGATTGAATATGAGGGGACATACCCTCTACCAGAAGCCCAGTTGGATCGGTTTTTATTGAAAATTAAAATGGGTTACCCTTCAAAAGAAGAAGAAATTGAAGTGCTACGTCGAGCGGAAAGAATGACGCCAATCGAACAAATTGAAGCAGTTTTGTCACTAGATAAGTTAATTGAACTGCAGCAGCAAGTAAAACAGGTTCATGTTGAGGATAATATTAAGGAATATATCGTGTCATTAGCTCAAACAACGAGACATAATGACAAAGTGTATTTAGGTGTTAGTCCGCGTGCGTCAATAGCTCTTATGAAATCAGCGCAAGCCTATGCATTTATGAAAGGGCGAGCATTTGTCATACCGGATGATGTGCAATACTTAACGAAATTTGTATTTGGGCATCGCTTAATTTTAAGACCAGAGGCACGCTATGAAGGTGTGACAGAAGAGAGAGTGATTGAGAGTGTGCTGCGCTATGTACCAGTGCCTGTAAAAAGGTTTGTACAGCAATGAGTCGGCTAAATGATTTTTTTAAATATGGGGGAAGGCTTGTAACCGTAGTATCGCTGCTGGTCATTACGTATTGTTTTGCCATGTTTCAAGGAGGCTTTGTAAGTTGGTACCTCTTTTTTACCTTGTTACCATTTGTCATTTATTCGATTCTTCTAGCATTTATGCCAATAAAAATAACAGAGATTTCACGTACGCTTTCAAAAGAGCGGGTCGAGCGTGGGGATAACGTTATTGTAACGGTCAAATTTCGCAATGCGAGCTGGTTCCCCCTTATATTTTTAACGGTCGTGGAATTACCGATGGATACCCGTTATTACGAGGCGGCCAATGGCGATGCAAGCAAGCTCTTTTTAGTTGGCTGGAAGCGGGAATTTGAATGGTCCTATGAGCTGAAGCAATTAAAACGTGGCGAACATCATTTTCAAGGCATGGCATTTACATGTACGGATTTTTTCGGTTGGACGATTCGCAAAGTAAAGGTCGAACAGCCTCAAATGTTTTTTGTTTATCCAAAGGTATATCGTGTAAAAACGGTGCTGTTAAAAATGCAATATGATCAAGGAACAGCAGCTTCATTATATTCACTTGTAAAAGATACAACAATGGTAACGGGTGTCAGAGAATATGCACCTGGGGATCGTTTTTCGTGGATTCATTGGAAATCATTTGCGAAAAATGGGGAGCTACGGACAAAGGAATTTGAGGATAAGCAGTCTCAAAATATTTTCTTTTTAATCGACCGTTCTGTCCAACGAAATTTTGAGCAAGTCGTCGATTTTACTGCTTCTTATATTAGTATGATTGTAAAGGAGCGCGGAGATACTTCGCTATTAAGTGTTGGAATGGATCGCTATTTTGCACCCGTCATCAAAACGGAGAGCCAATTCGAAAGAGTGATGCAGCACCTTGTCACAATTCAGGCTGACGCGCAATTTGGGGTAGACAAACTACTTCTTGAAGATCAAAAATTGATGATGCGCTCGGTCGTTGTCATTGTTACAGGTGAGCTGACGCCAAAATTGAAAGAGCTATTAAGTTCAAGTTCGAGCTACGCCAAGAAAATCATTTGTTTTGTTTTTGGAAATGAAGTGGACTCAACACTATATCATCATAACAATCAAGTCATTTTTATGAAGCCAGTGTCGGAAAATCAAGCAGTTGCGGAGGTGAACGTCTCTTGAAACGCAGTGGTATAGAGCTTGCAGAACAGTTTCTATTTTATGTCATTGTCTTTTTAATTTTACGAGAATGGTTAATTCCCATTATGCAGCTTACAGATACAGGCTATTTTACATTATTCACTTTATTTATCGCACTGTGCTTAGTCATAAGCTTTTTAGGGTGGCCATTACTAGTGTCGTGGTTTTTGAAAACGGGATTTATTTTGTGGTCCTTAGTACATGTTTACAACGATAGTAGCTTATCAGATTGGGCGTTTTTATCGTATGAATTAAAGTTTAATGTCACTGTTTTGTTGAATGGGGAGTGGGCTTTAGTGAGTGATCCTGTTCGTACGAGCTTATTTTTTGTGCTTATTTGGATGCTCATCTATTTAATTCAATATTGGATAACCGTTCGTTTTACGATTTTTTATTTTTTCACGCTCACCGTGTTTTTCATTGCGACACTCGATACATTTACAGATTATGATGGAACAATAGCAATTATAAAAATTGTCGTATTAGGGCTTATGATGACATCATTGCTATTTGTAAAGCGTTTAATGCAGACGACAAATGAGCAATTAAAATGGTCAAATTATTTAATATATGTGGCTCCGATAGTTGTATTTATAGGTGTTGCGGGAATCGTCGCGGCCATTTTACCGAAATCTGAGCCACGGTGGGCTGATCCTGTCCCATATTTTAAAGATTGGGTAGGAATCGGGCATACGGGTGAGTCTATTTCGAAAGTGGGCTATGGGGACAATGATGAAAGTCTTGGGGGACCATTCATAGGGGATAACACAATTGTATATGAAGTTGAAACCCCAGTTAGACAATATTGGCGTGTTGAAACGAAAGATACTTATACGTCTAAGGGCTGGGAGCGCACTGCAACTGTGGATTCAGAAATGATTCTTGAGCAATCTGACCAAATACCATTTTCAATTATTCCAGGTCAAAAAGAAGCGAAGGAAGTTTCAATTTATCCCCTAGCCGATTATTCGTATTTAGTACAAGCTTATGGAACAACAAATTACATTCTGAATAATCCAGAGGATACAATAAAATTTAATGCGGCAAATGAAAAAGTGGTCGCTATGGAAAGGGATGTTGAAAGGCATCTGAGTGGGTATGAGCTTTTATTTCAAGAGCCTACATACAGTTTTACGGAGTTAAAAGAAGTAACAACGTCCAGCCAGGTGGATGAACGATTTTTGCAGCTACCAGAAACATTGCCAACCCGTGTAAAGGATTTGGCGCACGAAATTACAGCTGACTATGAAAGTGTTTATGATAAGGCACGTGCAATAGAATCCTACTTTAAACGAGGCGACTTTCAGTACGAAACGACAAATGTAGCAACACCGAGCGCGGATGAGGATTATGTCGATCAGTTTTTATTCGAAACGATGCTAGGTTATTGTGATAATTTCTCCACGTCGATGGTCGTATTACTCCGTTCTGTCGGCATTCAAGCGCGTTGGGTAAAAGGTTTCGCAAGTGGCGAACGAATTTCAAGCAGCAATGGTATGCATACGTATCAAGTGACGAATAATGATGCACACTCATGGGTAGAGGCGTATATTGACGGAGTCGGCTGGGTACCATTTGAGCCGACAATTGGCTTCAATAATCCGGTTAGTATTAACTATGATGTAGAAATGCCAGCCGATGATATAGCAGAGCAACCAGAGAAGCCAGAAGAAGTGGTGCCGGAGCCTGAGGAGCAAGACAAAAAGGAACAAGCAGCAGCTGCAAAAAATAAATCTATTGATTTTTCAAAATGGAGTTGGCTCCTTTATGTTTTAGGTGCAATCGTATTCATTATTGGAATTGTTTTATGGAAAAAGCGCGGTATTTGGCAGCCGAAATGGGCTGTTCAGATGCATCAGTCGAAACTAAATGATGCGAAGACATTCGAGGATGGCTATTTTGTGTTATTAAAACAACTAGAGCGCATTTATCTAAAACGTAAGGATGATGAAACGCTTCAACAGTTCGCAAAACGCGTCGATGCACAGTTGGAAACGACAAAAATGGGTGAGTTAACAGCCGTATATGAGCAAGTGATTTATTCTAAAACAGAAGTAAATGTAATTGATGCTGAAATGAAAGAAATTTGGGAATATTTAATCAATCGCACTATCGGTTGATTTTACGCCTATTTAAGAGTAAAATTTAGAAAAATATATAGTAGTGTGCCTTCATATAAATCTGGTAATAGGGTCCAGATGTTTCTACTAAGTTACCTCAAATAACTTGTCTATGACGGTGGATTTAGCGTTTCCATAACAGGAGACAGCTGATTTCACTTTATAATGAAATGTAATATGAACGCGTTGAAAGCTTATTTTTCGCGCGTTTTTTTATAAGTAAGGCCGCGTTAATCATACTAGAAGAGGTGGAAAAATTGTCAACTCCTTTATTAAAAGAGCAAGAAAAGATTGTTGTTTTAGACTTCGGAAGTCAATTCAATCAACTAATTACGCGTCGTATTCGTGAGTTTGGTGTGTTCTCTGAATTACACCCACATACAACGACTGCAGAAGAAATTAAAGATATGAACGTTGCAGGTATCGTATTCTCTGGTGGACCAAACTCTGTATACGGTGAAGATGCATTCAAAGTAGACCCAGCAATTTTCGAATTAGGTTTACCAATTTTAGGTATTTGCTACGGTATGCAATTAATCGCGCATACGCAAGGTGGTAAAGTTGAAGGTGCTGAAACACGTGAATACGGTAAAGCAGAAATCAACGTGACAGCGGATAACAAATTATTCGGTGAGCTTCCAAAAGAACAAATCGTTTGGATGAGCCACGGTGACCATGTAACAGAAGTACCAGCTGGTTTTGAAGTAATCGCAACAAGCCCTGCATGCCCAATCGCTGCAATGGCAAATGTAGAGCGTAAACTTTATGCTGTACAATTCCACCCAGAAGTACGTCACTCTGTTTATGGAAATGACTTATTACGCAACTTCGTATTTGATGTTTGTGGTGCTAAAGGCGACTGGTCTATGGCAAACTTCATCGACATCGAAATCGCGAAAATTCGTGAGCAAGTAGGCGACAAAAAAGTACTTTGTGCATTATCAGGCGGCGTAGACTCTTCAGTAGTAGCTGTATTAATCCACAGAGCAATTGGCGATCAATTAACTTGTATGTTTGTAGACCACAACTTAAACCGTAAAGGTGAAGTTGAGCAAGTTATGAAAACCTTCACGGAAGATTTCGATATGAACTTAATCAAAATCGATGCACGTGAACGTTTCATGAGCAAATTAGAGGGCGTTTCGGATCCAGAACAAAAACGTAAAATCATCGGTAACGAATTCATTTACGTATTTGACGAGGAAGCGTCTAAATTAGAAGGCATGGATTTCTTAGCACAAGGTACGCTTTACACAGATATCATTGAATCTGGTACAGCAACTGCGCAAACAATTAAATCTCACCATAATGTTGGTGGATTACCAGAAGATATGCAGTTCGAGTTAATTGAACCGCTTAAAACATTATTCAAAGACGAAGTACGTGCTTTAGGTTTAGAGCTTGGCTTAGACGAGAAAATCGTATGGCGTCAACCATTCCCAGGTCCAGGATTAGGTATCCGTGTACTTGGTGCGATCACAGAAGAAAAATTAGAAATCGTTCGCGAATCTGATTTCATCTTACGTGATGAAATCGCAAAAGCGGGTCTTGACCGCGAAATTTGGCAATACTTCACTGTCCTACCTGATATCAAATCAGTAGGTGTAATGGGTGACGGCCGTACGTACGACTACGCTATCGGTATCCGCGGCGTAACATCAATCGACGGAATGACTTCTGACTGGGCACGTATCCCTTACGATGTCCTAGAAAAAATCTCTGTACGTATCGTCAACGAAGTAAACGGCGTTAACCGCGTACTGTATGATATTACGAGTAAGCCACCAGCAACGATTGAGTGGGAATAGGACTGTTCAGTAATATAAACTAAACAGGTTATAAACGCAGTCATATCAATATCTAACGTAGTTTGTTAAGAACTAAATCAATGGTTAACGGACAACTATTTATATTTCAAAAATTAACCTCTCTTCCAGTTATTTTAAAAAATAACCGGAAGAGGTTTTTTGTTTTAGTTAAAATTAGCGACTTGATTGATGACTTTAAAATGAATCAGCAAATTTAAGGTAGTAAAGATAAGTATAATGAATACCATTTGGCTATGAATTATTTTAATAAGTTTTTACTGATATATGCAAGGTTAGGCAGTACACTAATAAAGTAAAAAGGTTTACTTCAAAAATAGGGTATATTATATTTGTTGAATAGATTCTCTTTAAAGACAAGAAAAGTAGGTGAGCAAAGTGGGGAAATATCAATTGGATACCAAAGGTCAGGTGGCTGTGGCAAAGTATCATGAAAAACACAAGCCTGCCAAATTTGATAAAAAGCAGCAACTTGAAAAAATACGTGCGGAGTATTTGAAAAAAAAGCAAAAACAAACAGATAAATAATATGAATGAAAACATAGGAAGAGAAATCTCCCTATGTTTTTCTTATTCGGAGTTCTTTTTTGTCGGCAAACTAGTAGCAATTTGAATATAAACACCACATTAATTCAGGCTGCTGTTATGAACTAATTCATTCTACTATTACTTTATCGAGGATAATAATATCGTATTGTATTTCTTCAATTGAAAGTTCTTTTCATTTTCATTTTTAGTTTCTTCCATACTCTTAACTAAGCGCATTTCTAATTTATCTTCGGAATTGGCAGACCCTGCTTTACCCCAATTTACTCCAATTATAATTGCACCAATAATGATGGCGAACAAAATAATACCCATTACAATTTTTCTCGAAATAGTCACCTCTTCAATAAAATTGTATGTGCTTTATTTCGTGTTATGAATTTAGTTGGAAGGTAGGGGGAGCTTAGCTTTTAGTTGAATGTTTTTTTGCCAGACTGCAATTCCCGTTATCATTAATTGAGCCAAATTAAAGCAACCCCAAAAAATCAGTTATAATAAGCAAAAATAGGAAGGTAATTATGAACAGTAATTCGGCAATCGTAGCGATGAAATCTCTTTTGTTTTCTGCATATTTCCATTCCATAAATGCACGTAAAAGCTCAGATATTAATATGAAAATGATTAAGACAAACCATGGTTCTATATACCAATAAGTTCCGATTACTTTATTGTAAATCGTATAATAGTTGCTGAATAATAAAAGAATCAAGAAAATAATTCGTACTGACCAATCTAACTTTTTATGTCTGTCGTTAACGTGATTATAAGAAAATGATTTCCTTTTCTCGACACCTAACAACTTTCGAATTACAATTCCAAAAATCCAAAAAACTAAAAAAAGAACAAGTAGTAAAATTAATAGTGATCCTGGAAAAAATTCATACAATTATGTTCACCATCCAAACTTCTCTTTATATTGAAGGTAAAATTGCGCTGCTTATAGCAATTTAAAAACGTTATGTACCTTATAATCGTTAATTATTTCTTCGGGTAATAATTCCATTAATTCGCTTTTGGTAGCCCACATAAATTGCTCATGTTCATCTGAAAGAGATATTTCATCATTTTGACATTCACAAAGAAATGTTAGAAGTACAATTTGTCTTGTTTTTTTAGTTAAAAATGTTGTGGAGAAAAGATGCGTGCTTACGCTAATATTCAAACCAGCCTCTTCAAGGAATTCTCGTTTTAAAGCGACCTCAAATGATTCGCCAAATTGCAAAACTCCGCCAACGCTTTCCCATGTGCCTGCCCCTGTTTCATCAAAAGCAGAGCGCTTCACAATTAACATTTTATTATTTTTTATCAAAACACCTTTAATTGCTACTTTAATTTCTGCCATTATTTCACCTACTTTAAAAATGAATAAAGATCCTACTTAAACAAAGTGCCCATTGATATATTTTTGGTCAGCTAGGAATAATTCAAATTAATCTTTAGTCTCAAAATCCTCTCTATCCGAGTTGCCTTTCTTTAAAATTTCGATAATTTCCTTATTTTGATCCCGTATATCTTTTAAAATACGTTCTAATGACAACGCGGTAAAAACTAATATCACTACTAAGAAAAATATTAAAAACCCCATTGATCCTCACCGACCCTTCTGTTGTTATAAACCGAATTGGAAAATACTGTTACACTAAAATTGTAGCATATTAAATTATTAATTGTTAAATAAATGGAAATAGAGTGAGGGTGGATAATCAAAACAGCGATGTATAAGAAAATCCGCCCTTTTTAATTTCATATTGTTTAGTGTCCCGAAGTTTTATAAAATGGTAAGAAGTGGACTTTTAAGGAGGTAAAGAGAATGTGGCGTAATCGAAATGTGTGGATTGTGCTCATTGGCGAATTTGTCGTCGGGCTTGGTTTGTGGGCGGGGATTATCGGAAACCTTGCCTTTATGACCGAATTTGTGCCTTCCGATTTTTATAAATCTGTCATTTTAGCAATCGGTATGCTAGCGGGAGTTATGGTCGCACCAATGGCTGGGGAAATTATTGATGCCAGTAGTAAAAAGAAAGTGCTTATCGCGTCGTCCATTGCACGAGTGGTGACGGTATTTATTATGTTTGCCGCGATTGTCTTTGATTCTGTGCTATTAATGGTTGTCTTTTTAATAGCTTTGCAAATTGCCGCGACCTTTTTCATGCCGGCATTGCAGTCGGTCATTCCTAAGATCGTTGACAAAAAAGATCTGCTTACATTGAATGGCTGGCATATGAATGTAAGGACGCTTTCCCGAATTATTGGTGCAGCGGCTGCAGGTGTGTTTGTAGCCTATGCGGATCTAATTTGGCTGTATGTCATTTCACTTATTATGTACATTGCGATGGTCTTTGTATTATTAAATCTGAAAATTGAAGAGGAAGATACAAAGTCAATAGCGAAAACGAAAGATAGTGGCAGCTTTAAAGAAGTACTACCCATATTAAAACAGTATCCGGTTGTACTTGTTACGTTAGTATTAATTGTCGTGCCGATTTTGTTTTTAGGATCGTTCAACTTGATGATTATGAAAATTTCACAGATGCATGACTCAACAAGTATTTCGGGCTTGCTCTATACAGCTGAAGGCATTGGGTTTATGGTAGGTGCCATCGCAGTGAAATATGTTGGGATGAAGCTACGCACGGGAACGATGATGTTTGGTTTAGCGCTTTTCATTGGCTTCCTACAATCCCTTCTTTATTTCTCAACAATTGAAATGATGAATGTTGTTATTTTTGGTATGTTTGGTTTAGTAGTCGGCTGTTTCTTCCCAACGACGATGACAATTTTCCAAAAAGAAGTTCCGGGGGAGTTTCACGGCCGCTTCTTTGCCTTCCGTAATATGATTGATCAAACATTATTTCAAGTAGTCCTACTTTCCACGGGGGCATTACTGGACTGGTTTGGTTTACCGATTACGGGGTTAGTATTTGGTTTGTTTAGCTTAGGTTTAACGACCATCTTCATGATGTATTTAAAGATGAAGAAGTATCCGATCGCATTTGAATAACGTAGAAAGGGCAGTTTGATTTCATTCAAGCTGCCTTTTTAACTTGCTTCAGCTGAAGTTCTCTATTTCTATAAGTGGGGAGTTAATATTAAAAATGCACTGAAATAAGTTAATTGGCCCGGCGGATGTCACAGATTTTTTAGGGGAGTTTTTCGAGTGTGGTCGAAAAAAATCTGTACGCAAAAACGCTAAGGTACAATTGATAAGAGAAGGGGAGAGATAGATATGCAAAAGATAGTACAGCAATTTCAACTTTCGTATACAGCAATATCAGATGTGCAAGATTCTCATAGCTCGACCGTCTATAAAATCACGTTACTTCATGGTGAAGAGGTCTATTTGAAAATTCCGTATACAAAGGTGAAGTTTGAGCGAGAATTAGAAGCGTATCAGTTATTACAAAATCGTGTGGCGACGCCAAAACTTATAGATTACTGGCAAGGCGATGAAACATGCCCTGGAGCATTTTTGCTGTCCTCTTTAAAGGGGGCGCCTTTATCGGTGAATACAGCTACTCCGCGAACTGCCTATGAAGTGGGGAAATTACATGCATCGTTGCATGAAGTGATATTCACAGAACAAATGGAAGTTCATGCAATCCAAAATGAATTTGAAAATTGGCCGGATTTTATTGGCCGTCAATTTTATAGTTTTGCAGAGGATGTTCAAAAAGTGTTGACTAAACAAACAGTCGAGCAAGCCATCGCGCAATTTGAAAGGATGAAACAGGGGTTGCCGATGCCAGAAGGACCGAGCTTTGTTCATATGGATTTTCGTCCAGCAAATATCATTGTTGATGGTGAAAGTGTATCAGGGGTCATTGATTTTGAAAGTGTTCGATTTGGTGCGACAGAAGTGGATTTCACCAAGCTGAAACGAGATTTCCTGCGTTTTGATGCGAAATTAGATGCAGCTTATCAAGAAGGGTATAATAGTTTGCGTCCGTTAATTGATTTAAATAACGTATTGCCATTTTATCGTTTTGCGGATGCCTTTAATTCGATTGGTTGGTGTGTTCGCCGAGGTATTGAGAAAAATCAACGTTTTTATGAAGAAAATCACCGGTTGCTTCACCAGCTACTTCGTTAATAAGAAGGATGCCCGAAAGTTTTATTCGGACATCCTTTTTATCTATCAGTTAAAGTTTTTCATCCATTCTTGGAAGTTTACAATAACAGAATCAATGAATTTCACAGTAGATTCATCTACTAGTTGGCCTTGCTCATTAAATTTTGTATGTGCCGCACCAACGTAAACTTCATTCATTGGTAATAACGGTGAATTTAAGCCGCTTGCAAATAAAATATCCCGTAAATGCATTTGCGCCTTAACTGTGCCTAATGCCCCCATAGAAGCGCCCATAATTATAGATGGTTTCCCGTGCATTACTTTATCGACGCGGCTTATCCAGTCAATTGCATTCCCTAATACACCAGGAATTGTTGAATTGTATTCAGGTGTCACCCAAAGTACGGCATCCGCAGCTTTTATTTTCGCTTTAAAATCTACTACTTCCTGCGATGGGTTTAATTCTTCATCTTGGTTGTACATAGGGAGTGGCTTTAAATCTAAAATTTCCACTTCAAATTGATCTGCATAGTGTGATTGAATATGCTTTGCGAGTTGTAAATTGTACGATTCTTTGCGGATACTTCCGACAATTGCTACTACTTTCATTTTATTACCTCCAATTTAAGTTACATTACGTAACTAAGTATATAAAAGTAATTTTAAAATGTCCACTTTTTTGCATATTCTATTAAAAATCCAATAAATTATCGAAAAAAATGGATATTTAGATATTTTTACGAACTATATTATATAAAAATATAAAAATGTTCGGAAATAAGCTTGAAATTAAAATAGCTAAATGATATATTACTAACATAAATCAAATACGTCGTCGTATAATGTCGGGAATATGGCCCGTGAGTTTCTACCGAATCACCATAAATGATTCGACTACGATTTAAAAATAGGATTCTTCGTTTCTATATGATACGAACTCTTATTTGGCCTTAAATCGTAGACATGCAGCATTTTGCTTTGCGTGTCTTTTTGATTTGAAGGATTCTATGAACTCAAACTGTTGTAAGACGACAACTTGGAGGAACATTTCACAATGAAAAAATATTTCGAGTTTGAGAAACTTGGAACAAATTATCGCAAGGAAACGCTTGGTGGATTAACAACATTCCTATCAATGGCTTATATTTTAGCAGTAAACCCAGGAATGCTATCTGCAGCAGGTATGGATTATAATGCAGTATTCGTAGCAACGGCACTTGCAGCTGCAGTGGGTAGTTTATTTATGGGGCTAATTGCAAGATACCCGATAGCACTAGCGCCGGGTATGGGACTTAACGCATTCTTTGCTTTCTCGGTAGTATTAGGAATGGGAATGGCTTGGGAAACAGCATTAACTGGTGTTTTATTCTCAGGGGTAATTTTCATACTTCTATCATTAAGTGGTTTACGTGAAACGATTATCAACGCAATTCCAGCTCAAATGAAATATGCAGTAGGTGCTGGTATTGGTTTATTCATTACATTTGTAGGGTTCCAAGGGTCAGGTATTATCGTAGCTGACGATGCTACTTTAGTAAAACTTGGTGATGTAACATCAGGAAACGCATTATTAGCAGTATTCGGTGTAGTTATCACAGCAATCTTCATGGCTAAAAAAATTAACGGTGGTATTTTCTACGGGATGGTTATTACAGCTATTGCTGGTATGATCTTCGGTTTAGTAAAAGTACCAGAAAAGTTCTTCTCAAGTATTCCGGATGTTTCGCCAACATTTGGTGCAGCATTTGATGCATTTGCAAACACAAGCTTAATTTTCAATATGGACTTTCTTATTGTCGTTCTAACTTTCTTATTCGTAGACTTCTTTGATACAGCAGGTACATTAATGGCTGTAGCAGGGCAAGCAGGTTTAGTAAAAGATAATAAATTACCTCGTGCAGGACGTGCATTATTAGCAGATGCATTAGCAACAGTAACAGGTGCAATTTTTGGTACATCAACAACAACTTCTTACGTTGAATCTACTGCCGGTGTAGCAGCAGGAGCTCGTACAGGTTTTGCTTCAGTTGTAACAGGTATTTTATTCTTATTAGCATTATTTATTTCTCCATTATTAGCAGTTGTAACATCAGCAGTAACTGCACCGGCATTAATTATCGTAGGTGCATTAATGGTATCTTCATTACGATTGATTGAATGGGACAAGATTGAAATTGCGATTCCAGCATTTTTAGTTATCCTATGTATGCCACTGGGTTACTCAATCGCAACAGGTATCGCAATTGGTTTCTTATTCTACCCAATCACTATGTTAGTAGCAGGTCGTAGTAAAGAAATTCATCCAATCATGTATGGTATGTTCTTAATCTTCTTAGGTTACTTTATCTTCTTATAAGAAAAACACAAAGCTGTGGAATCGATTTTGATTTCGCAGTTTTTTTATATAGAAGAAAGCCAAATTGATTTTTTGTATCTTTATTAATTGAGTATGTCGAGGTCTAAATGAATTAATTAGATTGGAACGATATATAGGTATAGTTTGCGGAAGTAAAATTAAACTGATAGAAAGTGTGAAGAAACAATATGTTAAATGAAACGATGGATGGTAATTCCATATGTAAGAGGATTTAATATTAAAATAGAGGCGACAAGTAAAAACACTTTACCGTATATATAATAGGAAGAAACTCAATTCAGTTGGTTTTATAAGAATTTGAATATTTTTTCTTTTAAAAAAGGGTTGCAATGTGATTGGTTTAGGGTGTATATTTAAACACGTTGCTGCGACACAAACGCAAACAACGAAAAAATAAAATAAAAAGTTGTTGACAAAAAAGTTCAACTGCTTTAAAGTATTAAACAGTCGTTCAAAACAAGCGACAACATGAACCTTGAAAACTGAACAAGCAAACGTTAATGATTTAAACGTTTAAGTGATGAACTTAAACAAAACATAGATATCAACTTTATGTTGATACGCTAGCAAAGCAAATGAGCTTTCAAACTAACTTTTATGGAGAGTTTGATCCTGGCTCAGGACGAACGCTGGCGGCGTGCCTAATACATGCAAGTCGAGCGGACTTTCATTGGATGCTTGCATCCTTTGGAAGTTAGCGGCGGACGGGTGAGTAACACGTGGGTAACCTACCCTGTAGATTGGGATAACTCCGGGAAACCGGGGCTAATACCGAATAACACTTTTGAGCTCATGTTCGAAAGTTAAAAGATGGTTTCGGCTATCACTACAGGATGGGCCCGCGGCGCATTAGCTAGTTGGTGAGGTAACGGCTCACCAAGGCAACGATGCGTAGCCGACCTGAGAGGGTGATCGGCCACACTGGGACTGAGACACGGCCCAGACTCCTACGGGAGGCAGCAGTAGGGAATCTTCCACAATGGACGAAAGTCTGATGGAGCAACGCCGCGTGAGTGAAGAAGGATTTCGGTTCGTAAAACTCTGTTGCAAGGGAAGAACAAGTAGCGTAGTAACTGGCGCTACCTTGACGGTACCTTGTTAGAAAGCCACGGCTAACTACGTGCCAGCAGCCGCGGTAATACGTAGGTGGCAAGCGTTGTCCGGAATTATTGGGCGTAAAGCGCGCGCAGGTGGTTTCTTAAGTCTGATGTGAAAGCCCACGGCTCAACCGTGGAGGGTCATTGGAAACTGGGAAACTTGAGTGCAGAAGAGGATAGTGGAATTCCAAGTGTAGCGGTGAAATGCGTAGAGATTTGGAGGAACACCAGTGGCGAAGGCGACTATCTGGTCTGTAACTGACACTGAGGCGCGAAAGCGTGGGGAGCAAACAGGATTAGATACCCTGGTAGTCCACGCCGTAAACGATGAGTGCTAAGTGTTGGGGGGTTTCCGCCCCTCAGTGCTGCAGCTAACGCATTAAGCACTCCGCCTGGGGAGTACGGTCGCAAGACTGAAACTCAAAGGAATTGACGGGGGCCCGCACAAGCGGTGGAGCATGTGGTTTAATTCGAAGCAACGCGAAGAACCTTACCAGGTCTTGACATCCCATTGACCACTGTAGAGATACAGTTTTCCCTTCGGGGACAACGGTGACAGGTGGTGCATGGTTGTCGTCAGCTCGTGTCGTGAGATGTTGGGTTAAGTCCCGCAACGAGCGCAACCCTTATTCTTAGTTGCCATCATTTAGTTGGGCACTCTAAGGAGACTGCCGGTGACAAACCGGAGGAAGGTGGGGATGACGTCAAATCATCATGCCCCTTATGACCTGGGCTACACACGTGCTACAATGGACGGTACAAACGGTTGCCAACCCGCGAGGGGGAGCTAATCCGATAAAACCGTTCTCAGTTCGGATTGTAGGCTGCAACTCGCCTACATGAAGCCGGAATCGCTAGTAATCGCGGATCAGCATGCCGCGGTGAATACGTTCCCGGGCCTTGTACACACCGCCCGTCACACCACGAGAGTTTGTAACACCCGAAGTCGGTGGGGTAACCTTTATGGAGCCAGCCGCCGAAGGTGGGATAGATGATTGGGGTGAAGTCGTAACAAGGTAGCCGTATCGGAAGGTGCGGCTGGATCACCTCCTTTCTAAGGATATATTCGGAATCATTCCTTATGGAATGAAACATTAACGTTTGCTGTTCAGTTTTGAAGGTTCATCTTTATGATGAAATACTTCAAAACTTGTTCTTTGAAAACTGGATAAAACGACATTGAAAGCAATAAACAAACAAATGATCAAGAAATTGATCGTGCAATCTTTTAAAATCTTACTCATCTGAGTAAGTGTAACTTATTGGTTAAGTTAATAAGGGCGCACGGTGGATGCCTTGGCACTAGGAGTCGAAGAAGGACGGCACTAACACCGATATGCTTTGGGGAGCTGTAAGTAAGCTTTGATCCAGAGATTTCCGAATGGGGGAACCCACTATGTTTAATCACATAGTATCTTCACGTGAATACATAGCGTGTTGAGGACAGACGCAGGGAACTGAAACATCTAAGTACCTGCAGGAACAGAAAGAAAATTCGATTCCCTGAGTAGCGGCGAGCGAAACGGGAAGAGCCCAAACCAAAGAGCTTGCTCTTTGGGGTTGTAGGACATTCTATACGGAGTTACAAAAGAATGAGATAGTTGAAGCGGCTTGGAAAGGCCCGCCATAGAAGGTAAAAGCCCTGTAAGTGAAACCTCATTCCCTCTTGAATGTATCCTGAGTACGGCGGAACACGTGAAATTCCGTCGGAATCTGGGAGGACCATCTCCCAAGGCTAAATACTACCTAGTGACCGATAGTGAACCAGTACCGTGAGGGAAAGGTGAAAAGCACCCCGGAAGGGGAGTGAAATAGATCCTGAAACCGTGTGCCTACAAGTAGTTAGAGCCCGTTAATGGGTGATAGCGTGCCTTTTGTAGAATGAACCGGCGAGTTACGATTACGTGCGAGGTTAAGTTGATGAGACGGAGCCGCAGCGAAAGCGAGTCTGAATAGGGCGAATTAGTACGTGGTCGTAGACCCGAAACCAGGTGATCTACCCATGTCCAGGGTGAAGGTGAGGTAACACTTACTGGAGGCCCGAACCCACGCACGTTGAAAAGTGCGGGGATGAGGTGTGGGTAGCGGAGAAATTCCAATCGAACCTGGAGATAGCTGGTTCTCTCCGAAATAGCTTTAGGGCTAGCCTCGTGATTGAGAATACTGGAGGTAGAGCACTGTTTGGACTAGGGGGGCATCTCGCTTTACCGAATTCAGACAAACTCCGAATGCCAGATATTTATACACGGGAGTCAGACTGCGAGTGATAAGATCCGTAGTCAAGAGGGAAACAGCCCAGACCACCAGCTAAGGTCCCAAAGTAATCGTTAAGTGGAAAAGGATGTGGCGTTGCTTAGACAACCAGGATGTTGGCTTAGAAGCAGCCACCATTTAAAGAGTGCGTAATAGCTCACTGGTCGAGTGACGCTGCGCCGAAAATTTATCGGGGCTAAACGATTCACCGAAGCTGTGGATGCATCCGTATGGATGCGTGGTAGGAGAGCGTTCTAAGGGCGTTGAAGTCAGACCGGAAGGACTGGTGGAGCGCTTAGAAGTGAGAATGCCGGTATGAGTAGCGAAAGACGGGTGAGAATCCCGTCCACCGTATGACTAAGGTTTCCTGAGGAAGGCTCGTCCGCTCAGGGTTAGTCGGGACCTAAGCCGAGGCCGATAGGCGTAGGCGATGGACAACAGGTTGATATTCCTGTACCACCTCCTCACCGTTTGAGAAATGGGGGGACGCAGTAGGATAGGGTAAGCAGAGCGTTGGTTGTCTCTGTTCAAGCAGTAAGGCGTGTGTGTAGGCAAATCCGCACACTGATACGTTGAGCTGTGATGACGAGTCCGTATGGACGAAGTTCCTGATTTCACACTGCCAAGAAAAGCCTCTATCGAGGTGAGAGGTGCCCGTACCGCAAACCGACACAGGTAGTCGAGGAGAGAATCCTAAGGTGTGCGAGAGAACTCTCGTTAAGGAACTCGGCAAAATGACCCCGTAACTTCGGGAGAAGGGGTGCTCTTGAGCGTGCAAGCGCACGAGAGCCGCAGTGAATAGGCCCAGGCGACTGTTTAGCAAAAACACAGGTCTCTGCAAAACCGTAAGGTGAAGTATAGGGGCTGACGCCTGCCCGGTGCTGGAAGGTTAAGAGGAGTGGTTAGCGCAAGCGAAGCTACGAATTGAAGCCCCAGTAAACGGCGGCCGTAACTATAACGGTCCTAAGGTAGCGAAATTCCTTGTCGGGTAAGTTCCGACCCGCACGAAAGGCGTAACGATCTGGGCACTGTCTCAACGAGAGACTCGGTGAAATTATAGTACCTGTGAAGATGCAGGTTACCCGCGACAGGACGGAAAGACCCCGTGGAGCTTTACTGTAGCCTGATATTGAATTTTGGTACAACTTGTACAGGATAGGTAGGAGCCAGAGATCTCGGAGCGCCAGCTTCGAAGGAGGCGTCAGTGGGATACTACCCTGGTTGTATTGAACTTCTAACCCATGCCCCTTAACGGGGTAGGAGACAGTGTCAGGCGGACAGTTTGACTGGGGCGGTCGCCTCCTAAAGAGTAACGGAGGCGCCCAAAGGTTCCCTCAGAATGGTTGGAAATCATTCGTAGAGTGTAAAGGCATAAGGGAGCTTGACTGCGAGACCTACAAGTCGAGCAGGGTCGAAAGACGGGCTTAGTGATCCGGTGGTTCCGCATGGAAGGGCCATCGCTCAACGGATAAAAGCTACCCCGGGGATAACAGGCTTATCTCCCCCAAGAGTCCACATCGACGGGGAGGTTTGGCACCTCGATGTCGGCTCATCGCATCCTGGGGCTGTAGTCGGTCCCAAGGGTTGGGCTGTTCGCCCATTAAAGCGGTACGCGAGCTGGGTTCAGAACGTCGTGAGACAGTTCGGTCCCTATCCGTCGTGGGCGTAGGAAATTTGAGAGGAGCTGTCCTTAGTACGAGAGGACCGGGATGGACACACCGCTGGTGTACCAGTTGTCTTGCCAAAGGCATCGCTGGGTAGCTATGTGTGGACGGGATAAGTGCTGAAAGCATCTAAGCATGAAGCCCCCCTCAAGATGAGATTTCCCATTACGCAAGTAAGTAAGACCCCTGAAAGACGATCAGGTAGATAGGTTCGAGGTGGAAGTGTGGCGACATATGGAGCTGACGAATACTAATCGGTCGAGGACTTAACCACAATTTATTGCACAATTTCAATGAAACGTTTATCCAGTTTTGAAAGAACAATCTTTCATAGTGAAGTGATGATGGCAAAGAGGTCACACCCGTTCCCATACCGAACACGGAAGTTAAGCTCTTTAGCGCCGATGGTAGTTGGGGGCTTCCCCCTGTGAGAGTAGGACATCGCTTCGCACATTTAAAACCACTGAAAAGTCGGAGGCTTTAAATGTTGCTAAAGTGAAAAACAATTTATAAAAAAGTTGTTGACACGATATATTCAAATGTGTTATAATAATAAAGTTGTCACTTAGAGAGACAACAAAATGAACCTTGAAAACTGAACAAGCAAACGTTAATGATTTAAACGTTTAAGTGATGAACTTAAACAAAACATAGATATCAACTTTATGTTGATACGCTAGCAAAGCAAATGAGCTTTCAAACTAACTTTTATGGAGAGTTTGATCCTGGCTCAGGACGAACGCTGGCGGCGTGCCTAATACATGCAAGTCGAGCGGACTTTCATTGGATGCTTGCATCCTTTGGAAGTTAGCGGCGGACGGGTGAGTAACACGTGGGTAACCTACCCTGTAGATTGGGATAACTCCGGGAAACCGGGGCTAATACCGAATAACACTTTTGAGCTCATGTTCGAAAGTTAAAAGATGGTTTCGGCTATCACTACAGGATGGGCCCGCGGCGCATTAGCTAGTTGGTGAGGTAACGGCTCACCAAGGCAACGATGCGTAGCCGACCTGAGAGGGTGATCGGCCACACTGGGACTGAGACACGGCCCAGACTCCTACGGGAGGCAGCAGTAGGGAATCTTCCACAATGGACGAAAGTCTGATGGAGCAACGCCGCGTGAGTGAAGAAGGATTTCGGTTCGTAAAACTCTGTTGCAAGGGAAGAACAAGTAGCGTAGTAACTGGCGCTACCTTGACGGTACCTTGTTAGAAAGCCACGGCTAACTACGTGCCAGCAGCCGCGGTAATACGTAGGTGGCAAGCGTTGTCCGGAATTATTGGGCGTAAAGCGCGCGCAGGTGGTTTCTTAAGTCTGATGTGAAAGCCCACGGCTCAACCGTGGAGGGTCATTGGAAACTGGGAAACTTGAGTGCAGAAGAGGATAGTGGAATTCCAAGTGTAGCGGTGAAATGCGTAGAGATTTGGAGGAACACCAGTGGCGAAGGCGACTATCTGGTCTGTAACTGACACTGAGGCGCGAAAGCGTGGGGAGCAAACAGGATTAGATACCCTGGTAGTCCACGCCGTAAACGATGAGTGCTAAGTGTTGGGGGGTTTCCGCCCCTCAGTGCTGCAGCTAACGCATTAAGCACTCCGCCTGGGGAGTACGGTCGCAAGACTGAAACTCAAAGGAATTGACGGGGGCCCGCACAAGCGGTGGAGCATGTGGTTTAATTCGAAGCAACGCGAAGAACCTTACCAGGTCTTGACATCCCATTGACCACTGTAGAGATACAGTTTTCCCTTCGGGGACAACGGTGACAGGTGGTGCATGGTTGTCGTCAGCTCGTGTCGTGAGATGTTGGGTTAAGTCCCGCAACGAGCGCAACCCTTATTCTTAGTTGCCATCATTTAGTTGGGCACTCTAAGGAGACTGCCGGTGACAAACCGGAGGAAGGTGGGGATGACGTCAAATCATCATGCCCCTTATGACCTGGGCTACACACGTGCTACAATGGACGGTACAAACGGTTGCCAACCCGCGAGGGGGAGCTAATCCGATAAAACCGTTCTCAGTTCGGATTGTAGGCTGCAACTCGCCTACATGAAGCCGGAATCGCTAGTAATCGCGGATCAGCATGCCGCGGTGAATACGTTCCCGGGCCTTGTACACACCGCCCGTCACACCACGAGAGTTTGTAACACCCGAAGTCGGTGGGGTAACCTTTATGGAGCCAGCCGCCGAAGGTGGGATAGATGATTGGGGTGAAGTCGTAACAAGGTAGCCGTATCGGAAGGTGCGGCTGGATCACCTCCTTTCTAAGGATATATTCGGAATCATTCCTTATGGAATGAAACATTAACGTTTGCTGTTCAGTTTTGAAGGTTCATCTTTATGATGAAATACTTCAAAACTTGTTCTTTGAAAACTGGATAAAACGACATTGAAAGCAATAAACAAACAAATGATCAAGAAATTGATCGTGCAATCTTTTAAAATCTTACTCATCTGAGTAAGTGTAACTTATTGGTTAAGTTAATAAGGGCGCACGGTGGATGCCTTGGCACTAGGAGTCGAAGAAGGACGGCACTAACACCGATATGCTTTGGGGAGCTGTAAGTAAGCTTTGATCCAGAGATTTCCGAATGGGGGAACCCACTATGTTTAATCACATAGTATCTTCACGTGAATACATAGCGTGTTGAGGACAGACGCAGGGAACTGAAACATCTAAGTACCTGCAGGAACAGAAAGAAAATTCGATTCCCTGAGTAGCGGCGAGCGAAACGGGAAGAGCCCAAACCAAAGAGCTTGCTCTTTGGGGTTGTAGGACATTCTATACGGAGTTACAAAAGAATGAGATAGTTGAAGCGGCTTGGAAAGGCCCGCCATAGAAGGTAAAAGCCCTGTAAGTGAAACCTCATTCCCTCTTGAATGTATCCTGAGTACGGCGGAACACGTGAAATTCCGTCGGAATCTGGGAGGACCATCTCCCAAGGCTAAATACTACCTAGTGACCGATAGTGAACCAGTACCGTGAGGGAAAGGTGAAAAGCACCCCGGAAGGGGAGTGAAATAGATCCTGAAACCGTGTGCCTACAAGTAGTTAGAGCCCGTTAATGGGTGATAGCGTGCCTTTTGTAGAATGAACCGGCGAGTTACGATTACGTGCGAGGTTAAGTTGATGAGACGGAGCCGCAGCGAAAGCGAGTCTGAATAGGGCGAATTAGTACGTGGTCGTAGACCCGAAACCAGGTGATCTACCCATGTCCAGGGTGAAGGTGAGGTAACACTTACTGGAGGCCCGAACCCACGCACGTTGAAAAGTGCGGGGATGAGGTGTGGGTAGCGGAGAAATTCCAATCGAACCTGGAGATAGCTGGTTCTCTCCGAAATAGCTTTAGGGCTAGCCTCGTGATTGAGAATACTGGAGGTAGAGCACTGTTTGGACTAGGGGGGCATCTCGCTTTACCGAATTCAGACAAACTCCGAATGCCAGATATTTATACACGGGAGTCAGACTGCGAGTGATAAGATCCGTAGTCAAGAGGGAAACAGCCCAGACCACCAGCTAAGGTCCCAAAGTAATCGTTAAGTGGAAAAGGATGTGGCGTTGCTTAGACAACCAGGATGTTGGCTTAGAAGCAGCCACCATTTAAAGAGTGCGTAATAGCTCACTGGTCGAGTGACGCTGCGCCGAAAATTTATCGGGGCTAAACGATTCACCGAAGCTGTGGATGCATCCGTATGGATGCGTGGTAGGAGAGCGTTCTAAGGGCGTTGAAGTCAGACCGGAAGGACTGGTGGAGCGCTTAGAAGTGAGAATGCCGGTATGAGTAGCGAAAGACGGGTGAGAAT